>CAYYHR010000039.1:0-15226 GCA_964471705.1 uncultured Chromatiaceae bacterium
TCGGGCGCTCGCAATGGCTCGCCATGTCCTTGACGATGGCCTCGGTGAAGGTCTTGGGCCGCGTCGATGTGCCGATCAGCACCGTGGGCTTGACCTGCCGCACCACCTCTTCGAGCGGGATGTGTCCGGCGCCGTCGCGCTGCCAGCCGGCGACCTCGTCCGGCTGGCGGGCGAAGGACTCCTGGAAATCACGCATGCCGTCGGGCATGCCGTGTACCAGCAGGCCATGGCTGGCGAGGCACCAGATCCGGGCGCTCGCATCCTCCTTGCTCAGCCCGTCCAGGACCATGGCGTCGCGGATCTGGTCCGCGATGCCGACCCCCGCGGTGCCGGCGCCGAACACCACGACACGGTGCTCCTTCAGCGGCATGCCCGTGGCACGCACGCCGGACAGTACGCCGGCCAGGGTAATGGCGCCGGTGCCTTGCATGTCGTCGTTGAAGGTACAAAAGCTGCCCCGGTAGCGCTCGATCAGACGCCGTGCGTTGCTGGGCCCGAAGTCCTCCCAGTGCAGAAAGCTATTGGGGAAACGCAGCTCGACTGTCTTGACGAACTTGTCGATGAAGGCGTCGTAGGCCTCGCCGCGTACCCGTTTGTGTCGATTGCCCATGTACATCGGGTCGCTCAGCAGACTCTCGCGGTCAGTGCCGACGTCCAGGCCCACGGGGATGACCCGGGCCGGATCGATCCCGGCCGCCGCCGTGTAGACGGCCAGCTTGCCGATGGTGATGTCCACCCCGGCCACGCCCCAGTCGCCGATGCCGAGGATCTCTTCGGCATCCGAGCAGGCGATGATGTCCACGTCGTCCGCGCCGAGCCCCAGATTGTCGAAGGCGGCGTCGATGGCATCCGGCTGGTCGACGGAGAGATAGAGCCCTCGCGGCCGGCGGTAGAGGTGGCTGTGGTTCTCGATCGCCTCGCCGATCACCGGGTCGTAGATGATCGGGAAGGTGTCGTGCATGTGGTCGCAGACCACGCGATAGAAGAGCACCTCGTTGCGGTCGTGCAGGGCGGTGAGATAGACGTGCCTCTGGATCGGCGTCGGCTGCTTCAGGAGCTGCGCCCAGGCCCGCTCCGCCTGCTCGTCCAGGGTGTCCTCCATCTCCGGCAACAGGCCGACGAGGCCGAGCTCCTCGCGCTCCTGCGCCGTGAAGGCGGCGTCACGGTTGACCAGCGGCGCATGCAAAACCTGCAGTCCGCGGCCGCTGACATAGTAGATATCGCCGTCGTCGCGGCGCTCGACGCTGTACGGTTTGTGGTACATGCTGACGGGTCTCCGGGGCTCGGATTGATGGGATCAAACGGGCTTGGGGTTGGTGCCCTTGGGCATCGAAGAGGGAGGTGTGGGTTGCATCCGCATCGCGGACCGGGTGTTAATCCTCGGCGATGTAGGGCCGCGTCATCTTCGCCGGATCCACGAGCCGGTCGAATTGGTCGGCAGCGACGAAGCCGAGCTTCAGCGCCGCCTCGCGCAGGGTCATGTCATGGTCCAGCGCGTAGTGGGCGACCTTCGATGCCTTGTCATAGCCGATCACCGGGCTCAGCGCTGTCACCAACATCAGCGAGCGCTCGACGAAGCCCGCGATCTGCTTCTCGTTGGGCTCGGTGCCTTCGACGAGGAAGACGCGGAAGTTGTGGCACCCATCGGTGAGCAGCCGCGCGGACTTGGCGACATTGAAGATGATCAGCGGCTTGTAGACGTTCATCTCCAGGTAGCCGCCACTGCCGCCGATACCGACCGCCACGTCGTTGCCCATCACCTGCGCCGCCACCATCGCCAGCGCCTCGCACTGGGTGGGGTTGACCTTGCCGGGCATGATGGACGAGCCCGGCTCGTTGGCGGGGATGTTCAGCTCGGCGAAGCCGCAACGCGGCCCGCAGGACAGGAGCCGGATGTCGTTCGCGATCTTGAACAGCGATACGGCCAGCGTCTTGAAGGTGCCATGCAGCTGGACCAGGGCATCGTGCGCTCCCTGGACCGTGAACTTGTTCGGTGCGGTGATGAAGGGCAAACCGGTCAGCTTGGCGATTGCGGCGGCGGCCTCCACGTCAAAGTTGGGTGCGGCGTTGATGCCGGTGCCGACCGCGGTGCCGCCGAGGGCGAGCCGGTAGACGCCCGGCAGGGCCTGCTCGATCCATCCAATCGCCTCATCCAGCATACCCACGTAGCCGGAGACCTCTTGCCCCAGCGTCAGCGGCGTCGCGTCCTGCATGTGGGTGCGGCCGATCTTGACGATCGCATCCCAGGCCCTGGCCTTGGCATCCAGCGAATCGCGCAGCGCCCTTACCGACGGCAGCAGGTTGTTGGCCGTCGTCACAGCGGCCGCAATGCACATCGCCGACGGGAAGGAATCGTTCGACGACTGCGACATGTTGACGTGATCATTGGGATGCACCGGGTCCTTGGTGCCCAGCGCTGTGCCGGCGATCTGACAGCAGCGGTTCGAGACCACCTCGTTAACGTTCATATTGAACTGGGTGCCGCTTCCGGTCATCCACACATGCAGCGGAAACTGGTCCTGGTGCTGACCGGCCAGGATCTCGTCGCAGGCTTGGACGATCAGCTCATGCTGGCGATCCCCGAGCCGCCCGCCCGTATGATTGACCTCGGCTGCGGCCTTCTTCAACGTCGCATAGGCAACGATCATTTCCCGTGGCATCAGGTCGTCGCCGATACTGAAGTGCTCCAGTGAGCGCTGCGTCTGGGCCCCCCACAGCTTGTCGGCGGGGACCTCGACCTCGCCAAGACTGTCGCTTTCGGTGCGGATTTCAGTCATATCGGCCTCCAGAAAAGGGTTCTGTACAAAGGCAGCGCACCCCTATAGTTGCCGCCAGTCCAGTAGGAAGTTAGCCCACTCATCGGGTTAGGCGAAGCTTGAGCCCCTATCCGATCAACTACAGACTGGCCTTCGTTTGCTCCGACCTCCCAGATTCACTCGTCCACCGGAGAGTCCTTGCGGGCTACCTTACAAATTCCTTGTGGAGACGGTTGGGTCTACCCCGTCTCGCATGCGTATCGCAGAGTCTGACCCAGTTTTTTCCTGCCCGCGCTCAAGTCCCGATACCGGAACCTGCGTACACGCCATCCGTATCTCCCCTCAATTGCTCTTCAAAAGCGTAATGGCGGATTTCCGCTTCAAGATCTACCGCTGCATTGCTCTTACGTCCAGCATGAATGGATGGCCTATTTGTCTTGCTCGCATCTCATTGGGATTGAGGTCAGCGGAACAGCCGCGCAAGATGTTCGATCTACCCGTACAGCCCGAGACCTGTATGCCTGCAGATCATTCAGGAGAAGAGTCCCTCGGCAATTCCATATCCCAGGTCGCTGCGATGGTGCTTTCCTTCACACCGGATGCGCGACAACGTACCGTAGACCTGCTGCTTGACGTCCTCGATCGCCTTCGCATTGGCAATGGGCGCGGCGACTCTTCCTCCCGCAACCGCTAAGCCGCCTTCCTGGAGGGCGCCTACCCCTTCCTGTCTGAATGCGTCCGCCGCACCGGCCAGCAGCAGCTCCGCGTCCGTGATGAGGACAAATTTCGTACCGTCTTCGCGGGCACGCTTCGCCGCCTCGGTAGGACTGTTCCCCGGCACGGCCACACACCAGGGCTCCCGTGAAAGGACCGCGTTGGCTCCGCAATGATAGAACCGGACGTCGCGGCCATCGTTTTCCTTCACGAGCCGAAGCATGCAAGCGTGATCCCGGGCGCTGCCGGGACCGTAGAGACCGAACATCAGGTGCACCCTTCTTTTGCGATCATCGCCGTTTCCCCATGACCCTGGTGCGGAGCAAACCGCATCGTCAAAATCCCCGAAACGATTACGAGCATGATCCCCGCCGAGGACACCATGCCGGGAAGCTTGTCGAGGACGAGCCAGTCCAGCAGGGCGGAGAAGACGACGGCCGAATACCCGAGAGGGGCTAGCAGCCAGGCCGGAGCATGCCCCATCGCCTTCACGATGAAAGTTGTGGAGCCGAGAAGGAACAGACCGGCGAAGGTCAAACGCTCGACCGTTACGAAATCGGGCCGAACATAGGTCTGCGCAGCGGGGATGATCGTGCCGACAATCCCGATCAGATAGATATACAGCAGGATTCGATCCTGCGGCTCATGGAGCTGGTTGAGGCGTCTGGTCAGCATGATCTGCACGGCGAAGAGGATGCCTGCGGCAAGTCCGAACAGATATCCGGTGTTCAGGGCCGTAAGGTTTGGATGAAGAACCAGGGCAACCCCCGTAAATCCGCACAGCAGCGTCGGCCAGATCCTGCGCGGCATGGACTCGCCGAGAAAGAGCAGAGAAAAAATGGGCACCCAGAGTGGGGCCGTTTCCCGAAACAACATGGCCTCCAGCAACGATATCGAAGCAATGGCCTTGAACAAGACGCCGATCTGCGCGACGGCCGCGCCGCCCCGCGCGACCAGCATCAGAACATTGGGGGATGCGAATGCGGATGCGCCGCGTCGGACGAGGACGAAGGGAATGACGAAAAGTCCGCCGACGAGAAATCCCGCGAAGACCGTCGTCCAGCTGCTGACCTCCTTGCTGGAGAGCTGAATCAGCAAACCGGACGTCGCAAAGAATGCACTGGCGACAACGATCAAACCAGCGCCGAAGAGGGAACGTTCCGTATCAGGCATTTCCATCTGACCGCACATTGCCGGGACAGCTGTGAACCTGCCGCCTGTTGTCGGCTCGTCGATCGAGAAGCTAACACATCAGGGGAAGTACATTGGTACTCTATCTCGGTCTTCATACTTCGACTTTTTTCACAAGCTCTCAAGCGAGCGCCGCAATTTTGGACAATCCTTGGAGACGGACATGACCCATCCGCAGAGCGGCGGCAAGGCCCCGCGAGACTTTGCCCGGCTCGAGGCGGAAATCACCGGCGCGCTCGGCCTCCGCGGCAGCCGGGTTTTCACCGAAGGGACGCGGGTCTTCTATCCGCCTGCGCGTCACCGCCAGCCGCTTGCCGTTGTCCGGCCGGCGGATGTTACCGACGTGGCGACGGTTTTTCGACGAGCGGCGGCGGAAGGATTTCGCGTCGCGGTCCGTTCCGGTGGTCACTGTTTCGATGGCTTTCCGATCCAGGAAGACGCAGTGCTCCTCGATCTGTCCCATCTGAATGATGCCAGGCTTCATGCGGATGGGCGACTGCATGCCGGGCCCGGCGCTCGAATCCTCGACTTGGCGAAGGATCTCGATGCCTCCGGGCGCGCCGTGCCGACCGGCGACTGCCCGACCGTCGCGCTCGGCGGCCTCGTTTCGGGTGGCGGTCTGGGCTACGCGACCCGGCTGCTCGGTCTGACCACGGACAACCTGATCGAAGCGGAGGTCGTCACCGCGGACGGCGAGATCCACCGCGTCAGTCAGGAGCGTAATCCCGATCTCTTCTGGATGTGTCGGGGAGGAGCCGGCACTGCCGGCGTCATGACGGAATTGGTGCTGTGGACATTCGCTGTCGAGCTTGTGACGGCTGTCGAAATGGCATGGAACTGGGACGATGGTGGTCTGGCGCCGGCTCCGCGGCCAGCAGGCCATTGACCAGCCCGAGGCGATGGCCGCGGAGTCCGACTGGGTGGCGAGTGGCAGCTCGCGCCAAATCGCCGCCAACGCACTGGTCAACAGTCGGCCCCGAGGGGAATCCAGGGACCACGAGAACATCGGGCTGTGCCGATAGATGCGATCGTGCTCGGTCAGCAGATGCCGGGGAATGATGACACCGAAACTCTCGGTGGTCTCGCCGACGCCCGTGTAGGCGTGAGCATAATCGTGGATTGAGATGCGGTCCGGGGCCATGCACAGCGGGGTGCCATCGTCCAGTCGCCCCGTGACCGACCCCCTGCGGTAGTGCTGCACCGTGATGCAGTCGGATTCGCCGCTGGACAGTTGTGGAGTCCCACGGCTGAAGTGCATCCGCTCGAAGTGCACCCGGGTGAACATCAGTCGATCGACGAGGTAGCAGATTGCACCGACGTCGAAGCGGCCCGGGTCACCCAGACAAGTCGTGTCGAACAACGGGGCACAGCCCTCGTGCCAGGCGTCGAAGCGATGCGCCAGCGGGATCTGCCTCGCATCCAGGCGCGAGACCGGCAGAGCATCCGGTGGCTGCTCCTGCTTGCTTGCTGCCGGCAGAGCAGCCCCCTCGAATGGGTCACGCATCCCTTGCCACCTCGAGGCACCAGGATCTGAGATCGGGCCTCTGCATCATGTTGACGACGGTGCCGTGGGACGCGGCTGTTCGCGATACACCAGCGGTATTCGCAGGAGGCGGTACGACGTCCCCGGGCACTGCGGCATCGCGCATCGTTGTGCTCCGGGCTCGCGCATGCACGTATTCACAAAGGTTAATCCGGGGTGCCCAGTAAGAGACCAAAGCACCTGCGATCTCGGATGGATGCATGTACTCAGCAGAGCCGCTTCCGTTTGTAAGGTGTAGCGCGGGCAATGGCTCCTGGTATGTGTGGAGTCTAGTGCATTCTCTCCTACCTCGCATCAGGTTGAGACGCCTGTGCATGGATATTGAGACACCTGTGCATTGTTTGGCACGACCGCCGCATTAAACTCTTGCGGCTAGAAGTTAAAGCGGTCGCGGACCTGGCCGGGGGGGCAGCCGCGCGTTCCCGGCAATACAGTCTCTCGTTTTCTGAATTCGGATCCTATCCGTTAATTTTGAGGGGAAATAAATGACCATGATGTTTCGAAAGAATTCGCTTGGAAATGCGTCTCCGGTGGACCGTACCTACTCCCCGACCTCAGTACCAAGGTGGCCGATGATTGGGAAGCCCTTACCGATGGCTCCCTCGACCATCCTATTAATCAACAAGCGGGCGGAGAAAGCACCGAAGGCTTTTACGTTTGGACTACTACCGAGCCCAATGGGGCCCCCCAAAGTAACGAAGCGACACGGGCATGCGACAATTGGACGTACCCCACCGACGGCGGTGGGCGAACCGCCACAATAGGAAACGCCGATGCGGCGGACGCGGCATGGACAAGCTACGCGACGTTCGCGAGTTGCGCGGGGCCTGATCACCTGTATTGTGTACAACAGTGAGTCACCTCACACCATGGAAACCCAGCCCGTTCGGGACCCGCAGACGAGAACCGCAGGCCAGAGGCCTTAGCACGGATGCACGGTATGGTCGGTGAGATGCAGTCGCTTCAGCACCAATACCCAGATCCGGGTGAACCGCCCCATGGTGCTGACCCGACCGCGCAGTCCGCCCAGTAGTCATTTGTACCAACGCCACACGTACCGCGCGGAGCTGGCCTTCGCCAGCTCCGCGCTCCTGAAGCCGGCGCGCACGGGTGATGAGTCGGTCGATGGACGATTGGGCTGGCCCGAGCTTGGCCCCGGTCCGCAGCCGATACCCCAGAAAATCGACCCCCCTGGCCGTCTGGCCGATAAAGCGTTTCTTAGGATGGACGCGGAGCTTGAGGTGATCGAGCACCGATTTCAGGCGATAGTAGCGTCCTGAACGCAAGACGACACCAGGGGATCGCATCAGCGGCGCGAGCGCCGACACCCCGATATCTCTGACAGGAGACGACATGACCCGAATGATGCGCCTCCAGATCGCCGCGGCACTGGCATGGATATCGACCGTGCCGGTCCAGGCCGAGGTCGCGGACGAGCAAGCAGTCGCCTCTCTGGAGCAGACGCTCGTGGAGATCGCGGCGGAGAGTATTGGCGCTGTCCTGACCGCGGTCGCCGACAGCACGCGAGCCTTGGGCGACACCTATCGGCGGTTGGCCGCGGCCGAAGCCGAGCGGCCACCGGGCAGCCCCGAGCGCCGGCTGGAGTCGCGCCTGACCCTCGCAAACACAACCGGGGTGAGGACTTGGCCCGCCGACATCGCCTCGCCTCCGCCCTCTCGGGCGGCCTATCCCGCCTTCTACAGCTACTCGGGTAACCAGTTGAGCGAGTCGGTCCTGCGGGAATTCGACCTGTTCGAACGGTTGGCTCCGACGTTGCGCAGCGACTACGAGAGCTTTCCGTTCTCCTGGGTCTACTTGACCACCAGTGACAACGCGATGGTCATCTTCCCCTACGTGCCGATCGAGGAGGCGGTCAACAACGGTACGCCCACTAAGACCGAGTTCTATCAGGCCGCGGACGTCGAGAACGGAAGGGTCGGCTGGACCAGGCCCTACCTGGATCTCGTAGGCGCCGGGATGATGGTGACGGCTTCCTACCCGATCCAAGACGGCGACCGGCTGCTCGGGGTCGCCTCGCGCGACATCACGTTGAAGCAGCTCACCCGGTCGGTCCTGTCCCGCCTCGGGCGCGATGGCAGCACTGCGTTGATCGTCGACGACAAGGGGCTTGCGATCGATGCCAGCGACCCGGCATTGGCGGACGAGATCGACGGCGTCAACACCAAGGCGCGGGCGGCGGTCCTTTACTACCGCACCGCCGAGAACCTAAGAAGCGCTGGCGGCGATCACGCCGTTGCATCGACCAACGGCAGAATCAATGGGCTGGTCGAGGCCGCCCTCGCCAAGGTCGGGACTGCCGACAACGCGCCCGTCGAGGTCGATGGCGAACGGGCACTCGCCGCGCACATCGAGAATACCGGGTGGTTGCTGATTCTGGCTCGACCCTGAGCGGCCGAGCCCACCTGCCGACCCAAATGGCGGACAGTCACACCTGATCCGCTCGAGATATCAGGTGGATGTCGGCCTGAGAGTCCCGGTGATCCTCTGAACGGGGCAATTCGTCGCGAAGCCAACTCGGCTGGAGAGATGCATGACTGCGATCTTATGCTACGGCGATTCGAATACCTGGGGCATGGTACCGATGACCTCACTGACCGGCGCCACCCGGCATGCCTGGACGGACCGCTGGCCGAGCGTCATGCAAGAAAAGCTGGGTGAATCGGTCACCATCATCGCCGAGGGGCTTAACGGGCGTACAACAGTCTTCGACGATCCGATCGATGGAGCACACAAGAACGGCCGAACCCATTTGCTGCCGTGCCTCGAGAGTCACGCGCCGCTCGACCTGGTGATCATCATGCTCGGTACCAACGACTTGAAGACCAGGTTCAACCTCTCCCCCAACGATATTGCCGCCGGCGCCGGTAAGCTCATCCAGATGGTCTCCGCCGACATCAGGGGACAGAACGGCATTAGGCCTGAGGTGTTGCTGGTTTGTCCTCCCCGCATTGGACCGCTGAGTCTGTTGGCCGACGTGTTCGCCGGCGCGTCGGAGAAGTCCAGACAGCTCGACAAACACTACCGAGACGTCGCCAGGGTGCTCGGCTGTCATTACCTGAATGCCGCGGAGCATGCTACGGCCAGCGAGACCGATGGAATCCATCTGGACGCGCGGCAACAGCGCGTGCTCGGCAGTGCTGTCGCCGACTACGTCCACCCGCTGCTGGTGTGAGCGCGATGTAGCCCTTGGACATGGATCGCCGGAACAGGCGGGGAGCATAGATCTCATCGTGATCATTGGGATGCACGGGATCCTTGGCGCCTAGCGCCGTTCCGGCGATCTGGCAGCAGCGGTTCGATATCACCTCGTTAACGTTCATATTGAACTGGGTTCCGCTGCCGGTCATCCACACATGCAGCGGAAACTGGTCCTGGTGCTGACCAGCCAGGATCTCGTCGCAGGTCTGGACAATCAGCTCATACTGGCGATCCCCGAGCCGCCCGCCCGCATGATTGACCTCGGCTGCGGCCTTCTTCAACGCCGCATAGGCAACGATCATTTCACGCGGCATCAGGTCGTCGCCGATACTGAAGTGCTCCAGCGAGCGCTGCGTCTGGGCCCCCCACAGCTTGTCGGCGGGGACCTCGACTTCGCCAAGACTGTCGCTTTCGGTGCGAAGCTGAATCATGTGGATCTCCGAGAAGCTATGCCATTACGCTAATGTGTTATAGCATCCGTTCGAGCTCAGATGGTTATTTCTCGTCAAGCCTTCGTCTCGACAACCCTTCTATTACCACGATCGGGCCCATACCTCGGCGGACGCTTGCTCGAGCCTCCCCCCCGATGTTCGCGTTCTGCTAATCTCGGTTGTAGGGTTGGTTACTCGTTCCTGATTTGTGAGAAAGCTCGGGGGTAGCATGAACGGTCACTCGGCAGCACAGCTCATCGTCTCCTGTCTCGAGAACGAGGGTGTCGAATGCCTTTTCGGCATTCCAGGAGAGGAGAACATCCGCCTCGTCGATGCCCTGAACGACTCTTCGATCCGCTTCATACTGGCCCGATCCGAACAGGGCGCCTCCTTCATGGCGGACATGTATGGCCGTGTCACCGGCAAGGCCGGGGTCTGTACGGCGACACTTGGGCCCGGTGCCATCAACCTGCTCCTCGGGGTGGCCGACGCCAGCTCGGACAGCACGCCCCTGGTCGCGATCACCGCTCAGGTCGGGCTCGATCGGATCTACAAGGAGACCCATCAATACGTGGACCTGGTCGCCATGTTCAGCCCGGTATCGAAATGGGCCGACACAGTGCGGACACCGGCGGCGATCCCGGAGATGGTACGCAGCGCCTTCAAGACGGCACAGACGGAGCGCCCGGGCGTTGCCTATCTGGCCGTCCCGCAGGACGTGGAGGCGATGCCCGCACCCGCCGGCGCGAAACCTCTCAGGGTCAATCGCGTGCGTGCCGATGCGCCCTCACCGGCACAAGTCGCCCGCGCCGCCGCTGCCCTGCAAGCCGCCAAGCGGCCGGTCCTGCTCGCCGGGCATGGCGCCGCCCGCAACGACGCTCAGGACGCTCTGGTCCGCTTCTCCGAGAAGCTCGGCATCCCGGTCGCAGCCACCTTCCACGGCAAGGGCGTCATGCCCGACGACCACCCGAACGCACTGGGCGCGATCGGCTTCATGGTCCATGACTACACCAACTTCGGGTTCGACCAGGCCGATCTGGTCATCAGCGTGGGGTACGAGCTCCAGGAATTCGCCCCCGAGCGAATCAACCCGGAGGGTGACAAGACCATCATCCACATTCATCGCTTTCCGGCGGCCGTGGATGCCCACTACGACGTCGAGGTAGGCATCGAGGGTGATATCTCCGCCGCCCTCGATGCCCTCGCCGCTGCGGTCCCGGGAAATTTCGGGCGCGACGTCACCAGCTGCGCGATTCGCGCGATCCTCGCGGAAGAGCTCGACCGCGGACGGGCGAACGACTCCTTTCCGGTCAAGCCCCAGCGGCTCGTGGCGGACATACGGGCCGCCATGGGCCGCGAGGACATCGTTCTGGCGGACACGGGCGCCATCAAGATGTGGATGGCTCGCCTCTATCCGACCTACGAGCCGAATACCTGTCTGATCTCCAATGGTCTTGCGACCATGGCCTTCGCCCTCCCCGGCGCCATCGGCGTCAAGCTCGCCCACCCCGACCGGAAGGTTCTCGCGGTCATGGGAGACGGCAGCTTCCTCATGAACTCGCAGGAGATCGAGACGGCGCTCCGTGAGAAGACACCGATCGTCATCCTGGTTTGGACGGACCAGAGCTATGGCCTGATCAAATGGAAGATGGATCTCGAAATCCACCGCCATTCCCATGTGGACTTCACCAACCCGGATTTCGTCGCCTATGCGAAAAGCTTCGGAGCGAATGGTTACCAGATTACGGCAGCGGACCAACTCTTGCCGACACTCGAGGAAGCGCTCGACCACGACGGCGTTTCCGTGATCGCCTGTCCGGTGGACTATTCGGAGAATACCAAGCTCACGGATCACCTAGGCGCTCTCACTCAGGCGATCTAGCTCCCAGCCGCTAGCGGGTACCATACTCTATGTAGAGGCAGTGCTCGGGAGGAGACGAATCATGGCAAGCATACAGAACGACCAGGATCTCAAGCGACTGCTCGATAGCCTGAGTCCCCGGGAGCAGCGCCGCCTCGGTGGCATGTTCATTCAAAGCGCCTTGGATCTGTGCGACGACGCGCGAATTCGCCGCGCAGTGCTGGTGGCAATGGACCCGGAAACTTCCGACGATATACTGGAAGATGCATTTCGCTCCGCTAAGGACTACGCCGTCGGAACCTATACGGAGTGCGGACGGGATACCGATTGGGGCCGGCAGGCGGCTCACTTCATCGGGGTGGCAACCGCCTGCCTCCTAGCCGCCGACCAGCGAGGAGGCGAAGGCAACCGCGCCTGGCGAGTGGCTATGCAAGTGCGCAACGCGAGGAACTGCGCCTCGATTGCACAAGATGGGAACGGAAATGGCGAAGACGAGGCTGAGAAACAGCGCCTGATTGCAGCCGAGCTCATGGGCGCTTAGTCCGCTTTTATCACCACAGAGACACAGAGGGCACAGAGATAGATATATCCACTTGAATTTTTAAGCCTTTTTATATTCAAGCATGTCATCTCCCTTTGCGGAACGCCAGCCACTAGAAGGCGTACAATTTTCTGAAATCTCTGTGTTCTCTGTGCCTCTGTGGTGATATTCGTGAAATATCCAGGTTAGGCTGGTGCTTCCAGGGTGTGGTGGCTGTGCGATTCTGGCGAGGACCGAAATGGGCCATGCTGTCGGCGGCGGGCTCGTCGACGAGTCCTTTGCGGAGAAGGTAGCAGTCTCTTCTTTCAACCTGGAAATGAGAGCCGAAGGCAGATGGCCGAGCGCGAGATAACGCCGACCCACAGCGCTTTTCTGGAGCTCAGGGAAGAGCGGTCCGGCATGCAGGAAGGCTATGGCTTCCTGGACGAGAAGCGGCTCATCCTCGCCGCGGAGATCTTGGCGGAGCTGGCCCGCTACGAACAGATGCGGGAGGGCTTTCGCCTCCTCTATACGAAGGCGGCGGCAGGGCTGCGAGCAGCCCTCGCGCGCCATGGCGTGGAAGGACTGGAGATCTACCCGAAGGCTGCTGTCCCCTGCAAAGAGCTGCGCGTCGAGAGTCGTTCAGTGCTTGGCGTCAGGGTGCAGGCCGCAGACTGGGAGACGGGCGAGAGGGAGACGCCCCCCCCCGCGGTGGGGGCCAGCCCGGAGGCGGATGAATGCAGGGATTCCTTTGTCGACCTGGTCCTGCACGCAGCCCGCCTCGCCGTCCATGCTGGCAATCTGGAGCGACTGCGCCTCGAGTACAGCCGGACCGCCCGGCGCGCCCGTGCCTTGGAAGACGTCCTCTTGCCGGAGATCGACGAGAGTCTCAGGCTGGTCGAGGGGGCGTTGGAGGAGATGGAGCGGGAAGAGGCCATGCGGGTGAGACAGGTGCGCTCAATCACCTGAGCGCAAGCCGCCGAAGCAATTATAGGCGCTCTCGACCTTCCTCCGGGGGTAACCAGGATGGAGTGGGAAGCTCAGGCCGCGTCGATAGAGTGCCATTCCCGGGGATGGACTCTCCCTGCTTGCGCCGCCCATTCCGGGCCAGCTCAGGACGTTGGTTTGCGCGCCGCATAGCGCTCGCAGCAGGCCGACGCCGACAGATACAGGTCTCGCTCCAGGCAAATTCCGTCGTCTTTGCGCACCGATGCGTAAGCGGAACTGAGACTCGACAGCCCTTTGTAGACCCTTTCCAGGTAACGGGGCGAGTTGCGGAAGTGGCGGCAGGAGAGGCAGCTGGGCTTATCCATCCAATTCGTCTCACTCGTTTCCAGGCTCAATAATGGGGCGGCGCCGCGGCAAGCGGCGCCGCCGTTTCCCAGCCGGTCAATGGGCGAGGCTCGCCCAGTAGGTGCCGAAAACCAGCGCCGACAGGATGAAGCCCAACGCCACGTTGAATCCCACGCCCACGGTGAACGCCCAGAAGGGCTTACCGGTGGCACTGGCCAGCTCCCGGAACCGCGTCGTCAGCCCGATCGAGAAGAAGCAGAAGATGAAGGCCCAAGTGCGCAGTGCCTTCACAGGCCCCACAAACTCCGGCTTGACGATCTTATTGAAGTCCTCGAAGGAGTAACCGCTGGTGACCAGTGTGACGAGGATCGACGCGAGCGCAAAACCGATGACGAACTTCGGAAAGCGCCACCAGATCTCCGCCGCCTGCGGCTTGCTGCCCGTCTCCGTCTCCCAGCGCGTGGTCGCAACGATGGCCAGCACGAAGGCCCAAATGCCGATCCAGATGTCGCGCCCCACCACCTTCATGAGGGTGAAGGCCCACACCGCCTGATCCGCCGTACCCTCTATCCCGGGCACGTGTCCTGCCAGGTTGCCATAGGCCTGAGCCGCAGCGAAGCCGGCGGCGTCGGCGAACTCCGAGGTGCCGATCCAGGCCCCGGCGACGCCCGTCGGCAGCTGGAGGGCGCGCGAGACCAGCGGAAGGAAAAAGATCATCACGATCGCCCAACCGATCACCATGGTGATGGCGATGGGGGCATGCTCCTTCTTGGCGCCGACCGCCCCGGCAATGGCGATGGCGCCGGACACACCGCAGACGGCTCCGCCGGCACCGAGAGTCGCGCACAGGCGCCGGTCGAGATGGAAGCGGCGACCGATCAGGAAGATCACCAGGAAAGTGGCGATGGAGACGATGGATGCCTGAAAGATCGCCACCGGACCCGCCCAGATCACCAAGGTGAAGGGGAGTGTGGCGCCCAGCAGGACGATACCCACCTTGATGTAGTACTCCACCCGAAATCCCGTATCCATCCAGCGTGGCAGGCCGATGAGATTGGAGATCAGCATTCCCAGCAGCAAGGCCACCAGCGGCGGCTCCAGGTTGTACTGGTGTGCCTGCTCCCAGGCTCCGATCATGAAGATCGCGATGGATATCAAGTAGATGAACACAAACGAGGGTATGAGCTCGCCTATCTTGTGGCCCATGATGCGCATGCTCAGGCTGAGCACGACCAGCCACATGATGAATTGGGCGACATACTGGGAAATGTGCGACCTGAAATCGCCGAGCAGTTGATCGAGTGTCGACCATTTCCCCGGCGTGATCGCGATCCACTTGATCGATGAGCCATTGGCGAAGAACAGATAGGCCACGACCACGATCCCCAGTCCGAGCCAGATTGCCCACCAGTCTTCCTTCAGCCAGATCTCCCTCCACCCCATGCTGCGCAGGGCCTCTTCGTCCTCCTCGACCATGACGTTCTTTACCATTCCTCAGATTCCCCCTATGGTTGATCAGCTTTCGGTTTTTTCGACGGGACGCGGTGGTCGCCGTCATTGGAAGCGGCACCTCTGTCCCCGACCGGTGCCGCAAGATTGAGTATAGGTCAGGTCCGGCGGCTCTTCCGGTCAGGGTCGGCAGGCTATAATCTCACCGGATTCCTGCGCGCCTTACCCCTTCACAGAGAAAACCGATTG
>CAYYHR010000039.1:15326-21189 GCA_964471705.1 uncultured Chromatiaceae bacterium
CTATAATCTCACCGGATTCCTGCGCGCCTTACCCCTTCACAGAGAAAACCGATTGAGCACGAACAGATCCAAGCGATTGAAACACCTTGCGCTCGGTGCGGTGCTTCTCTCGTCCGCCCTGGTCGGATCGGCTGATGCCGCCCTGCCCGTTGCGGTCGACGAGGAGCCCTTGCCCAGCCTGGCCCCGATGCTGGAGCGGGTGACTCCGGCGGTCGTGAATATCTCCACCGTTACCGAGATCAAGGAGGAGACCAACCCCCTGCTGCGCGATCCCTTCTTCCGCTACTTTTTCGATCAGCCTCAGAACCATCGGGAGCGAAAGGGCCAGAGCCTTGGATCCGGCGTCATCGTGGATGCGCAGAAGGGCCTGATAATCACGAATCACCATGTGATCGACCAGGCAGACGAGATCGACGTCCGGCTCCAGGATGGACGCGAGCTGCGCGCCGAGCTGGTAGGCTCGGATCCGGAGACGGACATCGCGGTGCTGCGCATCCCGGCCCGGGATCTGACCGCGGTCGCCTTCGGAGACTCCGACAAGCTCCGGGTGGGGGACTTCGTGGTCGCGATCGGCAGCCCCTTCGGACTCAGCCACACCGTGACTTCCGGCATCGTCAGTGCGCTCGGGCGGACCGACCTCGGCATCGAGGGCTTCGAAAACTTCATCCAGACCGATGCCTCCATCAATCCGGGCAACTCGGGCGGGCCCCTCGTGGACCTGAAGGGTCGTCTGGTGGGGATCAACACGGCCATCCTGGCGCCGAGCGGCGGCAACGTGGGCATCGGCTTCGCCATCCCGGTAGGGATGGTGCATGCCGCAACCGATCAGATCCTGAAATACGGTGAGGTACGACGCGGGCTGTTCGGCATCTCCGTGCAGGACCTGACGCCGGAGCTCGCGCGGGCGCTGGGCACCGAAAACGGCAGGGGTGTAGTGGTTTCCGGCGTCGATCCCGGCTCCGCGGCCGAAGCCGCCGGGCTGAAGCCCGGGGACCTGATCGTAGCCGTCAACGGGCGGCCTGCCACCGACGCCGCGTCCTTGCGCGCCTATGTCGGTCTGATGCGTGTCGGCAGTCCCCTGGAGCTGGAGGTGCTCCGCCAGGGTAAGCGAGTCCTCCTGAAGAGTGCCATCGCCGATCCCTATGCCGCCTATATCGACGGTGGGCGGTTGGCCCCACAGCTTGCAGGTGCCAAACTGGGCGACCTCATCGAGGAAGGCCGCAGCGGACGCCTGCGCGCAGTGGCGGTGGGCACGGTGAGCAAGGGCAGTCCCGCCTGGCGGACCGGATTACGGGAGGGAGACATCCTGTTGACCGCCAACCGGGAGCAGATCAGCAGTCTCCGGGAGCTGGGATTCGTCATCAGCCGATCGCAAGCGCTCGTGAGCCTGCGCATCCAGCGCGGCGACCAGATCATCAATTTCAGTCGGCGCTGATGCCGGGGCGGTTCTCCTCGCAGCCGTTGCGCGATCAGTTGCCGCGGCGCGCCGCTACCGCGCTTGCCTGCTCGCGGAGCATGGGCACCGTGTCCTCCCAGCCCACGCAGGCGTCGGTGATGCTCTGGCCGTACACCAGCTCGCCGGTAGGGCTCGGATCCTGACGGCCGGCCACCAAGTGGCTCTCGATCATGATCCCGGTGATGCGCCGATCCCCTCGAGCGATCTGTCCAGCGACATCATGGCCGATCTGGACCTGCTTGGCGGGCCGCTTGCGGCTGTTGGCGTGGCTGAAATCGATCATGATCTTCGGTGTGAGGCCCGACTCGATGATCTCCTCGGCAGCGATGTTCACGCTCTCCGTGTCATAGTTGGGACGCTGGCCTCCGCGCAGGATGATATGGGTATCCTCGTTCCCGCAGGTGCGGAAGATCGCCGAGTTGCCATCCTTGGTCACGGACATGAAGACATGGGGTCGGGCCGCGGCATGGATGGCGTCGATGGCGATCTTCACCGAGCCGGCGGTGCCGTTCTTGAATCCGATGGGGCAGGACAACCCCGAGGCGAGCTCCCGGTGCCCCTGACTCTCGGTGGTACGTGCACCGATTGCGCCCCAGCTGACCAGGTCGGCGATGTACTGGGGGCTGATCAGGTCCAGGAACTCGGTCCCCGCCGGCATACCCATCTCTCCCAGATCCAGCAACAGCTTGCGGGCGAGGCGCAGCCCCTTGTCGATCTCGAAGCTGCCGTCCAGGTCCGGGTCGTTGATCAGTCCTTTCCAGCCAACCGTGGTCCGGGGCTTTTCGAAGTAGACCCGCATCAGGATCAGCAAGTCCCCTTCGAGCTCCCGGCGCAGGGCGCACAACCGCTCGGCATATTCCATGGCCGCCCCGGTATCGTGGACGGAGCAGGGGCCGACCACCACCAGCAGCCGGTCGTCTTCGCCTTGGAGGATGCGCTGGATCTGGTGGCGCGCTTCGTAAACGGTCTGCGCCGCCTTCTCGCTGATGGGAATGGCTTCCAGCAGCGCCCGGGGAGGCACCACCTGTTTGATATCGCAAATGCGGAGGTCGTCGGTCTGATATTGCATGGATGCAGGAAGCGGGAGCTTTGGAAAAACGCTCGACTATATCCGACAAAGTGGGGCCGCACTACATCGCTTGCATCGGGGCACTCTGAAGAGCTCGAGGTGTCCGTACGGCGCAGGGATGTGCATGGCGCCTTGGCGGTTCAACTGCTCTTTTTAGGATCGAGGTCTGAGGTTCGGCGCGAAGAACTGCAGGAGGTCGTTGAGGAACCTGTATCCGAGCGGTGTCGGCATCACCCGCTCCGTTCCCCGCACCAAGAGTCCGGCTGAGCGAGCCCGCTCGACCATGCCGCTGATCCGCTCGGAGGGCAGTCCCGTTCGTCGTTCGAACAGGGATGGCAGGAAGCCCTCCCGGAGCCGCAAGCCATTCATGGCGAATTCCAGGACGAGGTCCGCCTCGGAGAGCCTGCGCTTCCCGCTGACGAGGCGGTCCCGGTTGGCGGGGGCGAGATAGGCGCTCGGATCGCGCAGCTTCCAACGGCGCTCGACCACCTTGAGCTCCGGGTCGGTCACCTTGCCGTGGGCGCCGGCGCCGATGCCCAGATAGTCCCCGAATTCCCAATATCCCAGGTTGTGCCGGCAGCACTGCCCCCTGAGCGCATAGGCGGAGACCTCGTATTGCTCGAGCCCGGCCGCGGCCAGAATCTGCGCGCCTTGCAGCTGCATGTCGGCGATCAGGTCCTCGTCCGGAAGTGGCGGTGGGTCGTGGTGGAAGGCGGTGTTGGGCTCCAGGGTGAGCTGGTAATAGGAGAGGTGCTCGGGCTCCAGGGCCAGGGCTGCGTCGAGATCCCGGTGAGCCTGGGCGAGGGTCTGACCCGGCAGACCGTACATGAAATCGAGGTTGAGGTTTGCAAAGCCCGCCCGCCGCGCCTGGTTGACAGCCGAGTAGACGTCCTGCGGTCCATGGATCCTCCCGAGCCGCGCCAAGTGTGCCGCCGAGAGGCTCTGGGCGCCGATGGAGAGCCGATTGACGCCGGCTTCGCGGTAGGCGGTCAAGTGCCCTGCATCCGTCGCGCCCGGATTCGCCTCCAGGGTGATCTCGGCATCCGGGCGCACGTCCATCAGCCCGCGTACACCGCGCACCAGCTCAGCGACGGCCTTGCCGGAGAGAAGGCTGGGCGTGCCGCCGCCGATGAAGAGGCTCGTCAAGGGGCGGGGACAGGTGAGGGCTGCCGCCTCCTGCGCCAAATCCGAGAGGAGGCGCTCGACATAGGCCGCTTCCGGTAGATCCCCCCGCAGTGCATGAGAATTGAAGTCGCAGTAGGGGCACTTGCGCACACACCAGGGGACGTGGACATAGAGCGCGAGCGGGGGGAGTGCTGCGGTGTTCCATGCCGCGGACGGAACCGGCTGACTCAACCCTGATCGCGCGCCTTCAGATAGGCGAGCTCGGAGATACGGCTCCATTCCAGCGATTGCTGGAGAAAATCATGGTAGGAGGTGTACACCTTCCGTGACTGCTCATCCTTCTGCGCAACTTCGGCGACCACCTCTTCGGAAACCGTCCTGAGCTTGGCGATGACGTCCTTCGGATAGGGACGCAGCTCCACGCCGTATTTCTGGATCAGTGTCTGCAGTGCACCCGGGTTGCGTGCCGTGTACTCGGCCAACATGTCCTGGTTCACGACCTTGCAGGCGTTGTGCACGATGGCCTGCAGGTCCGCCGGCAGCGCTTCGAGCGCCGCCTTGTTGATGATGGCCTCCAGCGTCGTTCCAGGCTCGTGAAAGCCCGGATAGTAGTAGTACTTGGCAGCCTTGTAGAGACCGAATGCCAGATCGTTGTAAGGTCCGATCCATTCCGTGGCATCGATGGCACCGGACTCCAGGGAGGTGAAGAGCTCACCACCCGGGAGGTTGACCGGTGTCCCTCCGAGCCGTTTGAGCACCTCGCCGCCAAGACCCGGGATGCGCATCTTCAGTCCCGCGAGGTCCGCGACACTCTTGATCTCCTTGTTGAACCAGCCCCCCATCTGGACACCCGTGTTGCCGGCGGGCGCGGGGACCAGGCCGAACGGGGCGTAGAGCTCCGTCCAGAGCTCCAGTCCGCCGCCGTAGTAGAGCCAGCCGTTCATCTCCTGACCCGTCATACCGAAGGGGACGCTGGAGAAGAACTGGGCCGCCTCGCTCTTGCCCTTCCAGTAATAGGCGGCTCCGTGGCCCATCTCAGCCGTGCCCTGGGCGACGGCGTCGAAGACCTCGAACGCCGGTACCAGCTCTCGTGCCCCATAAACCTTCACCTTCATCCGGCCGCCGCTCATCTCGCCGATGAGCTCGGCGAGCTTGTTCGCGCCCGTGCCCAGACCAGGGAAGTTCTTCGGCCAAGTGGTAACCATCTTCCATTTGTGCTCCGCCGCCTGCGCGGTTTGCACACCGGCCACCCCGGCCCCTACCGCCAGGGAGCCGGCCCCGACCTTCTTCATGAAATCTCGACGTTTCATCTGACTTGTTTTCCGGTTTGTTGGCAGGTCATCGGATTCTCACATATTGGGAATCCATCTGGTATAGAGTCCCGCGGTCAATCTTCCCCCAGTGCTGCCAGCAAATCGAGGAACTCTTCCACCTGGTCCCTCAGCATCGCCGCCACCCTGCGAAATTTCCTCGCCACCAGACGCTCCCGCTCCCAATCCAGCTCGAATGTATAGCTGTGGCGAAAGACGTGGCGGAAGCCGCGAAGGTCCTCAAGCAGCAGGTAGAGCTCTTCATCGATGACGGCCGGGCGATAGTTTTCGACATCCAGCTTCATCCGCTTCAACAGATCTGAATGCCAAGTCTCGGGACCCAGGTCATTCTCGAAGAAACGCGCAATCGCGCGGAAGATGTTCTCACAGCCGTTGTAGAAATTATGAAGGAAGTACCCAATGGCTGCGCGATCGTAACCACCGACTTGGTCTGGCGGTAAATCGAGCTTCGGCTCCGCCTGTGCGAACTCTTGCTCTAACCGCGCGATCTTGCGCAGCTCATCTTCGATGTCCGCCCTCAGAAGCTCGAGACCGTACTTCATAGATCAGCTCCCCCCTTTCCAGAACCTTGTGCAGAAACGTCGGGTCGTCGTCCTGCGTATAGAGATCGAGCGGGCAGCCCAGAACGGCCTCCAGCTCACGGCGCAGGGGCCAATAGTCCACTGCGGCTACCGGCATCACCAGTAGGTCCAAGTCCGATTCCGGCGCAGCTGTTCCGGTGGCTACCGAGCCGAACAGCCAAGCCTCGCGAACACCGTAAGCCCTCAGAACGGCGAAGCCGAGCTCCAGCAGCCGGCGCCGCAGCTCGGCTGACCGGCTCGCGCACAAGGCCCGCTCACGACGCCGGCGCTCAGCAATCTTTGCAAAACCGCCGAAGCCCAT
>CAYYHR010000040.1:0-3550 GCA_964471705.1 uncultured Chromatiaceae bacterium
GTGAGTCCCGGCCACGTGGATTTTTTCAATGCCCGCCGCGTAATCAACGGCCTCGATAAAGCTCAGCAGATTGCTGATCTGGCGCAGACTTATCTCTAATAGATTCGGATAGCGCATCCATTTGCTGGATACCCCGAACACCTTGTCCGCAAGGACAAAGGCCCCGGCCAGGGCGAGAAAGACGTAGCCGAGCTGGCCGTTCAGGTTCTGGACCTCCTGGCCGAAGAAGGCCGCCAACAGTGGGGCGTGGAGCAGGGGAAGCAGGCCACCGATCGTTCCGGTCAGGATGGCGGCGATGCGGAGGATCTTGGAAATCGACGAAATGGGCCCCTTGCGCTTCAGGTACCAGTTGATCGCCTGGGTGGTCAATCCCTCCGCATATTTCCGGATACCTTCCAGGTATGCGGCCGGGTCCGATGCGTCCAGCCCCGTCTCGCTGCCGAATTGACCAGAAGGCTACGGGAGCTCGGATTCGATGGCCCTTATAGCGGCGGGAATAACCTGTTTATGGTCAAAGGCGATCTGCGCTTGACCATCCCCAATCCCCAGCATGAAGAAATCGGTTCGGCTCTGTTGTCACGCCTATTGAGACAGGTTGGAATCGAGCGTGACGATTGGATTTCGAAGTCTTAGCTCCAAGGGTGGGCATGCCGTTTATGCCCACCGAAACTAGCAAGCCTCTCTAGATACTCCGGTGAGCACGAAAAGCGTGCCCACTACTGGGCTACCGGGCTCACCCCGTTCCCTGTTCACGCTCAAGACGTTGGGAATGTAGGATGCCGAGGTAAATTACAACATGCCGGTTGATTGCAGTGCCGCTTAGGAGCATTTCTCTTGGAGTCGCATCATGTCTGGATATCGATGGTTGCACCTGACCGACCTTCATTTCCGCATGCCTGGCCAAGCTTCGCTCTGGCCGAACATGGAGACCGTGTTTTTCCAGGACTTGGACCTTTTGCACGAAAAGGTCGGTGCGTGGGATTTGGTGTTGTTTACCGGAGATTTAACGTATAGCGGATCCGCAGAAGAGTTCGATGCGCTAGAGAGGCTCTTGACGAAGCTCTGGTCCCATTTCGAGAAGCGAGGATTCAAGCCGAAACTTCTGGCGATACCCGGCAATCACGATCTCCTGTGGCCGAGCGACGAATCGAACCCAGCGCTGCTCACGTTGCTTCATAACTGGGGGCTTCCCGCAGTGCAAGAGCCGTTTTGGAGCGATGCGGATTCCGCGCAGCGGCAGCTTCTCGCCAATGCCTTCCAGGGTTTCACCGACTGGTGGACGAAAACCTCCATCCCGAAGCCGGCTGATGTCCAACCAGGTGTGCTGCCTGGGGACTGGGCGGTCTCCATCGACACCGGTGGATTTAAGCTCGGCGTGCTCGGTTTGAACAGCGCCTACCTCCAATTGGGGAAGGGAGATTTCAGCAAGCGGCTCCACCTGGATGTCCAGCAGTTCAACAACGCATGCGGTGGACACGGTCCCGACTGGGTAAAGCAACATGACGCCTGCCTACTGCTAACCCACCACCCTGTCGACTGGCTTTATCCGCAAGCCAAGAGCCACTTCGAAGACGAGATCCACGCCCCGCCAGAGCGCTTTGCGCTGCACCTGTTCGGCCACATGCATGACGCGAATCTCAGCGTGATCGCCCAGGGTGGTGGACAGCCGCGACGGCGACTACAAGGCTGCTCACTATTTGGGATGGAGACTTGGGGCGAGGACGAATTGAAGCGCGAGCACGGCTATTCACTGTGCGAAATAGAGCTCGAAGACCGTGAGCTTTCGCTGCGTGTCTGGCCGCGCCGTGCGGTTCCCAAGCAGGGTGGCGGACGCAAGTTGGAGCGGGACCTATCGTTTACGATCGATGACGGCGACGGCGGCACATATCCGGTTCCGATCGGGCACCTCGACAATGCCTCGTCCGCCGCCACAACACCGCAAGCACCGGCTTCCGCACCCAGAGCGCCCATCCAGCCGGTGGTCGATTACGATCCACGGACGCCCGTCTTCCATGTCCCTTTTCGTCAGAAAGGCGATCAAGTCATCGGTCGCGATGAGGCCCTTGAACGTGTCCGCCGGCAGCTCAGCACCGGGCGGCGCACCGCGATCGGCCAGACTGCAGTATTTCAGGGGCTTGGCGGCTTGGGAAAGACCCAGCTGGCAGTGGAGTACGCCTATCGCCATCGGGGCGACTATCCCAATGGCGTAATTTGGCTCAACGCCGATCAGGACCTCGACGCTCAACTCGTGAACATAGCCATCAAAGCTCGCTGGGTTGCACCCGAATCCGAGCATAGCATCAAGCTGGAGATCGCCCGCCGCCGGGTGCGCAGCTTCTCGGACTGCCTCCTTATCTTCGACAACCTCGAGGACCCGACGGCTATCAGGGGTTATCTACCTGAGCCCCCGGCAGCCCCACACATCTTGGTGACGAGTCGCATCGAGCAGCCGGACTTCGTATCGGTTCCTATCGACCTGCTCGATTCCGATCAGGCCCTGCGCCTTCTTGTGCAGGAGACCGGCCGACAGCCGCAAGGAGAGACTGAATGGGATGCGGCACGAGAGATCGCTCGATCCCTCGCCGGGCTGCCCCTGGCCTTGGAGCTGGCTGGCGCCTATCTTTCCCGTCGACCTGTGGAATTCCAGCGCTATCTGGAATTGCTCCGATACAACTTGAAGCAGGCGCTGCCGCCAAGGATCGCAAGCCTGACTTCCCATGAAGCCGATCTATTCTCCACGTTGCGGATCAGCGAAGGCATCTTCACCGAAGAGCCCCGGTTTCGGACGGTGCTGGACGTGCTTGTCTGGAGCGGACCGGCCGCCATGAGCCTGGATCTTCTTGCTGCACTGGTCGGCGTGGAGGAGCCCGCAGAGCTGACTGGTGCCCTTGGTCTGGGCACAGCCCTGCGCATTCTCCAGCGAGAGCCGGACGCCGAGCGCTACACCCTTCATCGCCTGGTGCGCGAAGTCCGTCGCGAACAGACTGACCTCGCGGAAAGGATCGAATGGACGGCGGAGGTGTGCACACGGGTCAATCAATGGTTCAGCGCGCTGCGGTTGGATTTTATGCAACTTCCCCGTTTCGAGGCGGAAATCGACCACCTGCGGGAGTGGCATGATCATGCCGTGCATATTTCACCGACGCAGGCTCCTCGTCTCGCCTGGCTCCAAGCCTTCCCTTCCTTCCACCGAGGCCAGGCGAGCGAGGTGCGGCGCCAGATCGAGGAGGCGCTGTCGCAATATCACGACCAGGAAAAAGAAGATCAGGCCCTCTTGGCGCACCTAAAGAGCGACCTGGCTTACTCTCTGAATGAGTTGGGTGACCGGAAAGACGCCCTGGAACTGGGCCAGCAAGCCCTGTCCGTCCGGCGCGAGCTGTTCGGCGAGCGGCATCCCGACGTGGCGAGATCGCTCAATAACCTCGCAAGTTACACCGACGCTCTCGGCGACCCGAAAGGCGCCCTGGAACTGGGCCGGCAGGCCCTCTCCATCCAGCGCGAGCTGTTCGGCGAGCGGCATCCCGACGTGGCGAGATCGCTCAATAACCTC
>CAYYHR010000040.1:3650-20884 GCA_964471705.1 uncultured Chromatiaceae bacterium
GAGCTGTTCGGCGAGCGGCATCCCGACGTGGCGAGATCGCTCAATAACCTCGCAAGTTACACCGACGCTCTCGGCGACCCGAAAGGCGCCCTGGAACTGGGCCGGCAGGCCCTCTCCATCCAGCGCGAGCTGTTCGGCGAGCGGCATCCCGACGTGGCGGGCTCGCTACATAATATGGCGGGCTACTGGCACGATCTTGGCTCTCCACACAAGGCATTTCAGCTGGCACAAACAGCCTACGACATACGGAAACAGCTGCTTGGTGCGGGCCACCCGGACACCTTGAATACTGCCAGGTTGCTCGGTCAAATCAATCGACCGGGTTTTCGAGTCCCTTCATCGAAAAAAGGGCGGCACTCCACTAAAGGGCGAAAATCGCGTCGATAGACTCCTGCCGGACCTTTTTTGTCGCGACATGACGATGGGCTGGATTGTTAACCGCTCTCCTCGTTCTTACTGCCGGAATGCAGGCGGTTTCGGGTGACGAAGGAACCCCAACGCTCTTGGCATCACCCACCCCAGATGTTGAGCTTGAAAACCGCTCCCACGGCGACCGCTTGAGGTTTCTAGTAAAGGCAGCCCGGATGGATCGCAGCCGAATCCGGGAAACCAATCTGCGTCGAACAAACTGCCAAGAGGAAACACCATGACCGAGCACCTGTCCGTCCAAGACCCGGACGAATACTCCGACGAGGATATGATGCGCTTCGCCGAGCGCTTGTTCTCGCCGCTCACACCGGCCGAGGAGCTCGAGCGGATCTGCATGCTTCTCGCCCATCTGCCCACGGACGCTGCGCAGCGACTGCTCCGGCGCTTCCGGGAGTCGGCACGTGCCGAGGAGGTCGTCTGGATCGAGACCGCCGCCGAGGAGGGTGCCTTTCATCTCTTGGAACCCCAAAACGACTTGGAAGAGCAGGAATTCCTCACGCTCAAAGTCATCGATGAGCTGGAAGACGAGATCCTCGACTTGACGGCGCGACGGGACGAGCTGGACCTGCAGCGGCGCAAGAGCGAGCTACGCGGCTCAGCGATCAAAGCACTGGTTGCCGCGGGTCGCCTGGACCCGGACGAGTCACTGGGGCTCGACGACGCCCTGCTCTGCCTGAATAACGACATCGCAGAGATCGACGCGCGCCTGGAGGTCCAGGAGACGGTTGCCCGATACCTGAAAGACTCGATTACGACTCCCCGTTACAAGAACGTCGATCCGTGCGTCATTCGGCACATCCATCTGGACTGAAGCAATCTGGCTCGATGCCCATCCGGGTCGAGCACGGAATCGCATCGTTCGAGAACGATGTGGTTTCTGCGTCGCCGCATCCTGAGCGCTACCTGGCGCCCGCTGGATCGACCAGGATATCTTCGCGGATGGACAGGAATGCCTGGACCAAGTGGGCCAAATCCCTCGGGGCCTGATACATGAGCCAATGACCCGCGTCCCGGAAGCGCGCGAGCCAGGCCCCCGGGATGATCTCCGCCAGGCGCAGGGCTTGAGCCGGTGGGACCACGTTGTCCTGCTCGCCCGATACCAGCAGGACCTCTTCGGAGATGTCGGCCAGCTTCCCCGGATCGGGCGACCAGCGGGCGATCGCCTCCCGCTGCTTGCTCACTACGGTGGGTATCGGAGGGATACCGGGACGCGGGAGGCGCCCGAAGATGTCCGGATTGGCCTTCAGCCAGGCCGCGGGGAACATCATGGGGAGCAGCTGCTTGGCATCTGCTGCGCCCATCCGCTTGATGGCCGCCATCACCGGCTCGTTGTCGATGGACGCCCCGTAGAGCACCAGCTTGCGCACCCGTTGCGGATAGGAGATGGCGAGCTGCTCCGCCACCATGGCCCCCATGGACCAGCCCAGGACGTGCGCGCTTTCGATGCCCAGGTCGGTCAGGAGCCCGGCGGCATCGGATGCCATCAGCTCGATCGAGACGGGTGCATCGGCGCCGCTGGAGTAGCCCATGCCGCGGTTGTCGAAGAGGATTACCCGGTAGGATCGGGACAGCGCTTGCACCAGCTCCGGCGGCCAGACATCCATTGTGCCCGCGTAGCCCATGATCATCAGCAGCGGCTCGCCCTGTCCGTAGATCCGGTAGCCGATCTAGAGGCCGTTGACGGGGACTTTGGCGGTCTCCGGGGCGGTACCGGCAGGGCCCTTCCCAAAGGCCAGGGGGACCAGGAGGAGTGCGGCCAAGAAGGCAACCGCCATGGCCGATTTCTTTAGACTTTGATCGATCCACATATCTTTATCCTCGGTTGTCTCTTGTGGTATTCCACCGGCACTCGGGCACGATCGCGGCCCTATCCAGCGGTGATCGATCGCCGATCGTAACGGCTCATTCGCGAGCACTCTCCCCGTCCGAGCCGTCCCGGAGCAGGGCCATCATGTCGTCCACCGACAGGCGCGCCCCCGCGTCCGTGCCCTCGAGCAGGCTGTCGGCCAGATCCCGCTTGTGCCGGTGCAGCTCGACGATCTTCTCTTCGATGGTGCCGCCGGCGACCAGGCGGTAGACGGTGACGGGGCGCTCCTGCCCGATGCGGTGGGCGCGGTCGGAGGCCTGATCCTCCACCGCCGGATTCCACCAGGGGTCCATGTGGATGACATAGTCGGCGGCGGTGAGGTTGAGGCCGACGCCGCCGGCCTTGAGGCTGATGAGGAACAGCTCGCCCTCCCCCGCCTGGAAGGCATCGACCGCCTCCTTGCGCTTCTTCGGCGGTGTGGAGCCGTCCAGGTATTGGTAGCGGACGCTGCGGGCGTCCAGGTGCTCGCGAATCAGGGTCAGGTGGTCCACGAATTGGCTGAAGACCAGGGCCTTGTGCCGGTTCTCGCGCAGCTCCTCGAGGATCTCGGTAAAGGCCTGCAGCTTGGAGCTGGGGATGCCGCTGTCGGGCATGGCGAGCTTCGGGTGGCAGCAGGCGCGGCGCAGACGCATGATCTCGGCCAGGATGCGGATGCGTCGCTGCCCGGGCTGATCCTCGGGCTCGGTCATGCGCTCCAGGGCCTGCCGCCGCATGGCTTCGTAGAGGGCGGCCTCGGCCTCGCTGAGCTCCACGTGCAGGCTGATCTCGGTGCGGGGCGGCAGCTCGGCGAGCACTTCGCTCTTGAGCCGCCGCAGGATGAAGGGCCGGATCAGCTGCTTGAGGCGCTGGCGCGCCCAGTGCTCCTTGTGCACCTCGATGGGTACGGCGAAGCGCTGATTGAAGCGCTCGAGGGAGCCGAGCAGGCCCGGATTGATGAAGCGGAACAGGTTCCACAGCTCGCCCAGGTGGTTCTCGATGGGGGTGCCCGTGGTGATCATTCGGAAGTCGCCGGACAGGGCCATGGCCGCACGCGAGCGCTTGGTCTGGGCATTCTTGATCGCCTGGGCCTCGTCGGCGACGATCGTGTGCCAGCTAACGGCACGGAGCCGCTCGGCCTCCGTCTGCAGGAGTCCGTAGCTGCAGACGATCAGATCGAAGGGGCCGGCGTCTTCGAGCATCTGCCCTCGGTCCCCGGGGCCGAAACGGACGGGACGCAGCGTCGGGGCGAAGCGCTGCGCCTCTTCGAGCCAGTTCATGCAGACCGAGGTCGGGGCCAGCACCAGGGCGGGTCCCCGCGGGGCGCGCTCCAGGATCAGGGCCAGTGCCTGGATCGTCTTGCCCAGTCCCATGTCGTCGGCCAGGCAGGCGCCGGCGCCCCAGTGCGCGAGCCGCACCAGCCAGCGGAAACCTTCGACCTGATAGTCGCGCAGCTGCGCCTGCAGGGTGGAGGGGATCTGCGGCTGCAGCGCCTGGGCTTGGGCGAGACGCGCCAACTGGTCCTTCCAGGGCTTGTCGCCCTTGGCCTGCATGCCCACGATGGCCTCGTCGATGGCCGGAGCCGCCAGCGGGTGGAAGCGGCCCTTGTCGGTGAAGCCGCGGATGGCATCCAGGCGCGCACGCAGCTCCCGGGACAGGCGTAGAAACTCGTCCTCGCCCAGGCGCACGAAGCGCCCGGGCGCTTCCCCGAGCAGCTCCAGCAGCTGCATCATCGACAGCACCCGCCCGCCGTCCAGCTGCAGCTTCCCATCGATGGCGAGCCAGTCGCGCTCCTTGCGCACGCCGATCTGCATCTGGCCCAGGCCGGATTCGGCCGCGAGGCGGATCTTGCGGCCCTGGGGCCATTCCAGCACCGCCTCATCGCCCAGGTCCTGCAGCTCCGCCAACGCCTCGAGGGCGCTCTGGGCCTCGTCCAGGACCCAGTCCCAATCTCCATTTCGGTCCAGGGTGGGGCACCGCTCCAGGACCCGCTCGGCCGCCTGGCGCTCGGCATGCGGGTCACGGGTCGTCTGCAGCGGCTTGCCCTCGACCTCCGCAAACAGGGTCTCACTGCCCTCGCCGGGCCGGAACAGGGGCCCGCCGCCGGGAAAGGGCTGGATGTAGAGCCCCAGGCGCAGGCCGTCTCCGGCAGGCTCCAGGTGCAGATGGGGACGGGGGTCGGCCGTCACGGGCTCGCCGCCGGTTCCGCCGCCAACGTCGGAATGCACGGTCAGCAGGGGCGCGATGGCGGAGATGCTGTCCAGCACCTGGGTCTTTGCGGAGAGGGGGACGCTCAGGCCCTGCGGACCCAGGATCTCGGCGATGCGCAGGTGCTCGGGGTCGAAGGCGATGAGGCGGAGCCTGCCCGTGCCCTCGGGCTGAGAGACCAGGGTCCCGGACTCGGGGGGTGGCGGCTCGACCCTGAGCCGCAGCCGGCCCTTCTCCTGGGCGACCTGCAGCACCGGGGCGGCGCGGATCAGATCCACCCGGGCATCCGGGGACTCCCGGCGGAAGATCAGCGGGTGTCCAATAGCGGCCAGCAGGGCCTTGTCCTGGTCGAGGCGGTAGAGCGTCTTCGGGTAATGGCCGTAGTAGCCGTACTCCGTCTCCGCGAGGATGTGCGCGCAGATCTGACGATCCTGCGGGGTCAGGTAGTCGAATTCCGGACGCGGGTCGTGGAGGCGCTGCAGGGCCACCGGGCGTCCCCGGCTCCATCCGCCGCGCTTGTTGCGCTTCTGCTCCAGGGGCTCCAGGGTGCAGAAGCCACCGTGACAAGAGAGCTGCCAGGCCAGTCGACGGTCGGGCCCACCCGCCGCCGCGTCCTGCCCGCCCGCCTTCCCCGGCAACTGCTTGAGGGCGTCCAGGGCCAGCTCCCAGGGCGCGCGGGGCTTTATGAAGTCCAGTAGCGTCGGGTACTCCCGGGTCTGGGCGTCCTTCCTCGCGATCTCTTTGCAGTCCGCCCCCTTGCCGAGGGACCCGAGCAGTGCGGCGCTCTCCCGTGCATACCAGAGGTACCCGCCTTTCCCGGCCACCTGGCAGAGACCGGGCAGCTTGGCGGCATCCTTTGCCTTGGGTCCGACTCCGAGCCAGCGCAGGGTCAGACAGCGGAAGAGAGCCAGGTAGGGATCCGTCGTCATGGCCGAATTCTGCAGCCAGACACACTGGTCGGCGCGTTGCAGGCCCAGCAGCACGGCGGCCGCGTCGTCCAGGATGCGGAACACGGCCTCGAAGGGTTCGGTCCGGGACGCCTTGGCGCAGATGCGGACCAGATCCCGGGCCCGTTCCAGGTCGTCACGCTCACCCCGGCGCATCAATGCCAGGACATGGAAGACGCCGGGCAGCCCCTGGATGTAGAGGTTGCGCTTGCGGGTCTTGCGCCGGGTCTCTTTGAGTGCCGCCTCGAAGCAGCCGATGGCCGTCTCGTATTCGCCCTGCAGAAAGCGCAGCCAGCCGAGCAGGACGAGGGCGCGATCCGAGTCGTCATCGGCCAGCAGCTCCTCGACGCCCTCGCGGCGGCCGCGCCACAGACGCTGCTCGGCGAGTGCATGGGCGGCCGCTCGGTGCTCGCCGATCAGGGCCGGGAAGTCCCGATTCATGAGCTCATAGGCCGCGGTCTCATCCTGCAGATAGCGGGCGGCCCAGGGGAGCAGGGATGCCAGCACCTGGAAGCGGATCATCTCGTGTAGGCCGTCGAAGAATGCCGTATCCAGAGGGCGAGCACAGGCCCGGATCAGCAGGCTATTGTGGCTGTAGTCGGTCGGCTCGTAGGGTGCCCGGTCCAGACCCAGCTGGCGCAGGACCTCCTGGTGGTCGCCTTGGTAGAGGGCCAGGCGCAGGCGCCGCAGCTCAAGGTACGGGTCTTGGACCCAATGGCCTCTTTCCGCGAGCGGGATCACCCGGGCCGCAGCCCGGGCGATCTCGCCGAAGGTCCCTTCGGCGGCGGCCTCCCGGGCCGGGACCTCGAGGAGATCCGGATGACAGCGGATCAGACCCTGCTCGCGGAAGATCAGGCCCTCGCTCAGGAGGTGCTTGCGCAAGGGCAAGGCCATCAGCTCGGAGAGGGGTCTGCCTCCCGGGTCCTTCCAGCCGAGGCGCCGCAGCACCTGCTGCACCAGGGTCTGGGTGGCCGGCTGGCAGATCACGGAGATCACCTGCAGAATCCGGCGCTCATCGGGCAGGAGCCCGCGATAGGCTTCGATCAGGCGCTCCGCCCCCGGACCGCTGATGTGGGAGTGAGTTTCGTACTTGGAGATCATTCCTACCGCCATTGCCGATCAGGTCTTAGGGAAGACGTATCCCAGCCGCCGCAGGCCGGATCGAAAGGCCTTTTCCTTGCCCTGGGGCACCGCCAGCATGGGTCCGCCGGCGCGCAGACAATGGGCCCCGGTGTGCGGATCGACAGCGAGCATCTCCGCCATGGCTTGGCTGGAGCAGCGTAACAGGCGCGCCGGCCCCGCATCGCTGAGCGCAGACAACCGCTCGCCGGCGGCTTCGAAGAGCTGATCGACCTCCGCCGGCAGGCCACCTTCTGCCTGCTCGTGCAGGAAATGCCGAAAGAGCTCGGGGTCGTGCCCGTCCGCCATAGCCTCCAGCATGGCCTCGGCGGACAGCCGCCAGGTCTCGGGACCAAGCCCCTCGGCGTAGCGGTCCAGGATCATCCGCTCGCCGGGCTCGACTTTGCGGAGTGCGGTGATCAGCAGGTCCGTGTCCACGGCCAACAAGGGCGGCGTCGGAGCGACCGTCGGACGGTACTGGTCGCTCAGGCCCAGGCAATAGGCGCCGAGTGGATTGAGCCGGAAATACAAGAGGCCGTCGTAACGACTGAAGAAGGCCAGATCGTCCGTTCCCCAGATGTCGCGGAAATCGTCCATGACACCATAAGGTGGGACGTAGGCGATATCGATGAGACCCAGGGTGGCCAGGTACTCGAAGAGGTAGACGAGGATGTAGCGGCCCTGAAGAATGTTGAAGTCGCCGAAGCCCTCGTACCCCAGGTTGCCGTAGTTGTTGTCCACCACATAGAGCTTCCAGAGGTCTTGCGCCACCTCGAAGTCATGGCCCACGGACTGGAGGTAGCGGAAGAATTCCTCGACCTGGATCCAGGCGCCCGTCGGACATTCCTTCAAGGCGACCTGAACAGCCAGGCGCCGGGGGGGCGGAGCGGTCATCCGCCGCCCCTTCCCCGTCTGGCCCTTGACCTGATCGATGCGCCTGTACTCGTCCAACATGCCCTTGGACCGCCACCGCTCGTAGAGCCGCTTGATGGTCTCCTGCGGCGGCTCGACGAGGGACTTCTTGCCTTTCTGGGTCAATTCGAGCTTGGTGCCGTTCCTCTTCGCCAGTCCGCCGGACTGCAGCAACAGGGGCCAGGCGAAGGGCCGGATCGGACGGATCAGCCCACCGTCCCAGCGCTCCAGATTCAGCTCCTGGTCGGGCGAGTAGTAGTCTCCTCCCATGAGGACGTCCTCGATCCTGCGCAGGGACGCAGCCCCGGGCAGGCTCGTCTTGTCGCTCACGCGGAGCGCACCCTCGGCCACCAGATTCAGCACGGACGCCAGATCCTGAAATGCCACCGCTTCCATGGCGAGAACGCTGACCGGGTATCTCTGCCCGCCCTCCGTCTCGAATTCCCTCGGCAGCGAGTCTTCGGTGAGTGTCCGAAGAGCGTCGGACACGGGTTTCGGGACGAAGGCGGCAAGCTGACGGCATAGATCGTCCGGGATTGCCCGGTTATAGAAGAACAGGGGCAGAAAGCTGCGCTCGGGCTTCTCGAGTCTCAGGCCATACATGGGCTCGCGCGGCTCGAGGTACTTGGGAAGTTGGTCATACTTGGCGCGGAAACGGGCCGCATCGAAGCTTCCGTTCCAGTTGTGCACCACCTCGCCGACGGCTTGTTTCTCCAGCTCGTCCAGCTCCTGCCAATAGTCGCGGCAGCGCTCCGACAAGAGGTGGCGACGAATCAGATCGATGATCTCCGGCTTGCGCTTGGGCTTCTCGTCCGTGCGCAACAGGGCCAGGCGCGTCTTGAGCCGGTCCAGGGTGTGGAGCTGTAGGATCTCATCGAGCATCTCGGACCTCGTCCTGATGTTGGAGGCGGCGACCGCCGAGGGGCAAGCCCCCGGGTTCTCCCCGGCTCAGCGCGCCCCCGAGCCGGAAGAGCGTATCAGCACCCGGTCGAGCACGCGCGAGGACAGAACCCGGCGCAGGTAGCCGAGCAGATAGGTGGGAACGGTGACATAGTAACGCGGCCTGGGCCGCCGGCTCTCCAGGGCATGGATCAGCCGCTTCAGCACCGCCTGTGGCGGCAGGGTGAAGGGCTGCGCCGGCCCTTCCTTGAGCAGACGCCTTTCCGCGGCCTGGTACTGCTCCCGGTGCAGGCTGTGCTCTAAATCGATGTGCTCGCGAAATTTGCGGTGGGCGTTGGCCCGGAACCGGCTCTCGATGGGGCCCGGCTCGATCAGGGAGACATGGACGCCGCTGCCGGCGAGCTCCAGGCGCAGGGTGTCCGTCAGCCCTTCCAGGGCGAACTTGCTGGCGACGTAGGCGCCGCGGTAGGGCAAGGTGACGAGCCCCAGGACCGAGCTGTTCTGGACGATGCGGCCATGGCCCTGCTTGCGCATGACGGGTATAAGGCGACGGGTGAGATCATGCCAGCCCAGCAGATTGGTCTCGAGCTGGGCACGCAACGCCTCGCGGGACAGGTCCTCCACGGCACCCGGCTGTCCGTATCCCCCGTTGTTGAAGAGGGCGTACAACCTGCCGCCGGTTTGTGACAGGACCCGCTCCACCGCCTCCCCGATGCCGGCCGGGTCGTCCAGGTCCAGGCACAGCGCCTCCAGGCCCTCCCCGGCCAGACGCTCAACGTCCGCTTGCCGCCGCGCCGAGGCGAAGACGCGGTAGCCACGTTCTTGCAGCCCATGGGCACAGGCATGACCGATGCCGCTGGAGCAGCCGGTGATCAGGATCGGGCGTGCTTCCTCGATGGTCATCCAATCTCCCCCACGTCTCTTCGAGAATCTGCCGTCGGCGTGGAATTCTTGCACAGAGCCGTTGAAATCGCGCGGGGAAACCCTATTACCCTTGCGTTTTCGATACGGTTATTTCCGAGGTACGAAGATGCCCTTCTACGAATACCGTTGCCAGAGTTGCGGCCACGAGCTGGAGGCCCTGCAGAAGATCAGCGACGCGCCGCTCGTCGACTGTCCCGAGTGCGGACAGCCTGCCCTCAAGAAACTGGTTTCCGCCGCGGGCTTCCGCCTGAAGGGCGGCGGCTGGTACGAGACGGACTTCAAGGGCGGCAACAAGAAGAACCTGCACGACAGCGGCGAGAAGAAGAAAGAAGCCGCCGCGTCCAAGGAAACGAAGAAGGATAAGGCCGGCGGCGACAAGAAGACCGCTGCCAAGCCGAAGGCCTCCGCGACCGGCTGACCTTCGGGGCGCGACTCCTCGACCTTGCGCCGAACGGCACCTTCTTAATATTCTTGCGCCTTTTTCGCGGTCGGTCGTGACCGCGAAAAAGGCCAAACGGCGAGAATCGGGGCAAACGAGCATGCGCAGCCACTATTGCGGGGATCTGAGGGGCAGTCACGACGGCGAAGAGGTCAGGCTCTGCGGCTGGGTGCACCGCCGCCGCGACCACGGTGGGGTGATCTTCGTCGACCTGCGGGATCGCGAGGGCCTGGTCCAGGTCGTCTTCGATCCGGATCGTCCGGAGATCTTTCGGCTCGCCGAGCAGATCCGCAGTGAGTACGTCCTCCAGGTCCGGGGCCGGGTCAGGCCACGCCCGGAAGGTACCGAGAATCGGGACCTGCCCACCGGGGAGATCGAGGTGCTCGCCCTGGAGCTGGATGTCCTCAACAGCTCCGACACCCCGCCCATCCAGCTCGACGAGCACGCCCAGGACACCTCCGAGGAGGTGCGTCTGCGCTACCGCTACATCGACCTGCGCCGGCCCCAGATGCAGGAGCGCCTGCGCACCCGCAGCCGCGTCACCAGCGCCCTGCGCCGCTTCCTGGACAAGGAAGGCTTCCTGGATGTGGAGACGCCCATCCTCACCAAGTCCACCCCCGAGGGCGCCCGCGACTACCTGGTGCCCAGCCGGACCTACCCCGGCCAGTTCTTCGCCCTGCCCCAATCACCCCAGCTCTTCAAGCAGCTGCTGATGATGTCCGGGCTGGACCGCTACTACCAGGTCGCGCGCTGCTTTCGGGACGAGGACCTGCGCGCCGACCGCCAGCCCGAGTTCACCCAGCTGGACATCGAGGTCTCCTTCATGGACGAGGACGCGCTCATGGGGCTCATGGAGGCCATGATTCGTGAGCTGTTTCGCGAGGTCCCGGGCACCGAGCTGCCAGATCCCTTCCCCCGCATGACCTACGCCGAGGCCATGCGGCGCTACGGCTCCGACCGCCCCGACCTGCGCGTGCCCCTGGAGCTGATCGACGTGGCGGACCTGATGCAAGGGGTGGACTTCAAGGTCTTCGCCGGGCCGGCCAAGGACCCGCAGGGCCGGGTCGCAGCCATGCGTCTTCCCGAGGGCGGCAGGCTCAGCCGCAAGGAGATCGACGAGTACACCAAGTACGTCGGCATCTACGGGGCCAAGGGGCTGGCCTACATCAAGGTCAACGACTGGGCCACGAAAGGCCGCGAGGGACTGCAGTCGCCCATCCTCAAGTTCCTGCCGGACTCGGCGGTCGAGGGCATCATGGAGCGCACAGGGGCGACGGACGGCGACCTGGTCTTCTTCGGCGCCGACAAGACCAATGTGGTCAACGAGGCACTGGGCGCCCTGCGGGTCAGGCTGGGCCAGGACCTTGGCCTGCTCGAAGGGGACTGGCGCCCCCTGTGGGTGGTGGACTTCCCCATGTTCGAGCGCGAGGACGGGAACGGCCGCTGGGTGGCCCTCCATCATCCCTTCACCGCCCCTAAGGAGGACCAGCTCGGGCTGCTGGAGACCGACCCGGGTGCCTGCCAGTCCCGCGCCTACGACCTGGTGCTGAACGGCACCGAGGTCGGCGGCGGCTCCATCCGTATCCACCGCGAGTCGGTGCAGAGGCGGGTCTTCGATCTGCTCGAGATCAGCGAGGAAGAGGCGGACGACCGCTTCGGGTTCCTGCTCCGGGCCCTGAAGTTCGGCTGTCCGCCCCACGGGGGCATCGCCTTCGGCCTCGACCGCCTGGTGATGCTGATGACCGGCGCCGGCTCGATCCGCGACGTCATGGCGTTTCCCAAGACTCAGACCGCCGCCTGTCTGCTCACCTCCGCACCCTCGGCAGTGGACCAGGCCCAGCTCAACGAGCTGGCCCTGCGCATCAGACTCAGGCCCTGACCCGGGTCTCCGGGAACGGCGCGGAAAGGCTGAGACGGAATCCAGAAGCTATAGCGCCCGGAAAAAAACACCGGGGGTCCGTTCTATTGCCACTCAAACCCAGTGTACGGAAAAGGATGAGCGCCATCGCTAGTGCAAGAAATTGGCAGTGTGGGCCAAAAACCCAACAAGATTACCACCTGAGCCTTAATGGCGCATCCAACCGGGTTAGAATTCAATTCTGAACCCGGGGGCAGGATTCAGTGAAAATCAACAAGACTAGGAGTTTCAGCGCTGGCTACCGGCGGTCCGTATGATTGGTGGCGACGTCCAACTGGGCCGACACAGCCTGAGCTCGACCGTTATCCGTCAGCCCAAGAGTGGAGACGCTGACGTGCTGGCCGTCAACAAAGACAATGTCTAGCCGACATATCGGCGGCATGTGGAGCCGATCGTGTTGGCGGCGCATTGGTATTGAATAGCAGTTGTTACCCTATGGGCAAGCACTCCTTTCCGTCTATCCTCTTGTCGCTGCCAATATACCCCGCCGTGCGAGGGATCGCGGTCCAGTTCTCCAAGTTCATGGGCGTAGGCGCCGTAGGGACTTTGATGCACTACTTGGTACTGGTAGTACTAGTGGAGCTCGTAGGTATAGAGGTCCTTATTGGCTCATCACTCGGGGCGTTGGTGGGGGCGCTGGTCAACTACGTCCTCAATTACAGATTTACCTTTGCCAGTAGCAAGCGGCATCATGAGGCGCTGACCAAGTTTCTGGCAGTGGCCGGCACTAGCTTTCTGTTAAACGGCGCAGTAATGAGTCTTTTCAGCTATCACCTTGGTTGGCCCTATCTTTCCGCTCAGGTCATGTCGACCCTACTCATGCTGATCTGGAACTTCACCGCCAACCGCGTCTGGACCTTTGCCGAATGAGCCCATCGCTCGCTCCGGCTTCCTCACGTTAGGGCTCGCTGATGGGGCGCGCGTGTCTTGCGACCCACAAACAGATGCCACTAGGTATACAGGGCGGTGCTTGATCTCGTCATAAATCTTGGCAATATACTCGCCAATGATCCCGAGGCTGATCATGATGAAGCTGCTGAGGATAAGGATCGTAGTAATCGTGGTCGTGAAGCCGGAGATGGCATTGCCGTGAAACCAGGACCACAGTGCCTCGCCCGCAACGATTCCCCCAAAGATCAACGTGACGACACCCAGGATGGAGACGATTCGAAGGGGTGCCGAAGTGAATGCGACGAGTGCGGTCAACGCTAATTCGGTGAGGGCGAAGATGGACCATTTTCCCGTTCCTTCCGCCCGAGAGGCGACGGTAAACGGCACGCTTGTCTGGGGAAAACCGACCCAGTCGGAGAGGCCGCGGAAGAAACGGCTGCGCTCGGGCAGGCTCCTGCTGAGGATATCCACCACGGAGCGGTCCAGCAGCTTGAAGTCCGATGCTCCCCTCATGTCAACGCCTCCCAGGCTAGTCAACAACTTGTTGAACAGTCGCGCGCGCAGCTTGACTGCGAAGCTGTCGCCGGGGCGATCTTCCTTTACTGCGTTGACGACCTTGTATCCTTGCTGCCAAGCGTCAACCAGAGCGGGGATTACGGCGGGCGGATGCTGTAAATCCGCATCCATGGTAATCACCACATCGCCGGCGGCATGCTTTAGGCCAGCGAGTAGAGCTGCCTCCTTGCCGAAATTTCGGCTGAGCTGCAACCCGATAACGTGGGTATTGGCCTTTGCCAGCGCTGATGTCACTTCAAAAGTGTCGTCGCTGCTGCCGTCGTCAATGAAGATAAGCTCGTAGTGGTCGCTGCATTGCGCGGTGTGCTGCTCGACCTCTTCGACAGTGCGCCGCAGCACCTGCGACTCGTTGTGCGTGGGTAGGACGATGCTGATGAAGGGTGCCGTAGCCATAGTGGTAGAAGTCCTAGGAGTCTGTCCTACTCAGCTCGTGAACTTGGGCTGGATTGCTGGTACCAATTCGTGTACGCCCGTTATGGGCAGGAGCTTATGGGGTGCAAGTCCCCTATTAGGAGTAACTGAATGTGCTTTGGGGCAACTGTAACTACTAACCGAGGGCAAGGGCAAATCCGCGATGGGATGTCTGGAGGAAGTCCGAGCGCAAAAGTGCGAGCCGAGGAGCAGAAACCGCATAGAAGGCTTGGCCGCAGGGCGAGTGACGGTCCTGACGGGCACATCCCTTCGGACGAAATAATTGACCCGAGAACAACCTGCTGTACGCGGCTGTGCAACTCACACACGCTTTACGCAAAGATCAAGAATCAAAGGCTTGTGCTGGAATGAGCTGTACAGACTCCTAGTGAGCGATCAAGTCACGTTGCAGCAAATCGCTGAATCGAGCTCGCTTAACGTTCTCACGTGCGCACATTTGCGCGAAGGCGTTGCTGGTGAGCACCTCGTACTCCTGTCGCCACGCATGATAGGCCGCCAGCTTCGAATTATCGACGTCTGATGCGGTGCACAAGCCTGGGTGGCACATAAGCTCGACGACGGCGCCCTGCCTCAGGCTCCTAATGAGTGCGTTAAGATAGCGCAGATCAATTCGTCCGCTCACAGACGCACCGTGCATTAACGGTACTTGTGCTTTTCGCCGCCTGTTGTACTGAAAGGTATAGAGGGCTTGCAACAGGCCATTGCGTAGTGCGGCGCTGGCACCGGTGGAGAAGCGCCAGTCGGGTCGCGAGTGACGCACGAAAGGGATCTGAAACTCCTGGGCGATCTCGGTCACGGTGTTGAACAGCGCGGGAAGCATATGGACGTGCTCATGGGAGTTGAGGAAACAAATGCTCAGGCCGGCGCCTACGCATTTCGATATTTGTGCTCGAAGCTCATCGCCCGTATCGCGCAATAGCCGGCCCCCCAGGGCCGTCCGGAGTGCCCACCAAAACTTGGAGGGAAACAAGCCGTGCGGCAAGTGAGCACGCAGCACATGTGTGAGCGGTAACCCGAAGGTGAGATTCAAGTGAACGCCTAGGTCGGCGCGCGGGCGCTCCGTTAATAGCGCGAGTTGCTGGTTGATACCGGGACGGTTTGCCATGATGGATGTAGCGGTTACAGCACCGGCATGGATTGCCTCGCTGATGCCCTGGCTGACGCACGGGAAATAGCCGAAGTCATCGGCGTTCACAATGAGGTACCTATTTTCTCTCATAAATCTTCGCATTCGGCAGATGCTTGTCGAATTCATAGATAAGTTTGTATTTTTGGAGCACGTCTTTGATTCCTCTGGGTTGCCGATCGTCGATGAAGAAGAGGAGATCACCTGTTCTCGGCAAGTAGGTGGAGCCTTTCTCTAGTCCATCCTTTACAACGTAACTGTGGTCGTCCGGGTTCAAATAGATAAGCCTGTCGTAGCGAAGCTCATCGAGATACCTATGGTTGTTAAACCAAGACTTGCTAAAAATGAGATTGACTTCCTTGCCAGCACTGATTCGTTCGCGTGAAAGCGCCTTTATCTCTTTAAAGGCAGCCAGCCAGGAAGCTTGCCTTTGTTTGATGTGTGCCACTGTAATCCAGGGATCTCTGGGGCCTTTGGAAAGGTCGAGCGCTATGACCGAGGCGACGCAGACAAAGAAGATAATCAGGGCGTGGAATTTGCCGGCAGCGTGTGACCGAAGGTGCGCGTAGAGCAGCACCCATAGATAAAGGAAATCGAGCAGGGTGATGTAGTGGACGGGTAGTACCAAATAGGAGTCACTCTTGCAGCCCACTAGGATAGCCAAGGCTATCATGTATGCTAGCGCTGAGGCGTTTATTCCGTCCAGGAAAGTAGCTTGGGCAAGCTTGGTGGTGACCAGATAGGTGCGCGCGCCGAGAAAGAGGAAGATCGCCCACATGCGGACATCCGTGAACAGAGCGTGAAAATCAGCCTGGCCGCAATCACCGTATGCGCTACTACCCTCGACGAGACTCGGAAGAGCGCTCAGGTAAAAGTAGAGGACGAAAAACGCGAGCAGCAGGGCGATGATAGCGAACTCGAGCTCATAGTGGTAGGTAATTCTCTCGCGGTTGTGATCGAGCGCCTGGGGCATAGGGAAGCCCTGGTATCGGCCTATGAGGCGGAGAGCGAATGTGAATAATGCCGGGCCGGCAAAAAGTATAAATGCAATATCCTTGAGAAACACGCCGAAGAGCGCACAGGAGAGAGTGGCATATAAATAGAATAGCTCGAGGGTTTGCTGATAGCGGAGATATGTAAAGATGTATATTGAAAACAGTAGCACCAGAAGCCGCTCGGAGTAGATGAACTGGAAAAAGGCTTTTTCTGTGGAAGGGAGGAAAAGGAAAATCAGAATAGCACCGAGGAAAATAAAAGGTGCGCTCTTCCGAGTAAAAGAAGTAATGAATTTTGTTGCGAAATAGAGTATGAGAAGAAGCTCAATGGCACTGACGAGCATCCATATTTTAACGTAGGGTGTGATCCAGCTCAAAAGGTGCAGGTCTTGGTGGGCGAGCGGAAAGAAGCGAAAATCGTTTCGCCGCATCGTCTCGGCTATGAACTTGTCGTTAAGGCGAAAGTTGTCTAGCAGGTAGTTCAGGTCGATTGCACTGTACCAGCCAATGATCTCGGGATAGAGATAACTTGCCCCGTGTACCATGAGGGCCACGTAGAACAAAAAAATAGTGGAGGACAATGGGTGACGCAAGGCAATACCTGCGGCACGCTTGAAAGTGTATTTGTCGAGGCAGAAGAGCGGATTGGTGGTTCTTGAAACGGCCTGATAGAGTAAGTGGGCTTGAGTTGCGAAGAACACCAGGAAGAAGACACTGTGAGAGAAGAGGTTGTAGCGTTTTATCAGGTTCGAGCGGCTGTGCCACACAGAGCGGATCAGGAAGCGCTCGTGAGGTCCAAAGTCTCCATTGGACTGAAAGAAAAGCTCAGGGAAAAGAAGCACAACAGCGGCCGCCGTCAGTAGCGACAGAACGATCGAGATGAGTAGGAGTGTCGCCCTTTTAGTCACGTTAAGAAGGGTGAAAAACAAAGAAGGAGGCTGCTTAGCTCGGGTGCGGCCTCTGGATAATGTAGGAACGGATTTTCTCGCGCTTTTTCAGATGAAAAAAGCACTCAGCTCACTGAAAGTATCGCGGTATACAACGAAAATCGGCTGAAATCCTGGAAAGCGGGCTTGGTTTCAGACAAGTGTGCGAACCAGCCTGCATTATCTCTCTCAATATATAGAATCCGCTCTCCTTGGCGATGTCTTCCTGCTCTGGATGGTAAGAGTAAAAGAATAGTGGACAGCCACGAGAGCGTCAAGGGCCAGCAATTCTGACTTTCCACTTCTGTGCCTCAATCTCTCTGCGGATTTTTGTATATGCAATGTCATGGGTGTAGACAGCCTGCTCAGGAGGTACATATGCTTGCCGAGCATGAAGTACTGATCTCAAGGCCGAGCAGTGTCTTAATGCAGCAGCGTTACTGGTTAGTTCTAGTTCAAGATTACTGTTCATATGCTGGTCAGTCTATTCGCGCGCTTGGAGCTAACAGCCAAGGAGATCACAGAGAATGACTGCTACAAGAAAATCCACGCCAACCCCGAAGGCATGGATCGCTTGCTCAGGCAGATTGCTTTCAGGAATCTGATGAGCAGCCGCCCGCTCAGATCTGGATCGACATGTATGCTAGTG
>CAYYHR010000041.1:0-20864 GCA_964471705.1 uncultured Chromatiaceae bacterium
ACAGAGAACCTTGAACATTGAGGCTTAGAGCGGGAACAGTCAGTGTGTGTCTGCGGCAGCGCATCGACCTAGCTGGCTCCTCCTTAAGTCGAATTTATTGCGTTATGGTGGGAGGACGAAATGCGTAGTTCAGGACTGTTGTTAACGCGATCTCTCAGAATGTAAATGCAACGCTAAGAGCCAGAATAGAAAAGATTCCTATCCACAGTTTCTGTGGATAACTTTGTGCATAACCTGAAACTTGGAGTCATAGAACAGCAAACCTTCTTACTATTTTGTTGAGTTGATCACTTTTTGACCACGCAGCTTTTCCCCATAGATCATGGAATTAGGCGGGAGTCAAGCTCTCCTGAGCGAAGTTGGTGGCTAGCAAGAAAGCTGCTTTGGGTCAACAGTCGCTTTTGTGAACAAGTTCCCATTTCTGCGCCCGCTTCACGGTCTCTCGATGCTCCAGCTCTGTTGGTAGAGGCGATGAGGAAAAAAATCCGCCTACACCTCTCGGAGTAGGCGGCCTTAATGCGAGGGACTCGCGTATCCCTGGTTGGCGTTAACCAGCCAAGCGCACGCATCGGAAGCTAAGGCAATCGCAGTGCCAGCTCGTATGTGTCTGTTCCGACGTGACGTTTTGAGGGAGTATTCAGAAAGTGAAAACGAAAGCGTTGGGGACGCCCAACAGTCCTTGTACTTCGATGCACTGTCAAAGCCGTTCCTCGCGTCGGCTAAGGCAGGACTAGGATTCAAGACAGCGCGGAGCTTGGAGTGGCGAGCTTTGAGGTTCCCCTCTCTACCTCCGACTCGATGGTCTTAGCCCAAGTCTGGGCATCGGATTTTCTCTTGAAGGACTTGGGTAAGAGCGGTTGTCCTGTTTTGCGGATTTGAACCTGGTAGCGCTCTCCGCATTTGCGGATGGTAGCCATAGTGATCTCCATTGTGCCAACAGTGAGCCAAGTGGAGACTCTCAGTGAGCGGGAGTGGTTCTAACTTCTTGAATTAATGGCGCCCTCGACAGGACTCGAACCTGTGACCTATCGCTTAGGAGGCGATTGCTCTATCCTGCTGAGCTACGAGGGCGGGGTTTTGATGGGGCAGGGGGAGCCGAATCCCCCGGCTTTCGCGATACGAATTCGGAAGCCGTTGAAAACGTTTACTGGAAACCTCTGCTCTCACAGCATGTTACCACAAGCTATCCATGCTTCGGAAAGTGTCGTCGTGGTATGGGGCGATCTTTTCGGTTGCAGGTGTCCACCTTGAATCCGGCAGCTAACGAGGAAATCTCGACATGCGTCAGCAATTCAAGCCTTTCGGCTGTCGATTGTCCTTCTGCTCTCTGGTATTGACTGCGTTTCCCCTTCTGCTCGTCGGTTGCTCTCAGGGTGAGGAGCCGGCTGCGGTGGAGACGCCGCGACCAGTCAAGACGGTCGTGGTCGAGGCACCAGAAGCGGGCGGTGTGCGCAGGTTCCCGGCCCGTATCGACGCCCTGAACAAGGCGGAGCTTTCGTTTCGGGTGCCGGGCACCATCCAGGAGCTGCCGGTCAAGGAGGGTGATCGGGTCGAGGAAGGACAACTGCTCGCTGCCCTCGATCCGACCGACTTCGAGATCGCGGTCAAGGACGCTCAGGCCAGCTTCGACCGCGCGGATAGCGATTACAAGCGCGCACAGGAGCTGGTGAAGAAGGACTTTATCTCGCGGTCGGATTTCGATGCCAAGGAGGCCCAGTTCAAGAACGCCCAGGCAGCCCTGGAGCAGGCCAAGCAGGATCTGTCCTACACCAAGCTTACCGCCTCCTTTCCCGCGACTGTCGCCAAGCGCTACGTGCAGCGCTTCGAAGAGGTCCAGGCCAAGCAGCCGGTGCTGGCAGTGCACGACAGCAGCCAGCTCGAGGTCAAGATCGACGTTCCCGAGAACGTCATCCTGCGCCTTCGACCCCCGGGGAGCGATCGTCCCCAGACTGGGCGGGTGCCTGTAACGGCCAGCTTCGACAACCGGCCTGGCAAGGAATTCGATCTGACCATGCGCGAGGTTGCGACCCGCGCCGATCCGGCGACCCAGACCTTTCAAGTGACCTTCACCATGCCGGCCCCGAAGGACTTTCTCGTCCTCCCCGGCATGACCGCGACGGTAACGGCGGATTTCAGCAAAGTGGCTGTCTCCGATTCGGTTTTCTATCTCCCCGCGGCGGCCGTGACCGCCGACGAGTCGCTGGGGCCCTTCGTCTGGGTGGTGGGCGAGAAGCAGATGAGGGTGCACAAGACGCCGGTGAAAGTAGGCCGCCTTGTTGGCTGGTCGATCGAGATCAAGGGCGGGCTGGAGCCGGGCAGCCGGGTGGTTACGGCAGGGGTGGGGTACCTGGCCGAAGGCATGAAGGTCCGGCTGCTGCCCGAGCGCGAGGAGGCCGAGCCAAGGCCGGCGGAGGCCCCGGACGAATCGCCGGTACCCGAATCGGCCACCTCCGAGTCCTGACAGCGGAGGTCGGGGAACGTGAACATCGGCGAATACTCGGTCAGAAACCCCGTCATCTCCTGGCTGCTGGTCGTCATCCTGGTCGGCGGCGGTCTCTGGGGCTTCCAGGGCATGGGCAAGCTCGAGGACCCGGCCTTTACCGTCAAGCTGGCGAAGGTCATCACCTTCTACCCGGGCGCCTCGGCGCAGCAGGTCCAGGACGAGGTGACCTATCACATCGAGGAGGCCATCCAGCTCATGGAGCAGGTGAAGTGGATCAAGAAGTCCATTTCGCGGCCAGGAATGTCCGATATCACCATCGAGTTCCAGGATAAGTATCGGGCGGCGGACTTCCCGAACATCTACGACGAGCTCAGGCGCAAGCTCGCGGACATGAAGAGCAAGCTGCCGCCCGGAGCCCAGGCGCCCATCGTGCTCGACAGCTTCGCCGACGTGTACGGCATCTATGTCACCCTGAGCGGCGAGGGCTACAGCTGGCGCGATCTGTGGGATACGGCTGATTACCTCAAGAAGCAGCTGATCCTGATCCCCGGGGTGCGCAAGATCGTCATCGACGGCGAGCAGCAGGAGGTTGCCTATCTGGAGGTCTCGCGGGCCCGGCTGGGCAAGCTCGGCATCCCCATCGAGAGCATCGCCAAGGTGCTGAAGTCCCAGAACCTGGTGGCGGATGCGGGGAACGTTGCGGTGGGGGATGAGTACTTGCGCATCTGGCCTACCGGGGAGTCCGACTCGGTGCAGTCCATCGGGGACGTGCTGGTCGGCTCGGAGGACAAGAAGCTGGTGCGCCTGAGCGACATCGCGGAGATCCACCGAGCCTACAAGGAGGTCACCGGCAAATACTTCTATAGTGACGGCCGGCCCGCTCTGGCACTGGGCATCTCCATGCAGGGGGGCAAAAATGTGGTCGAGGTGGGCCGGGTGGTGGACCGGCGGCTCGCCGAGCTGCAGGACAACGTCCCCGTGGGCATGGAGCTGAATGCGGTCTACGATCAGCCCAAGGAGGTGGAGAAATCGGTGAACGGATTCATCGTCAGCGTCGGCCAGGCGGTGGTCATCGTCCTAGTGGTGCTGCTGTTGTTCATGGGGCTGCGGGTGGGTGTAATCATCGGTGCGGCCCTACTGATCACGGTGGCGGGCACCCTCTTCATCATGGCCATCTACGGGATCGAGCTGCAGCGCATCTCCCTGGGCGCCCTGGTGATCGCGCTGGGCATGCTGGTGGACAACGCCATCGTGGTCGCCGAGGGCATGCTGGTGCGTATGAACGCCGGCATGCAGGCACCAGAGGCGGCGCGCGAGACCGTGGGTACGACCATCTGGGCCCTCCTCGGCGGGACCGTCATCGGTATCCTCGCTTTCGCGGGGATCGGCTTTTCTCAGGACAGCACGGGCGAGTTCGCCGGCTCACTCTTCTACGTCATCCTGATCTCCCTGAGCCTGTCCTGGGTCACCGGGATCAGCACTACGCCGCTCCTCTGCGCCCTGATGCTGAAGCCGGGCAAGGCGGGGGACGAGCAAAAGGACGCCTACGGCGCAGCACCCTTTCGTATCTACCGGGGATTGGTCGTCTCGGCACTGCGCTTCCGCTGGGTCACCATCGGCACTGTGGTGGGGCTCTTCGTCCTCGCGATCTGGGGCTTCGGCTTCGTCAAGCAGGCATTCTTCCCGTCCGCCAATACCCCGATGTTCTTCGTCGATATCTGGGAGCCCCAGGGTACGGACATCCGCAAGACCCGGGAGGACACGCTTCGGGTGTCGGAGTATCTGCGCAGCCTCGAGGGCGTGGAGCAGACCACCTCGGTGATCGGGGGACCGCATCAGCGCTTCACCCTGGTCTACGATTCAAAGGAAGCGAGTCCGGCCTATGCCCAGATCATCGTACGCACCGACACCCGCGAGCGCATCGATGCCGTCTGGGACAAGGTCGATGCCTTCATGAGGGACAAGCTCTATTGGACCGATCCCATCCTCAAGCGGATGATGATCGGCCCGGGGCGCGACAGCAAGATCGAGGCGCGGTTCAGCGGCCCCGATCCCGCGGTGCTGCGCAAGTTGGCCGAGCAGGCCAAGGCCATCATGCGTGCCGACCCGGATACCAAGGAGGTACGCGACGATTGGCGCGCGCCGGTCAAAGTTGTGCGCCCGGTCTTCAACGAGCAGGTGGGACGACAGCTCGGCATCAGCCGCGAGAACCTGGCTGCCGCGCTGCAGTACGCTTTCGACGGCACCCAGGTGGGCCTGTACCGTGACGGCGAGCGATTGCTGCCCATCCTGATGCGGGCACCCGAGGTGGAGCGAGCCGACGTCGCCAACATCCGAGACATCCAGGTCTGGAGCCCGGTGCTGAAGGCATCGGTGCCCGTCGCCCAGGTGGTCACCGGATTCGAGACCACCTGGGAGAACCAGGTCATCGGCGGGCGCGACCGCATGCAGACCATCATCGCCTCCTCTAATCCGAAAGGCGAGCTCGCGGGTCCCGTCTTCGATCGCCTGCGTCCGCAGATCGAGGACATCGAGCTGCCGCCCGGCTACAGCCTGTCCTGGGGCGGGGAGTACGAGGACCAGACCAAGGCCCAGGCGTCCCTGTTCGGCGTGCTGCCGCCGTCTTTCCTGGTCATGATCCTGGTCAGCATCCTTCTCTTCGGCAAGCTCAAACAGCCGCTCATCATCTGGCTCACGGTGCCGCTGGCGGTTGTCGGTATCACGGCGGGCCTGCTCGCTGCCAATGCCGCCTTCGACTTCATGTCGCTGCTCGGCGCCCTTTCTCTGGTCGGGCTGCTGATCAAAAACGCCATCGTCCTCATCGACGAGATCGACCAGCAGATCGCATCTGGAAAGGAGTCCTACACGGCGATTCTCGACTCGGGGGTGAGCCGCATGCGCCCCGTCGTGCTGGCGGCGGCAACCACCATCTTGGGGCTGATCCCGCTCTTGCCGGATGTCTTCTTCACCAACATGGCAATCACCATGATGGCCGGGCTCGGCTTCGCCACCGTGTTGACCCTGGTCGTAGTGCCGACGCTGTACGCAATCTTGTTCCGCATCAGGGCGCAGGGTCAACGAAGAACCGCTGGCGCGGTCTAACGTACTCGGCTCGAGCGAGGTATGGAAAAAACTCCAATGGAGGAGCAACCATGCGCATGTTACTGACAGCCCGGCTTCCGAACGACACCTTCAATGCTGCCGTCCGAGACGGTACTGCCGGACCGAAATTGGAAGCCATTCTCGCAGAAATAAAGCCGGAAGCCGTGTACTTCACGGATACGAACGGTCAGCGCACCGTGGTCATGATCCTCGATCTGGGAAAGGCCTCAGGCATTCCAGCGCTCGCCGAACCATGGTTCCTCACCTTCAACGCCACTATCGAGCTTCATCCCGTGATGGATCGCCAAGATCTGCAAGAGGCCGGACTCGCCAAGCTGGGCGAAAAGTGGGCCTAGGCGAGAGCCGTAGGATGTGGTGAACGCGGTGAGCCGCGTTTGCCGGAGTCCTAACGGCCAGGCGGCAGGGGTGTGTGTGATGCGCGTCCAGAGTGAAGAACAGCCGTTCCATGCAAGGCCGCGCTGCCAGCGGCCTGATTGAAGCCACCAGTCTATCGAGAGGTACCTTATGTCGTTTGAATCACGCCGTAACTTTCTGGCCGCGTCCGGCAAGCTGATCGTCGGAACGGTTGCTCTTGGAACCTTTGCCGCCCAAGCTCGAGCTTCGCAGGAGCATGCTCATATGCCCGAGCGCTCCGGGATCGGGCTCGCAATCGATGCCAAGGCGGAGGATACGTGCGCGACGTGCAAGTTCTGGGGCGGCATGCGGAAGATCTCCGAGGACAAGGCGCAAGTCATCACGCAGAGCATGGGCTGGTGCAACAACCCGAAGAGCAGGAATCATGGGAAGCTCACAGCGGCTGACAACCGGATGAAGAAGCCAGACATCTGGGGAAAGTGGTCCGCCCTCTGATTCGGTCGGTAGACTTGATAAAGCGCAGCGAAACCACGGGGCAGTGCCCCGTGTGCTGTGCCCACCCGTGCTTCGGGGAGCGTCTGCGGGCAACTGTATCATCCTAGACTGCGAGCTTGTGAAAACGGGACTCGCAGACTCACTCCAGCCTACTGTCCCAGTTCGCTCCGCTGGCTTTTCCCGCTTTCGGCCTTGGCCCCTTTCCCCATTGCGTGCAGTACTTCTCCGGTCACAAGAGGATCGACGGCCGAGATGTCGTGGAGAGACAAAACACCCATCACATGCTCATCGCGATCCAGGACGAACAGTCGTCGCACCTTCTTCTCTTCCATAGCGGCCGCCGCCTGGGAGATGTCGTCATCCTCATGACAACACGTAAAGTCATGGTTCATGACATCCGAGACCGGCGTGGTCTTTGGGTCCTTTCCGGACGCGATGCCACCGACGACGATATCCCGGTCCGTGAGCACCCCCACGACAACGTCCTCCTCTACGACGGGCGTGAAGCCGATCTTATCAAGCACATCCTGTTTCAGATTCGTCTTCTCCACCAAGGCTTCTTCTACGACGGGGGCACAACCGATGTTTTGGTCACGCAACAGGCAGGATGCCTGCTCCAAACTGGCATCGGCTCGTATCGTATGGACCAGTTGGGTCATGATTTCGCTGACTTGCATGTTCATCCTCCTAAAACTTCGCGTCTGCGCTATCCGCGTAGGTCTTTGCCGCGTCGAGTGGAAGCCTGTGCGGACGGTCTTTATTATCTAAGTCTAGCAGGCGGTAGTTGCAAAGCCCGTGGGATGCGCCAGCCGCACCCGGATGACGAGACTCGCGCCTTGGAATCAGGCGAGCTCCATCAGCTCGAGCTCGAAGATCAGATCCTTGCCGGCCAGTGGATGATTGCCGTCGATCTTGACCTTCTGATCGTCGAACTCCACGACCGTGAAGCGCAGAGTCTGTCCCTCGGGTCCTTGGGCGTGAAGGACTATGCCCTCGGCAAGCTCGATGTTGTCGGGGATTACGTTGCGCGGGACTTCCCGAATGAGGTCGGACAGGTGCGGACCATAGGCGTCTCCAGGTGGGACAGTGACGGATTTGGTCGCGCCTACGGACATCCCCTCAACGGCGGTCTCGAAGCCGGGGATGACTCCGCCCTCGCCAAGCGTGAACTGGATCGGCTCATGGCCGCGTGAGGAATCGAACTGGGTGCCGTCGTCGAGGGTTCCGGTGTAATGGACCTTTACGGTGTCGCCGGTCTTGGCTGCGGACATGAGGTGCTCCTCTGAATAAATGCTGCCACCGCGCTGCTGACAACGCGGGTCCTGGAAGGTTCGAGCGTTGAGAGATTCGAGGCGGGAGCGTGGCTGGTGAGTGTCTTTTCACTCTAGATGATGCCGGTGAGGAGAGCAAACCGGTTGGATCTACGCGGCAATATTCCAACCTTTATTCACATCTCCGACGGCAAGCTCAACGATGTCAAGGCATTGGACTTGCTCGCGCCCGAACCCGGTCCCTTCTACATCATGGACCGCGGTTACTTCGACTTCGCGCGGCTGTATCGGCTCCACCTGGGCGCAGCGTTCTTTTTCATGCTCCAAGTCCGATACCAAAGTGCGTCAGCAGTGTTCGCGTGTGGTCGACAGCTTCACCGGTCTGCCCTGCGATCAAACCATCCTCCCAAGCGGAAAGTGCACAGCATCCGGACAAACTCGACGCGGCGGTTTCGGGCTGGCGGAAGTCCTGGGATTGATAGAATCTCGAGATTTCGATGATGAGTGAAAAGGTCGGCGGTATCCTCTGTGTGGGTCTTACGCCCAGTCTGCAACGGACAATCGGGTTCACAGACCTGCAAATCGGCCAAGTGAACCGGGCGGCATCCGTAACCGTCTCCTCAGGAGGCAAGCCTATCAATGTGGCGCGTGCCCTGAGGGGCTTAGGGGAATCACCCCTCGTAACCGGATTTGCCGGCGGCGATACGGGCCATGCCATGGTTACCTTTCTCCGGGACCTCGGTTTGGAGACGGACATGGTGTGGACGAGCCAGGCGACGCGCATCTGTACGACGCTCATCGACGAAGCGACCGCTTCCGTTACGGAGTTGGTGGAAGAAGCGCAGCTTCCCAGTCCCGACGAATGGTCGGCGCTCGATGAGAAGATCTCGTTCCTCCTCTCGAAATGCCACATGATGGTCCTGGCAGGCGCGCCGCCGCCCGGCTCGCCGCGGGACATTTATGCCAAGCTTTCCCAACAGGCGCAGGAAGCCGGATCAGAGGTGCTCATCGACGCCCGCGGCGAAGCGCTGATGGATGCGCTGCCGTGCGCTCCCTTGCTGGCAAAATTGAACGACGAGGAGCTCGCGGCTACCTGCGGAAAACCCGTCGATACTGAGGAATGTCTTCGCGAGGCGGGGTGTGAGCTGATCGAAAAGGGGGCTCAATGGCTCCTCATCACTTGCGGAAAGATGGATGCCTGGCTGCTGAACGATATTGCGGCTTGGCGCTTCACACCGCCGGCAGTCGAGGCCCTGAACGCGGTCGGGAGCGGCGATGCGACGATGGCCGGTATCACTGCTGGGCTGCGCCGCGGTCAGCCCATGCCGGATGCCGTTCGACTCGGGATCGCCTGTGGCTCTGCGGGTGCTACGACGCTCACTCCGGGCGACCTGGACGCTGACTTGGTCGAGGTTCTCGTTCCGGAAGTGCGTGTTTCCAGGATGCCCCTATAAAGAAAATGTCTTCCTGAAACGCCAGTGTCCTGTGCGCCCTGATGATGCAGACAAGCTCTGTGGCTGCAACGGACCGCATCATCAAAGGGGTATACTAGGGGCTGTTGACAATTACCGTTCACGGTCCGATTGCGGCCCTTTCCCGCGCTGACCGCGTTGCGGCTCGTCGCAATAGGTCCACTATTCCTCCTCACCGCGCCTTGCCAGCACGAAAAATACCTCGCAATCGCCCTCGTTCAGGCAAATGTCAACAGCCCCTAAAACACATCCTCGTTGTTTGAAGCGAAAGACGGTCGTAGGGCCCACCTGCACCGTAGCGGTGCCATCATGAGCAAGGCGCTCGGGTGCCACAGATCAGCGAGGAATTGGGCGTGCCGCCGAACGTTTGGAATCTCCGGATGCTGTTGTACATGTTCCCCGCTGCCCGGCAAATGGTTAGATGGCTACGCGAAAGCGGTTTACCTCTCGTTCGTCACCTTCATGACCCTCGCTCTCGGCTACCTGGTCTTTTCCGGTGCTGGTGGCGGATCCTGTTTGAAACAGGACACTGTGATGGCTACTTGCGATGAGCCCTGAGCTGTCGGTCGTTATCCCTTTCCACGACGAATCCGAAAGTATCCAGCCGCTGGTCGTGGAGCTGTTCGCGGCATTGTCGGATCTCGTTACGTTCGAGCTGATCTGTGTGGATGACGGGAGCACGGACGATACCTTCGAGCGACTCAGGACAGCGCAGGAGGGCCACCCGGGTCTTCATCTGGCGCGTCACCGCGATCGCTGCGGACAGAGCACTGCCGTGCGCAGTGGAGTAAAGCTTGCCAAGGCGCCCTGGGTGGCAACCCTGGATGGCGATGGTCAGAACGATCCGGCGGATATTCCCCGGCTGTTGGCGATTGTGCGGGACCCGGCTTGCTCCCCTGATCTGCAGCTGGTCATCGGGCTGCGGCGGCAGCGGCAGGACAAGCTTCTCAAACGAATTTCATCGCGCGTCGCAAATCGGGTGCGGGCGCGTATCCTCGGGGACGAGACGCTGGACTCCGGGTGCGGGCTCAAGCTGTTTCGCCGAGCCGCCTTTCTCGACCTGCCGTACTTCGATCACATGCACCGTTTTCTGCCGGCGCTGATCCAACGCAACGGCGGGAGGGTGATCTCGGTGCCCGTGAGCCATCGCCCGAGGGAGAGGGGGCGGTCGCATTACGGAGTGCTCGATCGTCTCGGGGCGGGAGTCCTGGATCTGCTGGGAGTCCTCTGGCTCAAGAGGCGTGCTCGCCGGCCTGTCCTCGACTACTGGGATGGCGAAGGCTGAAGTCGCAATCGTCTCCAGCTCTAGCGTCCGACGGCGACCTGTGAAGCGTCCTGGACGTCATCCTCGGGCAATCCCCAGGCATCCGGGGTCTCCATCCAGTGCTCGTGCCAGCGCTGGAGGACGAACAGCGGCCACAGCCGGCGCCCGTGATCCGCTCGCCTGGCGCGGTGATCTTCCAAGAGGCGCCAGACCGGTGCCGGGTCAAGCAGCCCTTGCCTGTGCAAGCGGTCGGGCTCGAACAGGCGATCGAATTCTCCGCGCAGCTCGCCGTTTATCCACTGGGTGATAGGTACCGAGAGTCCACGCTTGCGGCGGTGGATGAAATCACGGGGGAGCCTCGCCTGTGCTGCCCGCTTGAGCCCGATCTTCGTACGGATGTTGCCCACGGCGGTATCCATGGGTTGCCTCAGGGCGAGCTCCATGATCTCTCGGTCCAGGTAGGGCGCGCGTGCCTCGATGGATGACAGCATGGTGGCCCGGTCGAGCTTCGTAAGCAGGTTTTCCGCGAGGTAGGTGAGCAGATCGAGCACCATGACGCGTTTGATCGGCTCCTCTATGCCCGCCAGCCGCTGCCAGATCTCCAGGGCACCGGTCGCATCCGGATTCTGCGCGAATCCCGGCGCATCTGCGCCGAGGGCACCGAACCAGGCCAGGTGCCTTTCCAATGGCTCGCGGCGGGCCTCTTCGACAAAGCGTCGTGCGAGAAAGGACAGTGAGACCTTGCGGGTAGAAACGGGCAGGCGGTGCACCCCTGCATCGATGGCCCTCGCGAGGGGCGCCGGAAGTCGCCGAAAGCGCTCGGCCCAGCGGTGTCCGAGGTAGGTGGGATAGCCGCCGAAGAGCTCGTCGGCTCCCTCCCCGGAGAGGACCACCCGCACGTCCCGGGCCGCTGCTGCCGACAGCAGGTGCACGGGCAGGATCGCCGGGTCTCCCAGGGGCTGGGCGAGGTGGGTGCTGATGAAGTCCAATGCGCCCAAGAGGTCCTGGGTGCCGGCGCTTATCCGATGATGGTTGGTGCCGACCGAGCGGCAGATACGCTCCGCCCAATCCGATTCGTCGTAGGAGGTCTGCTCGAACTGGACGGCGTAGGTATGGATCCTCTCTGCAGGCATCTGTTTGGCGAGGGATTCGAGGAGCAGGGAGGAGTCAAGACCGCCGGACACGAAGGCGCCGATGGGGACATCCGAAAGCATCTGGCGCTCCACGGCTCGGTCGAAGACCTCGATGATGTGGTCGGGGGTCGCCTGACTTCGAGGTGCCGCATAGTCGGATGCACGCCAATAGGGCTCGACACGAACACCGTCGGTGCCTGTGACCATCAGATTTCCGGCCTCCAGTTTGTGGATGCCGGCGAGCATGGTCCGTGGTGCCGTGCAGTAGCCGAGCGTCAAGTAGTCCGACAGCCCGGATGGTGAGATCTCGGGAGTCGTGCCCGATGCGGCGACAACCGCTTGGATCTCCGAGGCGAAGTACAGCTCTCCTGCGACTTCGGCGTAGAAGAGGGGCTTCTCTCCCGCACGGTCTCGTGCCAGGAGCAGGGTGCGCAGCCGGCTGTCCCAGAGCGCAAGGGCGAACATTCCATCGATCTCCTCCAACGCGTCCTCGCCGTGCTCCAGAAAGAGCGGCACCAGGGTCTCCACGTCGCTGTGGGAGGAGTGGAAGGGGTAGCCGCGACGCGCGTAGCGTGCGCGCAGCTCGGGAGCGTTATAGATCTCGCCGTTGCAGACCAGCCAGAAGCGGCCATCCGGGCTGGTGAAGGGTTGATTCGCCCTGGAGCTGAGGTCGACGATGGAGAGCCTGCGCGATCCCAGAACGGCGTTGTGGGCGTCCAGGTGACCCCCGCTGTCCGGACCCCGGTGCTCCAGCGTTGCCCCGGCGCGCAGGACCGCAGCCCTGGATCTCAGCGCCGCTCCCGACAGGCTCACTGCTCCGAAGATGCCGCACACGATCAGCCGTCTCTCGCGCCGCAGGGACCATAGGCCTCGTATTTATTGTCGCGATAGAGCAGCGGGAGCTTTGCCGAAAGCTGCCGGCGCTCGTTCTCCCAACCGTTTCGCGTGCGCAACAGAAATACCGTGTTCCTCGGGCAATGTTGCAGCTCCTTTTTCCACCAATGGAAGGGCTTCAGGGAAGAGTCTGGGATTCCGCGAAGCCTGGTCGTCAGCCCCTCGATGTAATTGCTCCTGGTCTCGGAGCCGTTGTAGGTGGAGAGCATGAGGTTCTGTCCAAGATAAAAGGCGAGCGAAGGCGGATAGGCCACCACACCCACGACCTGCCCCGGGCCTTGCCTGGCGCCACGAATGGCTTGTGCAAGCTCGCGGGCCGAGCGTTGCTCGCCTACCTGGGTCAGCATCCCTTCCGAGCCCAGAGCCAGCACCAGCGGGACGAGTGCGAGTCCAGTGAATCCGGCGTTGCGCCATCGCAGGCCCGAAAGACAAAACGCCGCAGCCCCGAGCAATCCGGCCCCCAGGTAGGGTGCGACATCGAGTGCCTTTTCCGCAATTGCGGGACTCTCGCGGATAAGGGACGCTGCCGACTCCGGGGTGGCTAGCAGCCAGGCACCTAGTGCGGCAAGGATCGGTGCGGCGATCCAAAGGGCAGGGCGCAGGCTGGCCGGTGAGACTTGCAGGATGCGTGCGCAGAGCAGAGACAAGGCTGGAATGACCGGCAAGATGTACCCGGGACGCTTGGATTGCGAGAGTGAGAAGAAGAGGATCGGAAGCAGCAGCCACAACAGCAGGAACCTCTCGTCCTGCCTGCGCTGCCGCCAAAAGGCCGCCAACCTGGGTATTCCCGCCAGAAGCAGTGTAACCCAGGGAAACGCCCCCGCAAACAGAATGGGAATGAAGTAGTAGATGGGACCGGTGCGCTGCATGCTGTCCGTTGCCACGCGCTCGAAGGTCTCCCGCACGAAGGCGTAGTGGGGAAAGTCCGGATGGCGCAGGGTAACGGCGAGAAGCCAGGGGCCCACCAGCAACAGGAAGGCCAGGAGTCCGGGCCAACAGAACAGCCGCCGCAGGGGGGCGCCGCAAGCGATGGCCTCGCCGACGCCGATGAGCAGCGGTAGCAGGAGCCCGATAGGTCCCTTGGTGAGGACGGCGAAGCCTACCGCGGTCCAGCCGGCAAGGCACCAGCCGCGGTGCGCTTGCTCCAGTGCCAGGTGAAAGGCGATGGCCGCGCAGCTTACCCAGAACATCAGGACCGCGTCGAAGATCACGGTCCCCGCAAAGGCGAGGACGATGGGTGAGCTGGCAAGCATCATCCCGGCAATGAGCCCCGTTCGGTGTCCGAAGCGCAGCCAGCCGAAGAGGGTGACGAGCACGACGGTCCCGAGGGAAAAGACCAATGTCGGCAGTCGCGCGGCCAGCTCGTCGGCGCCGAGTGCGCGGATCGACAGGGCGCTCGCGGCGAACAGGAAAACGGGCTTGTCCAGGTAGGGAAGCCCGTTGAGGTGGGGTACGACAAAGTCGCCGCTCACCGCCATTTCCCGGGCCACTTCGGCATTGCGTCCTTCATCCGGATCCATGAGCGCAATTCGGCTCGTCGCCTGCACGAAGCCGATCAGCACCAGCGCCCAGATCAGAATCCAGGCAGCCGTAACGGCCATGCTCGGGACGGAAGACTCGCCTGGGAGGCTATTGGTCACTGGGGTGTGCATCTCGGGTGGCGCGTTTCACGCCTTTCACAGATTGGAATCCTTCCGGTACGGGGGGCGCGAACCTCTCGCCGACCGTTGACATCAAGGTGACTGGATGTGGCGGAATGGAGACCTCATCTCCCGCAGGAAACAACCGAGCAAAGCAATCGAATCGTAAGCAACGGCAGGTTGGATTCCCGACGTGGATCAGCGTCCACCCAGTTGAGCGAAGATGCAGGCGAGGGCGGGTTGGTTGGAGTCGGTCGGATAGAAGCCGTTGATATCCTCCTGGAAGGTGGCCTTATCGATCTCTCCGGCAAAAAGCTTGCTTGCCTCATCGATGAAATAGTCGTCGTTGCTGTCTACACTCAGCAGATAGTCGATCGGTTGGTCTCCGATCCGAAGCTTGCCGCATTTGGCGCTGATCTTATTCAGGAAGGCGTTCGATTGTGGTCCTTCTGGGGCGAGGACATTGCCGCCACAGGCGGAAAGCGCAAGAACACTGGCTACGAGGACTAGGGCGCTGGGCTCGATGTGGCGCATGGTTGGTGCTCGTCTTGATGGTGGATGCCGGGCATCGGATCGGCTCGATGGGTCCGGGTATCTGGCTTGGCCGTAAGCGGCGGTCCCCGAGTCTTTCATTGAGGCCGGCGCAGGGCCGCGGGTCGGTCCGGCAGGGCTCGCTTTCCGCGGCGGTGCCACTGGGCGCGATGAAGATAGTAAATGAGAGATGCTACGTCAAAGTGGAATTGATCTCTCCGGATCGCGCGACTAGATTGGGGCGTGCGCCCCAAGGGCAAGCCGGTAGTCGAGTGATCTCTCCGTAAATAGCCCGAGCGGTGCTTGGACCACCTGCCGCGGAGGTTGCGATGTACGCCGATCTGACCATCCTGTCGCTGTTCGTCTTCCTCTACAGCATCCTTGCGGGTCGACTGGAGCGTGCCCCTCTCAGTGGCCCCATCCTCTTTGCTGTGTTCGGCCTCGTCCTCGGTCCCTTGGGCATGGATGTCCTGACGTTGAAGGTGGACGCGGGTCTGTTGCGCATCCTGGCGGAGGTTACCCTGGCCCTGGTCTTGTTCACGGACGCCGCCAACGCCGATCTGCGCGTGCTGGACCGTAGCTTTCGCATTCCGGAGCGGTTACTCCTGATCGGTCTGCCGCTGACCATCCTCCTTGGATTCGGTGTGGGGCTGCTCGTTTTCCACGATCTGGGTCTACTCGAAGTCGCCATCCTCGCGTCCGCGCTCGCCCCGACCGATGCCGCCCTCGGCAAGGCGGTGGTCACGAACGAGGCCGTACCAGCCAAAATCCGAGAGGGACTCAATCTGGAGAGCGGGCTGAACGACGGGATCTGCGTGCCCGTTTTCCTTACCTTCCTGACACTGGCCGTCGACGCGGACGTAGCGGGGAGCCATCTGGAGCTCGTCCTCGGGCTGGTAGCCGAAGAGATCGGCATCGGGCTGGCCGTAGGGGTCGGGCTGACCCTGGTGGGTACCCGAGTCCTGCGGATTTGCGATGAGCGCGGCTGGGTAACGGAGACCTGGCGCCAACTGCCGGTAGTCGGCCTGTCCATGGGCTGCTTCGCAATGGCTCAGTGGCTCGGCGGCAGCGGTTTCATCGCCGCCTTCTCCGGCGGGCTCTTGTTCGGGTTCCTGGAGAAGGGGCTCAAGCATCGCCTGCTGTTGGCTGCCGAGGGCACGGGGGATACACTGGCGCTGATCACCTGGGTCACCTTCGGTGCGGGTGTTGTCGGTCAGGTCATCGGTTACCTGAGCTGGCAGGTTCTCGTCTATTCGATCGCCAGCCTCTCCCTGATCCGTATGCTGCCGGTCTTTCTGTCGCTGCAGGGGCAACCCTTGCGGCCGGGCGACAAGCTCTTCGTGGGCTGGTTCGGGCCGCGCGGGCTGGCGAGCATCGTCTTCGGGGAGATGGTGATGAGCGCCGATCTGCCCGATGGGGAAACCCTGGTAGTGACGATCGCTTGTACCATTCTACTCAGCATCCTGTTTCACGGCCTGTCCGCGAATCCGCTGGTCGGACGGATCGGCCGGGAAGCAGGTCGCTGAGACGCTGAGCCTGCCCGGCCCTTGGGGCTTCACAACTCGGGTCAGAGAATGGGTCCGAGCATGGCGACTGTATTATTCCTGAGCCGACGCCATCGGCTCCAGCCCGCAACCGTCTCGGCCGATACCTCGATGGACCGGGCAAGATACTCTCCCTGGCGACGGCGCAGGTCCGCGGTCAATCCGGGGTCGACGAACAGGATATTGTTCTCGTAGTTCAGGTCGAAGCTTCTCCGGTCCATGTTCGCGGAGCCGATCAGCATGATCTCCCCATCCAGGGTAAGGGTCTTTGCGTGCAGCAAGCCGCCGAGATACTCGAAGACCCGAACGCCGGCGGCGAGCAGATCGGCGTAGTAGCTCCGGCTGGCGGCGGCCACGACCCAGGAATCGTTGCGTGCCGGAAAGACCAGGGTCGTGGATACGCCACGGCGGGCACTGGCGCACAGGGCAGCCTGCAGAGGATCGTCGGGGACGTAATAAGGTGTCGTGACCACGAGCTCGCGGCGGGCGCAGTAGATCAGGGAGGCGAACATCTCCGGCATGGCGGAGTAACGCACCGTGGGACCGGTGCCGATCACCTGCGCGGGAAAGCCGACATGGCCTCCAGCGAGTGGTCGCGAGAGCAGCCCGACGAGGCTCTCCCCGGTCTGTGCCATCCAGTCCGTGGCGAACAGGTGCTGGCTCTGGCGTGCGATGGGCCCCTCGAAGCGGATCACTGTATCCACCCAGGGGGCATACTTCGCCTTGATCAGGAATTCCGGGTCAGCGCAGTTCTGGCTGCCGCAATAGGTAATCCGATTGTCGATGACGACGATCTTGCGATGGTTGCGCAGATCGATGCGTCCCCTCAGTGCCCGCAGCACTGGATTGCCGATCGGCAGAGCGCGCGCCAGCTGGACGCCCGATTTGGCCATGGCCCGCCAGTGCACCGAGCGGATCAAGCGTCGGGAGCCGAGGTCGTCGACCATTGCCCGGCAGGAGATCCCGCGTCCGGCCGCCCGTTGCAGGGCCGCGGCCACCCGGCAGCCGTTGCGGTCGGGTAGCCAGATGTAGAAGAGCAGATGGACATGATCGGCCGCTGCATCGATGTCCGCTACCAGAGTATCGATGGTCGTATTCGAATCCGGCAACAAGCGCCCGCTGTTGCCGCCGATGGGAGGGAATCCCCCGATTGATCGACCGACCCGGAACAAGTGCAGGTGGCTCTGTGGAATGCGCGGTTTGAGGACTTCGGCATCCGCACCTGGCGTATCGGCAAACCCCGGCAGTTGTGCCACGATGGACTCCAGGCGCCGGACGCGCCGCCACCCAGGGCGTACCTCCCCCAGAAACAGGTAGGCCAGGATGCCGACGACCGGCATGGTCATGATGACTAGGATCCAGGCGATGCGGGAAGCCGGGTCGCGATGCGGTCTCAGCAAGGCGCGCACGATCAGGGCGATCTGGACGGCGAGGTGAGCCAGTAGGGAGCCGGTTGTCAGGAGATCGATGTGACTCAACGGATTGGGCCGACGGTGACTGGATTGCAGACAATGGTGCCGTTCGCGCGGAGAGACGTCCAGATGCGAGTGACGGTCTTTGTGTGAGTGCGAGGCTGGGCCTGGGTCGGGATAGCCATGGTCCGGACGGGCCTTCACCAGTGTAGAGTGGGCAGACAAGCCTTCCTCCTGTCTCGAAATCGTGACTGAAGAGGGATGTGATATGCTCCGGTTCCATGTCCGGTGAAATCAAAGCCCTGAAGGAAGGATCCCTAGGCTGGATCGTCTTCGATCATCCTGAGCGGCGAAACGCGATCACGCTCGACATGTGGCGGGCACTTCCCGATGTCGCCGTCGCCCTCGACGGGGATGAGGCGATCCGCGTGGTCCTGCTGCGTGGTGCCGGGGAAACGGCGTTCGTTTCGGGGGCCGACATCTCCGAGTTCGAGTCCGCGCGCTCACCCGAGACCGCGCGGCTGTACGATGAAGACAAGCAACGGGCGATCCTCGCCCTGGAGTCCATTCGCAAGCCCGTGCTGGCCATGATCCATGGCTTCTGCATGGGCGGTGGCGTTGCTTTGGCGCTGGCGGCGGACGTTCGCTATTGCGCAGAAGATGCTCACTTTTCCATCCCGCCGGCCCGCTTGGGGCTCGGATACCCCGTGCACAGCCTCGATGTCTTGATCCGAGCCATCGGCTCGGCCAACGCCAAGGAGCTACTCTATACCGCCAAGCGGATCGATGCCCTGGAAGCAGAAGCGAAAGGGCTCGTCAATGCGGTCCTTCCGAAGCAGGACCTTGAGGGCTTCGTGCGCCGAACGGCTTCGGCGATCGCTGGGAACGCCCCTCTCACACTCCGCAGCGTCAAGGAGGTCTCCACCCAACTCGGACGGGACGCTTCCGTCCGGGATCAGGAGGCGATGGCCACCTCGATTCGAGCCTGTTTTCAGAGCCAAGACTACCAGGAAGGCATTCGGGCCTTTCTCGAGAAGCGCCGACCTCGGTTTCAAGGGAGATAGACTTCCAAGTGAGCAGTGAAAGAGCCTTCATCAGCAACGCATTGGAAGCCAGTATTCGAATAGGGCTGCTCGTCTTACTCGCTGCCTGGTGCTTCGAGATCGTCAGGCCGTTCATCATTCCCTTCGCCTGGGGCATCATCATCGCGGTCGGGGCCCATCCACTCTTCCTGCTTCTGGAACGAAGTTTGGGGGGGCGGCGCCGGTTGGCTGCAACGCTCATCGTGTTTTTGGGGTTGATATTGTTGGTTATTCCTGCGGTGATGCTCAGTGATACTATGTTCTCCACTGCGCATGGGCTTGCATCGGGATTTAAGGAAGGAACGATTGCTATCCCGCCACCGCCTCAAAGCGTAAAGACCTGGCCCATTATCGGGCCGAAACTAGATGCATTTTGGAGTCAGGCATCCAGCAACCTCGAATCCGCGTTGACGAGGCTTGCGCCTTACCTCAAGGTCGTCGGGACCTGGCTGTTATCAAGGGTGGCGGGTGCCGGGTGGGGATTATTGCAGTTCGTGATCGCCATCGTTATTGCCGGTGCTCTACTCATCCATGAAGAAACCGGCAGGAAGGCGGCTTATGCGATCGCCGTGCGTTTGGCAGGTGATAAGGGAAAGGAGTTCACCGACCTGGCAGAGGCCACGGTGAGGAGCGTAACCCGGGGTATCCTGGGCGTAGCCCTGATTCAGTCCATTCTCATCGGACTCGGCTTTGTCGTGATGGGTGTTCCCGGTGCGGGTCTGTGGGCACTGTTGTGCCTGATCCTCAGTGTGGTCCAGATCGGGGCCTTCCCGGTCGTGGTGCCGGTAGTCATCTATGTATTTACCACCACGAATACGGCCGTCGCGATCATGTTCCTGATCTGGAACCTTTTTGCAGGCTCCATCGACAATATTCTGAAGCCCCTTTTGCTCGGTCGAGGTGTCGAGGTCCCGATGGTGGTCATTTTCGTTGGAGCCATCGGTGGCTTTATTTCGTCGGGGATCATCGGACTCTTCGTTGGGGCGGTGTTGTTGGTGCTCGGATACCGCTTATTCCTGGCTTGGTTGCAATTCGGTCCGAGCTCAGAGGCTCAGGCGCGAGGTGGGCGACAAGAGGACGTAGGCAAAATCGCTGCCGAATGAGAGAGTAGCTACGTCATCTCAGAGGAGGACAGCATGCAGGACCGACCCGTCATCAAGACTGCAATTCCCATGCGCCGGTACCAGATCGGTGATTTCGGTGTCTCTCTGCTGGGCGACATCGAGAGCGGTGATACTCGCAACTACCTGTACATTCTGGCCTTCGTCCAGACTGGGCAAGCGCAGCCGGCACTCTACATCTGCGCGCAGAAAAACCCGGGTGCAGGTCCAGGGGATGGAAGGTGTCAATTGAGGGTCATCAACGAGATCATGTCCGAGGTGGTGGACACCGGGGAGAAATGGGCTGATTTGGACAGCTTTGCCGAGCAGGGGCTCGCGTTGGGCGTGCAGGCATTGGGTCTTCGCCAGGAGCCGATTCTGCGACTGATGTAGCGGAAACATTCGGTAACGAAAATTCGGACCATCGGGCCGAGGATGAACGACGCACTCCGAACCGCTTTCAGCTACAGTTTGCTGCCCGTTGCCGCATTGGTCTTTGCGGGCATGCTGACCGCCGCATGGCCGGTTGGCAGGATTTGGGTCAGCAGGTTTCAACATTTCGCTTCCGGCGTCATTATCTCATCCGTGGCCTTGGAGCTGCTTCCAGTATCCTTGAAAAGCGGCTCGATGATTGGGTTGCTCCTGGGTTATGCCGGCGGCGTTGCGGCAATGCTGGCAATCGATCAGTACGGGGAAAATGCCTCTACAAAGGTCCCCATTGCAACCGATCTGTTCATCGACGGTCTCTTGCTGATGATCGGATTCGCAGCGGGAAAAAGCGGCGGGATGCTGCTCCTGCTCGGTCTCACGTTGGAAACGACGGCTCTCGGTATGGCGATTGGACCAGTCTTGGCAGCCGAGGGACCAACGAGGATGAGGGCGATTTTCCCGTTGACAGGTCTTGCGCTTTCCATTCTCGCCGGTGCTGCTTGCGGGCTTTTCCTTCCTCGGCAGACAGGTCTCTGGTTCGCTGCAATCCTTGGTTTCGGGATCGCTGCACTCTTGTTTCTGGTGATCGAAGAATTGATCACAGAGGCACACGAGATCCCAGACACGCCATTCACGACCTCGCTGTTTTTCGTTGGATTTCTCATCCCCTTGCTCCT
>CAYYHR010000042.1:0-5994 GCA_964471705.1 uncultured Chromatiaceae bacterium
GGCCGAGGTCGATGTCGGCGCTGATCAGCTCCTGGTGGTCGACGCCCCGCAGCTCGAACAGCAGCTCCGGTCGTTGATCCAGGCGGGCGCCAACGCCGTAGAGGACGGCGGCGAGGTGCTTGCACAGGTCGGCCCAGTCGGGACAGCTACAGCTCATCTCGATCTCGCCGGGCAGGGGAAACAGTCCTTGCTCGCGATCGGTGACGATCTCCATGACCTGGCCGGAGAAGCGCCCCTGCAGCAGCTCCAGCAGGGAGCCGATCTTGCCGGTACAGCGCTCGCGCAGCTTCTGCCATTTGTCTTCCGGTAGCGGTTTGATCGCGATGGCGATGTCGTAGAGCTCGGAGCCACTGACGATGGCCTCGATCCGCCCGGCGCCGATGCCGAGGTGACAGACCGAGCCGTTGCGCACATAGGTGCGGCCCCGCGGTAGACGGTTGGCGAAGTCGCTGAAGCGTTCCAGGTGATCGCACCAGGCTTGGCCCCAGAAGGTGTGGGCGATGTTGCGGCCGGTAACGGTTACCGGCTCGATCGCCTTGCCCTTCTTCTGCAGCTGCTTCACCTGTCTGGCGGCATTGGCCCGCCGCTTGGCGACCGGGACGTAGGGTTTCCAGCGGAAGTAGGACATAGTAATTTACCGAGGCCCTACCTCAGACCGACGAGTCGTGAGGTAAGCAAAAATGAACCCTGAACGGGCTCGACATATCAGCCCAGGGCGTCGCCCCGGGGTTTGCAGGTGTGTCAATTAGCCCTGAAAGGGCGCGACATTGTGCAACACTCTGGCTTGTCACACCCTTTCAGGGCTAAATCCCGGAACTCCTTACCCAGGGCGCTGCCCTGGGCTGATATGTCATACCCCTTCGGGGTAAGCCCGGGATTTGCCGCGCTGCAAAAATTTGACTCGATTTGCACAAGATTCCGGTCTTTCAAGGATCCTACCCGATGGCACTCTTTTCGATATCGAGGGCGACGAGGTCGAGCAGCGCCTCGTTGTCCAGCTCGGTGAGCGGGATCTCACCGCCACCCTGCAGCAGGTCGTCGGCAAGGGCGGTCTTGTCCCGGATCATGGCATCGATCCGCTCTTCCACCGTACCCCGGCAGATGAATTTGTGCACCAGCACGTTCTTTTTCTGGCCGATGCGGAAGGCGCGGTCGGTTGCCTGGTTCTCCACCGCCGGGTTCCACCAGCGGTCGAAGTGGATGACGTGCGATGCCTGGGTCAGGGTGAGGCCGGTGCCACCCGCCTTGAGCGAGAGCACGAAGAAGGGCGGTCCGGCCTCGGCCTGGAATTCTTGCACCAGCCGTTGGCGTTGCTTGACCGGGGTGCCGCCGTGCAGGACCAGGCCGGGGCGACCGAACTGCTCGGCCAGGAAGCGAGACAGGGGCTCGGTAATCTCGCGGAACTGGGTGAACAGCAGCAGCTTCTCCTGCCGGGCGGCGATCTCTTCGCAGAGCTCCGCCAGACGCTGGAGCTTGCCGCTCTTGTCGGGTTGGTAGCGGCCGTCGCCGAGCAATTGCGAGGGGTGGTTGCAGATCTGCTTGAAGCGGAGCAGGTAGGCCAATACCAGACCACGGCGCTGCACGCCGTCGAGGGTCTCCAAGCCATGCTTGAGCTCCTCGACGGCGCGCTGGTATTGCGCCGCCTGGGCCTTGCTCAGACCACACCAGGCGTCTACCTCGCTCTTCTCCGGCAGGTCGGCGATGATACGTTTGTCGGTCTTGAGACGCCGCAGGATGTAGGGCTGGGTGAGCCTGCGCAGCGGGGCGTACTGGTCGCGACTTCGCGCAGTGAGGGCCTTGACGAAGCCCTTGAAGCGGTTGGCGGTGCCCAGGAGTCCGGGGTTGAGGAAGTCGAACAACGACCAGAGGTCCGCCAGGTTGTTCTCGATGGGGGTGCCGGTGAGGGCGATGCGGGCATCGGCCTGGATGCGTTTCACCGCCTTGGTCTGGCCGGTGGCCGGGTTCTTGATGGCCTGGGCCTCGTCCAGCACCAGCAGCCGCCATTTGCGTTGTTGCAACCATTGGCGGCGCTTCAGGGTGCCGTAGGTCGTGAGCACCAGGTCGCAATCGCTCAGGGATCCTGCCGCGTCCAGCTCCAGGTCATCGTGCTGCTGCGTCGTGAGCTGCGAGCCATGGATGAAGCGGGGCCGCAAGGAAGGGGCGAAGCGCTCCAGCTCCAGCTGCCAGTTGGCGAGCAGGGAGGCGGGCAGGACCAGCAGGGACGGCTCGGGCCTCCCGCCGGCCGGCGGTCTCCTCTGCAGCACCAGGAGGAGAGCGATGACCTGGATCGTCTTGCCCAGCCCCATATCGTCGGCCAGGCAGGCCCCCAGACCCAGCTGCGAGAGCAGCCAGAGCCAGCTCACACCCTGTTCCTGATAGGGACGCAGGATCGCCTTCAGCCCCGCGCCCGGCCTAGTGGCATCAAGGACGGCCTCGATGGCAGTCGGCGAGCGCAGCTGCACCAGCAGGCCTTTGAGCCAGGTACCCGGCTCCACCAGGGACCATTGCCGCGTCTCTTCATCGGTATCGGCACGGCCCAGATCGGCCGAGGCGCCGGCCAGCAGGCGCATCCCCTCGACAAAGCCGAGCCCGTTGCGCTGCACCTCGGCCTCGACGCTCCGCCAGTGATCCAGTGCCTGGGCCAGCTTGTCCCTGTCCACCTCGACCCAACGGCCCTTGAGAAAGAGCAGGCCGGCCTCGGCGCTCAGCAGCTCCGCCAGCTCCTGCTCGCTCAAGGGCTCGTCGCCGATGGCGACCTGGATCTGGAAATCGAGCAGCGCATCCTTGTCGAAGGATGTACCTTTGTTGTCACCGATGCGCACGCCGACGCGGGGCTGGCTGCGTTTGCGCCACCAATCGGGCAGTCGCACCACCAGGCCGCTGTCTTCATAGAGCGGGATCTCGCGCAGGAAGCGATGGGCCTCCGCCGGGGTCCAGGCCAAAGGGTGGTAGATGTCGCCGCTCGTAACCAGCTCCTCGACCATCGGGCTCGACTCGGCAGCGAGATGAATCGGCGACAAGAGCCGGATCAGGGTCTGCTTGTCCTTGGCATCGGCGTACTCCTGCAGGGCGTTGCGCAGCGGTTGGTAACGCACCTTGCCCTGCCCCCCTTGCTCCGGGGCATAGGTGGCCATGAAGGCGAAGGGATAGTCGGGGTCGCGCTTGTTCTCGGCCAGGTGGAAGCAGACCCGACCCACCGGATGCCACTGAGGCGCCTTTTCATCGAGCAGGGCGGACAGGGAGCCATGGTGTCGGATCTGCTCTCGCACCCAATCATCCAACAGGGTCCAGAGGGTTTGAAGGACCTCGCCGTCGAGGTATTCCGCCCCGCGCATCGGCGGTGCGGCCTGGAGCAGTTGCTCGACCCGTTCCGAAGACAAGGGGGCTACGGACGGGACTGGGCTGGTGGGGACGGCGGCCAGCGGCAACTCCCCCTGTGACGAGACCACCGGTTCCTGCAGCTGACAGCGGGCGCTCAGGTATTCGGTGGCGAAACCATGCCAATAGCGCAAGGTCGGGCTGAGGCCATCGATCCCTTTCTCGGCGGTCCCCTTGTCGCCAGCGAGGGTGAAAAGCCCCTCTGCCGGGTGACGGACGAAGGCCTGGAACAGCTCCGTACCCGTATCCCCGCCGTTGTCCGGATAGCAGTGGAGATGTCCCGAGGGCAGGAGTCCGATCTCGAAGGTCATGTTGGATTTTTCGCCGCGATGTATGCCTCTCACACCCGATAGCTGTCTTGCGACTCCTCGCAATAGGGCTTGTTGCTATTACTCGTCGTCGCGCCTTGCTCTCGGGCGCGAGAGGTGCCCCTCGCTTTCCGAAAAACCCACGCGCGAGAAGTATATCTCTGAAGAAACGCAGGAGTCTTGCAATCACGCACAGGTTGCATTCCAAAACCCGACCCCATGTCCCCCGCTGTAGTCGGGAGATCCGGGTAGCGTCAGTTTCCGGCCGACCTGTTGGAGGCACCGACCCTCTGGAGCTGCTGGAGATGCCCTCGTCACACCGCGCCGAAGGTGTGACGAGGGGGAGGAGGAGAAAACGGACCAGGCTCGATCTGATGGAGCAGGATAAGGTCATCGGCGACCGTCTGCGGTGACAAAAGGGTAATGACGCCGGCCACTTCGATGAATCAGTGTACCGGCTCGATCAGCTGGGCGCGCCCCGCGCCGACCTTGTCCATGATGTCTTGGGCTTGCCCGTTGCCTCGCGAATCAGATTGGTGACGACAGAACTCTTGCTCCGATCCGCGAATTCCCAATTGAATGCCTCCTTCACATCATCGGGAACGCTGAATCTCATGGCTGCCACGCTTTCGCGCCTCGATTGTTGAATTCTTCAACATACGTAGCGTAAAGCCGCTTTCTTTTTAGCTTGTCGCAAGCGGTGGGCATGCGAGCCACATAAATCCTGTTGGGTCGACAAATGCGGTTTCTTTGTCACCGTGCTCTATGCACTGGATCCCGGCATCCGTGCCGGGGTGACGGCAGTGGGGTGATGGTTTACCGAAAGCTACCTCAAGCGCTCGGTTGCGCCCCGCTCTCGTACTCCAGGATCACCTGCCCGACGGTCAGGATGTCACCAGGTCTGGCACGCAGTTGGGCGATCTTCACCGGGCGCGTGGAGCGCAGGATGTTCTCCATCTTCATCGCCTCGACCACGCACAGCTCGGCGCCGCTTTCCAGGCTCTGGCCCTCGCTCACGGCGATGGAGCGCAACAGGCCCGGCATGGGCGAGAGCAGGTACATGGACATGTCCGGCGGGACCTTCACCGGCATCAGGCGCGCCATGTGCGCAGCAGCGCGGGTGTAGACGTGTACACGCACCTCTGCCCCCAGGTGGTAGAGGATGTAGCCCAGGCCGTCGCGCTCCACCTTGAAGCTCTGGGGGGCCGCATTGACGGTGCAGCGCAGCACCGGGTCTCCCACCTCCCAGTCGGAACGAACCGCGATTACATGCCCGTCGTCGCAGGTGATGTCGAACCCGTTCCCCATCGGGTGGATGTTCACCGGGTAGTACATGTCGTTGACCAGGACCTCCCACTCCTCGGGAAGGTGAAAGCGATAGCTCGGCATCTGGTCGCTGGTCTGGGCGGCGCGCTGCATGTAGCGCAGGTGCATGAGGGCCGCCGCGCCGAGGATGGCGCCGAGGTCCTGCGACTCCAGAGGTGCCGGCTCGAAGCCTTCGGGATACTCGCTGGCGATCAAGTTGGTGCTCAGGCGCCCCTCGAGGAACCGCGGGTGGGCAAGGAGTGCCGTGAGAAAGGCGATGTTGTGGCTCACGCCCTGGATGTAGAACTCGTCCAGGGCCATGCGCATGCGCTGGACAGCCTGGTTGCGGTCAAGGCCCCAGGTGCTCACCTTGGCGATCATGGGGTCGTAGAAGCGCGAGATCTCTCCGCCCTCGAATACGCCGTTGTCGACTCGCACATCCGCCGTCTCGGTGGGGGTGCGATAGCGTACCAGCCGGCCCGTGGAGGGCAGGAAGCCTCGGTTGGGATCCTCGGCGTAGACGCGCGTCTCCACCGCCCACCCGCGCAGGCTCACGTCCTCTTGCTTGATGGTGAGCCGCTCGCCGTCGGCGATACGGATCATCCATTCGACCAGGTCCAGGCCGGTGATCATCTCGGTGACCGCATGCTCGACCTGCAGTCGGGTGTTCATCTCCAGGAAGTAGAAGTTGCGGTTTTGATCGGTGATGAACTCGACCGTACCGGCGGTGCTGAAGCCCACCGTCTTGGCCAGGGCGACCGCCGCACTACCCATGGCCTCGCGGGTGGCCTCGTCGAGGAACGCGGAGGGGGCCTCCTCGATCACCTTCTGGTGGCGGCGTTGGATCGAGCACTCGCGCTCGGCCAGGTGGATCACATGACCATGGGTGTCGCCGAGGACCTGGATCTCGATGTGGCGCGGCTCCTCGATGAACTTCTCGATGAAGACGCGATCGTCACCGAAGCTGTTCTTGGCCTCGCTGGTGGTCACCCGAAAGCCTTCC
>CAYYHR010000042.1:6094-17075 GCA_964471705.1 uncultured Chromatiaceae bacterium
TCCTGCAGGCGCTGGGCGAAGATGGCCTTCTCCGAGAGAAAGCCGTAGCCCGGATGCACGGCGTCGGCGCCGGTCTTGCGGCAGGCCGCAATGATGTTGTCGATGACCAGGTAGCTCTCGGAGGCAGGGCCGGGGCCGATGTTCACGGCCTCGTCGCAGATGCTCACATGGCGCCCGTAGCGATCGGCATCTGAGTAGACGGCCACCGTGGGGATGCCCATGCGGGCAGCGGTGCGGTGGATACGAATGGCGATCTCCCCACGGTTGGCGATCAGGATTTTCTTGAACATGGCAGTGTGCTCATATTTTTAGCTCTTAGCCTTTAGCTTTTAGCTGTCAGCCAGTTGCCGAGGGAGAATCCATGCAAACAGCAAGGTCCTCCCGGCAAGAATGAAGCGAACCGCTAATCGCTAACTGCTGAACGCTTCGATTAAAGGGGGAGGTTGTCGTGCTTGCGCTGCGGGATCTGGGCCTGCTTGTCGCGCAGCATCGCCAGGGCGTGACACAGGCGCACGCGGGTCTCGCGCGGCATGATCACGTCGTCGATGAAGCCGCGTTGGGCGGCCACGAAGGGGTTGGCGAATTTCTGCCGGTACTCCTCGGTACGTGCCTCGATGCGCTCTTGGTTGCCGATCTCTTCCCGGAAGATGATTTCCACGGCGCCCTTGGGTCCCATGACCGCGATCTCCGCCGTCGGCCAGGCGTAGTTGATGTCCCCGCGCAGGTGCTTGGAGCTCATGACGTCGTAGGCACCACCGTAGGCCTTGCGGGTGATGACCGTCACCTTCGGCACGCTGGTCTGGGCGTAGGCGAACAGCAGCTTGGCCCCGTGCTTGATGATGCCCCCGTACTCCTGCGCCGTGCCGGGCAGGAAGCCGGGCACATCCACGAAGGTAACGATCGGGATGTTGAAGCAGTCGCAGAAGCGTACGAAGCGCGCGGCCTTGAACGAGGAGTCGATGTCCAGACAGCCGGCCAGCACCATAGGCTGGTTGGCGACTATGCCCACCGGCGAGCCGTTCATGCGCCCGAAGCCGGTGATGATGTTCTTGGCGAAGTCGGGCTTGATCTCTAAGAAGTGCCCCTCGTCGACGACCTTCTCGATCAGCTCCTGCATGTCGTAGGGCTGATTGGGATTGCTCGGCACCATGGTGTCCAGGGAGGGCTCGATGCGGTGGATGGGGTCGTTGGTGGGCCGGGTCGGGGGCATTACCCGGTTTGACCCGGGCAGGAAGTTGAACAGCTGGCGCGTGTACATGAGCGCTTCGATGTCGTTCTCGTAGGCGGCGTCTGCCACCCCGGAGCGGCTGGCGTGGGTCATGGCACCGCCCAGCTCCTCGGCACTGACGACCTCATGGGTGACGGTCTTCACCACGTCGGGGCCGGTGACGAACATGTAGGAGGTGTCCTTGACCATGAAGATGAAGTCGGTCATGGCCGGCGAGTAGACCGCCCCGCCCGCGCAGGGTCCAAGGATCAGGGAGATCTGGGGGATGACCCCGGAGGCGTCTACGTTGCGCTGAAAGACCTCGGCATATCCGGCGAGCGATGCCACCCCTTCCTGGATGCGTGCCCCGCCCGAGTCGTTGAGCCCGATCACGGGGGCACCGGCCTTCACGGCTTGGTCCATGAGCTTGCAGATCTTCTGCGCATGGGTCTCGGAAAGGCTGCCGCCGAAGACGGTGAAGTCCTGGCTGAAGACGAACACCAGCCGCCCGTTGATGGTGCCGTAGCCGGTCACCACGCCGTCGCCGGGCACCTGGGTCTTCTCCATGCCGAAGTCGACGCAGCGGTGCTCCACGAAGGTGTCCCACTCCTCGAAGGAGCCTTCGTCGACCAGGAGCTCGATGCGCTCGCGCGCTGTGAGCTTGCCCTTGCTGTGTTGCGAGGCGATCCGCCGCTCGCCGCCGCCGGCGCGCGCCAAAGCGCGCTTCGCTTCCAACTTCTCGACGATCTCACGCATAGTTGTCGTACCCGTGCACGCGACACCCCCACCCCTGCGCGCCAACAGGGCCGAGCGGCATCACAAGACAAAAAGAATCAGATGAGCGAGCGGCGCGGATGGATTCTCGATCGCCCGCAAAAAGGTCAGGGCTGCCTCGATGGAACTGCGCATCTGGGATAACTTACTGAATTCCCATACCACAGGTACTGAATAATATTGCGCTGCACAATCGCATTCAAGCCTTTTATTGAGTTTCCGATAATGCTCTCAGTCCGGCTCCAGGCCCCTTTTCGGAAAAACGATCGTGGCACGCAGCCCAGGTGCATTGTCCGCGAGCAGAATCCTGGCTTCGTGCATATCCGCTACGGCACGGACCAGGCTCAATCCCAGGCCGCTGCCCGGGGTGGACCGACTGGCGTCGGTACGGTAGAAGCGCTGGAAGACCTTCTCGCGCAGGTCAGCAGGAATGCCGGGGCCCGTGTCTGCCACGGATACCTCGGCACCCGCATCACGCCCGGCGGTACCGATCGTGATTCGGCATCCGGGCGGCGCATACTTGATGGCATTGTCCACCAGATTGGCGAGCGCCTGGAAAAGGAGATCACGGTCGCCGCGAACGGGCACGGGATCTTGCCCTTCGACGCTCAGCTCCTGGTCCTTCTCGGCGGCCACCGGCTCGTAGAGCTCGGCGATATCCTGGGCCAGGCACGCCAGGTCCAGGTCGGTGAAGTCCCCTTGACTGCTGCGGGACTCGATGCGGGCGATGCGCAACAGGGCATTGAAGGTTCCGAGGAGCTCCTGCGCATCCTCGATCGCCTGATCGATCGCGCGGCTGATCTCGTCCGGGGTCTGCTGCGGATTACTGTTGCGCGCCTGCTCCAGGCGTGTGCTCAGGCGCGTCAGGGGGGTGCGCAGATCGTGGGCGATGTTGTCCGAGACCTGCCGCACCGCCGCCATCAGCTTTTCGATGCGCTCGAGCATGCGGTTGAGGTTCTCGGCCAGGCGGTCGAAGTCGTCGCCACTCCCATCCCTGGGCACCCGCCGGGACAGATCCCCTTCCATGATCTCCCGGCTCGTCAGATTGATGGCCTCGATGCGGTGCATGACCCGCGAGCTCATGAGCAGGCCCACCCCGAGGGCGAGCGCGGCCGTGATGGCAAGACCCCAGGTCAGGGCGTCGAGGATGAGCCTATGGGTCGCCTGCAGATCGCGCACGTCGCGCCCCACCAGCAGGTGCAGGTCTCCGCGTAATCGGAAGGTCCGGGCGCGGGCCTCGTGCTCCTCCGAGCGATCTCTGCCCCAATCGCGCAGCTCGAAGCGCATCCAGCCTGAGGCGCTGACCGGGGCACGGGGCCAGTCGCTGAGATTGCCGACGATGGGTGCGAAGCTCGCGTCGGCCAAGAGATAGACCGAGGCCCCTTTGGGGTCATGGGACACACGCTCGCTGATGATGTCTGACAGCCCGACCAGACCTCGACTCTGGTATTGCTCGGCCAGTCCGCGGATCTCCGCCTCGATGGTCGAGTCGACCTGGCGATCCATATACCCGGCAGTGGCCCAGTAGATGTAACCGAGCAGAACGACTACGGACCCCAACGAGAGGAGCATATAGAGGAGGGCCAAGCGGAAGGTGAAGCTGCGCAGCAGCCTACTGGTTGTCACGCAGGATGTATCCGGCTCCGCGGACCGTGTGCAGCAGCGGCGGATCGAATCCCCGATCGATCTTTGCCCGCAGGCGGCTGATATGCACGTCGATCACGTTCGTCTGGGGATCGAAGCGATAATCCCAGACGCTCTCCAGCAGCATGGTACGGGTGACGACCTGCCCGGCGTGCCGCATCAGGTATTCCAACAGGCGAAACTCCCGCGGCTGCAGGGATATGCCCTTGCCGGAGCGGACCACGGTGCGCGCGAGCAGGTCCATCTCCAGGTCCGACACGCGCAACCGGGTCTGTGGCGAGTCGGTGCTGCCGCGGCGCAGCAGGGCCTCCAGGCGGGCGTGCAGCTCGGCGAAGGCGAAGGGCTTGGCCAGATAGTCGTCCCCGCCGGCCCGCAGCCCCGCGACCCGGTCGTCCACCTCCCCCAGGGCGCTCAGGATCAGGACGGGCGTCCTGTTGCCGGAGGCACGCAGGGTGCGCAGGATGGAGAGCCCGTCGAGGCTCGGCAACATGCGGTCGATGATCATGACGTCGTAATCCGCACCCACGGCCATGAGCAGGCCTTCCCTGCCGTCGCCGGCGTGGTCGACCACGGTGCCGACCTCCCGCAGGGCCTTTTGCAGATAGCCCGCGAGTTGCTCGTCGTCTTCGATCAAGAGCACACGCATGGGGACGGCTGATCTCGGTGCGATCCGCGAATGAGCCAAGGTTGCCTTCGTCTCTCTTCATAGGATTGCTCGCCAGCAGATCGGCGCCGGCACACAGCGAGCGCGCTCGACGCCTTTCTGCAATTCTCAGAGCTTGTGAACAAATTGGACGCCGTAGCGAGGGCGTCGCTGGGCGTTCGTGACAAGACGCCGTACGTGAAAATGGCGCGAGTTTAGTGGACTAAATGACCGTCATTTTCACGTACGGCAACGCAGTCACGGACGTTCAGGGGCGTCCGCAGTAGGCGTCCGATTTTTTCACAAGCTCATAGGCAACCTTTTACGACAGGCATCCTTACGTCCGGCATTCCGGAACATTACGAGACGTTAACACCATAACGACTCTCATCGTAAGGGCCAGGTAGAAAATAACCTGTGCATATTGCACCGAAAGCTCAGCGCTCCTCGTAGAGGCCGGGAAGCTCCTGCTTCAGCTCGGTGATCTTGGGCAGATCGTTGATCCGGATGTACGGCTGGTACGGATGCCGCGCCAGATAGCCCTGGTGATAGGGCTCGGCGGCATAGAAGCCCTCCAGGGGCGCCAACTCGGTGACGATGGGCCGCGGGAAGGCATGTGCTGCCTGCAGTTGGGCGATGTAGGCCTCGGCGATACGCTTCTGCTCGGGGTCGGCATAGAAGATCGCCGAACGGTACTGGGTACCCCTGTCCGGACCTTGGCGGTCGAGCTGGGTCGGATCGTGCGCTACGGCAAAATACACCCTCAGCAGCTCTCCGTAAGTGACGCGGGAGGGGTCGTAGGTGATGCGCACGGATTCGGCGTGGCCGGTCCCGCCGGAGCTCACCTGGGTGTAGGTCGCCGTGTCTGCCTCGCCCCCGGCGTAGCCGGACACCACCTCGTCCACACCCTTGACGTGCTCGAATACACCCTCCATGCCCCAGAAGCAGCCACCAGCCAGGACCGCGGCTCGGCTTCCCGGAGATGGCGATTCGTCTATCGCCGGATCGGGCAGAGTCCCCGCTGCCGGCGCGGCCAAGCTCGTTGCCAGCAGGATGGCCGTGGCCAAGGCAGCGAGACCGACCCATGGAATTGCGCGGATCATGGATTCACTCCTCCGAGCTTATTGCATACTTTGCCAAGGCGACGCAGCCCGCCGCTCGGAAATGGGCCGCGTCGCCTGTTGCGTGCGTGGCTACTTCTTCATTTCATCCTTCCCCATCGACTCATGCGACATATCCTCCTTGTCCATGTCGTCCTTGCTCATGCCCTCTTGCGCCATGTCGTCCTTCCCCATCGTGTCCTTACCCATCCCTTCCATGCCCTCCTTCGCCATGCCTTCCTTGCTCATCGTGTCTTTCGCCATCGATTCATGCTCCATGCCACCGGCGGCATAGGCACCACCGGTAGACAACATCAGGGCGAGGGAAGCCAAGGCAATCGTGCTCTTTTTCATGATCAGCTCCAAAGGGTTGGTTTGAGTCGTGTGGCCATGAGGCCGGTGCTTCAGGGCACCGAGCGAGGCTCAGCTGCCGCCGAACCAGTTGTACCCCTGGTCCTCCCAGTAACCGCCGGGGTAGTTGTTGGTGACGAAAACCGCCTGGATATGCTTCGGGTTCTTGTAGCCCAGCTTGGTGGGCATCCGCAGCTTCATGGGAAAGCCGTAGCGAGGGGGAAGCGTCTTGCCGTCGTAGGTCAGGGTCAGCAGCGTCTGCGGGTGCAGGGCCGTCGGCATGTCGATGCTGGTGTAGTAATCATCGATACACTTGAAGCCGACATACTTGGCGCTCAGATCGGCACCGACCCGGCGCAGGAACAGGGAGAAGGGCACGCCGCCCCACCTGCCGATGGCGCTCCAGCCCTCCACGCAGATATGGCGCGTGATCTGGTCTGTCTGCGGCAGGGCGCCCAGCTCGGCCAGGCTCCAGGCGTGCTTGTCCGCCACCAGTCCGGTGACCTCCAGGCGAAAGCTGCCACCATCCACCTGCGGCACCCTGTCCTCGCTATAGTAAGCGTTGAAGGGGAAGGGGCGCGTGATCATGGATTCCGGATAGGTGGGCGCCAAACGCTCGGGGTCGAACAGCCAGGCCTGGGCGCGATCGTTGAAACGGGAAATGCTCGCCAATGCCGACTCCACGCCCTGCGAGTCGGTGAGATCGCAGCCGGTGAGCAACGCCAGACCTCCGAGGCCCAGGGAACGTTTCAGGAACAGGCGGCGCGCTGGGGAATCGAGACTCCGCAGGGCCTCTTTGACGATAGCATCCCGTTCGGTATGGGGAAGGGACTTTGGCATCGGGGTCTCCTCAGCGGCCTCGAATCATGGTCAGAAGCGTGCGTGGCACCAGAGCCACCATCACCAGGTGCACCGCCACGAAGACGACCAGCCCGGCCATGGCGAAAAAGTGCAGGTAGCGCGCAATCTCGTAGCCGCCCAGCAGCTCGCGCAGCAAGGGAAACTGGACCGATTTCCAAAGCACCAGGCCGGAGAGCACCAGCAACAGGATGTCGAGCATGACGAACAGATAGGCGGCACGCTGCACACTGTTGTAGCGGCGGGGATCAGCATGGGAAAGGCGTCCGTGCAGGGCAGCCTTCAGGTCGGCATAGAAGGACCTCGGCGAGAGGGGCAAAAATTTGTGCCACAGGCGCCCGCCGGCGACATTGAGCAGCAGGTAGAGGAGCCCGTTGGCGGCCAGGAGCCACATGGCAGCGAAGTGCCATTGGATGGCACCGGCAAGCCAGCCTCCCAGGGTGATATCGTTCGCGAAGCGGAAGTCGAAGAGCGGCGACGCATTGTAGATGCGCCAACCGCTGGTCACCATGATCAGCACCGCCAGCGCATTGATCCAGTGGGTCAGGCGCACCCACATGGGGTGGATCTTCACTCGGCCCGCAGGTTCGATTTCGGACATGATTCCGGTCCTTATACTGGTGGCTCGGCGGCGAGAGCGGAGAGATCTGCTGTTGCCACCCATGCAGGTCATTTCGCCGCAAGGTGGTGAATGGTTACAGGGCGAGGCAAAATGACCGGCCAGCCTGCGCATTGCGATCCGGTAACCAAAGGCGGCGAGCCAGCGAATGGACGAAAGGGGTCATCTCGATCCTTACGAGGAGCGACTCAGGAAGTCCCTGTTGCGCGGACTCGATGGCGACGACTCCGCCTATCACGCGTTCCTGAAGGACCTGAGCGGGCACCTGCGCGCCTACTTTCGGAAACGCCTGACCCGATTACCGGAGGAAGTGGAGGATCTGGTGCAAGATGCCTTGCTGGCCATCCACAACCAACGCCACACCTATGATGCCAGCCTACCGCTGACCGCCTGGGTGCACGCGATCGCCAAGTACAAGCTCGTCGATCTGCTGCGCCGGCGGGCCGGCAAGGAGGCCCTGCAGGACCCCCTCGAGGACGCGAGCCAGGTCTTGGCTGCAAGCGGCAGCGAGGCCACCGAGGCACGCTTCGATCTCGACAAGCTGCTGACCCGGCTGCCGGACCGGCAGCGCCTGCCCATCCTCTACACCAAGCTGCAGGGTCTGTCCGTGGCCGAAGCGTCCGAGGCAACCGGGATGTCGAAATCCGCTGTCAAGGTCGGCGTGCACCGTGGCCTCAAGGCCCTGGCCGCGCTGATACGGGAGGCGACATGAGAACCGACGACCTGGTCAGGCTCCTGGCTACCGCTGCCGAGCCCGTACCGCGGCATGCGGTCGAGCGGCGCTATGCCCTGGCCCTGGGCTCGGGCCTGGCGGTCTCCGCCCTGCTCATGCTCGATCTGCTCGGGCTGCGTCCGGATCTCGGCCAGGCGGTGCATCTGCCCATGTTCTGGGTACGGCTCGGCTTCGTCGCCGGCCTGGTCTGGGCCAGCCTGCTCGCCACCCTGCGCCTGTCGCGTCCGGGTAGCCGCCTGGATCGGGTGCCGACCGCATTGGCCGCACCTGTGCTGGCGATCTGGGTCATCGCCGGGATCGCACTGGCCGAGGCAGCCCCCGGGACGCGGGCGGACTTGATCTTCGGTGCGACTTGGCGATCATGCCCTTGGCTCATTGCCATGCTGTCGCTTCCGGTATTCGTGGCCGTCTTCTGGGCCCTGCGCGGCCTTGCACCGACCCGCCTGCCCTTGGCCGGCGCTGCAGCCGGGCTGCTGTCCGGCAGCTTCGGCGCGCTCGTCTACTGCCTGCACTGCCCGGAGCTCGACGCACCATTCGTCGGCACCTGGTACCTGTTGGGCATCTTGATCCCCGCCCTCACCGGGAGCCTCGTCGGGCCGCGCCTGCTGCGCTGGTAGATCGCCCGGGTCCGGAGCCGGCTTCCCGTGCCCGCAAGAACAGCCCGTGTCCAGCCGAACAGGTACAATCTCGGGCGACGAACGAAGCTGTGGGAGGCTGCATGGTCAGTGTTTCAGAGGCGTTGCGAAAGCGGCATTCCTGCCGGGCCTTTCTGGACCGCCCGGTCGAGCCGAGCAAGATCGAGCGTATTCTGAAAATTGCCGGTCGCGCCCCATCCGGCGCGAACATGCAACCCTGGCGGGTCGCCGTCGTCAGCGGAGGTGCCAAGCTACGGATCGCTAGGGAAATGGAAGCCCGATTCCGTGGTGGCACGCCGGGACATCCTGACTATCGATACTATCCCGAGCATTGGAGCGAGCCCTACCAATCCCGGCGGTTTGCCTGCGGCATGCAGCTGTATTCGGCACTCGGTATCGAGCGCGAAGACAAGGACCGCAGGATGGAGCAATTTATCGCCAACTATCACTCCTTTGGCGCCCCGGTCGTTCTCTATTTCTACATGGAGTCACACCTGGAAGCCGGCTCCTACATGGATCTCGGGATGTTTCTCCAGTCGGTGATGCTGGCCGCGATCGAGGAAGGCTTGGCGACCTGCCCCCAGGCAGCCCTGGCGGAATATCCGGAGATCGTAAAGCCGGCGCTAGGGATCGGAGACGGCTTCGTGCTCTTGTGCGGGATGGCCTTGGGATACGAGGATACGAGCGCGCCCATCAATGGCTATCGGACGCCCAGGGTCGGGCTCGATGAGCTCGCGACTTTCCATACCCGGTGATCCGGGTATCCCCGAGATATAGTCATGAGCAACGATGGCTGATCCTTTTGCCACGGGTATTTCGCGGCGCGTCTGGCACGAAAAGTACCGCCTCCAGAGAGGTAACGCCATCTGCGAAAACACCATAGAGGACACCTGGGCGCGTGTCGCCCACGCCCTCGCCGGCGTCGAGCCGCGGGACCAGGATCGATGGGAGCAGCGCTTCTACCGGGCACTCAGCGGATTCAAGCTCCTCCCGGGCGGGCGCATCCTGGCGGGTGCCGGAGCGGAGAGGGAGGTTACCCTCTTCAATTGCTTCGTGATGGGGACCATCGAGGATTCGCTGGACGGAATCTTCGACGCCCTCAGAGAGAGCGCCCTCACCATGCAACAGGGCGGCGGCTTGGGCCTGGACTTCTCCACCCTGCGACCCACCGGTGTCCCGGCCCGTCGGACCGGCACCACCGCATCCGGTCCCGTCTCCTTCATGCGCCTATGGGACGCCATGTGCGCCACCATGATCTCCAGTGGGAACCGCCGTGGGGCCATGATGGCCACCTTGCGCTGTGACCACCCGGATATCCGGGCATTCGTAGAGGCAAAGCGCGACCCGCAGGTATTGAGAAACTTCAACCTCTCCGTGCTCGTCACGGATGCCTTCATGGAGGCGGTGCGGGGTGACGAGGACTGGCCCCTCCTGTTCCCGGAGGCGGGACTCGGTCGGGCCGGGGACCATCCACAGCTCGAGCGCGCTTGGTCGGGTAGTGGGGGGCCGGTGCCCTGCCGCGTCCTGGGCAGCATCCGGGCGCGCGACCTGTGGGATGCCATCGCCCGTGCCGCTCATGATTGCGCCGAGCCGGGGGTGCTCTTCATCGACCGGATCAACCGGGAGAACAACCTTGGCTACCGGGAGCTGATCAGTGCGACCAACCCGTGCGGCGAGGTGCCGCTGCCTCCCTACGGCGCCTGCGATCTCGGGGCCATCAACCTGACGCAGTTCGTGTGCAATCCCTTCACCGATCAGGCACGCCTGGATCTGGACGGAATCGCGGCGCTGACGGGCGTTGCCGTGCGCATGCTGGACAACCTGATCGATGTCTCCCGCTACCCCCTTCCCCGCCAGGCCGAGATTGCCCGCGGCACCCGCCGGATCGGGCTGGGAATCACGGGCCTGGCGGATGCCCTGATCATGCTGGGACTGCACTACGGGGATACGGCTGCGCGGCAGGAGGCGGCAAACGCCGTGCGCACCATCTGTCGTGCCGCCTATCGCACCTCGGCGCGACTCGCCGAGGAAAAGGGGCCCTTCCCTTTCTTCGAGCGCGACCCTTACCTGAGTGCTCCTTTTGTCCGCAGACTTCCGGAAGACGTGCGCGCATCCATCCCCACGACGGGAATCCGCAACAGCCATCTCGTCAGCATCGCCCCGACCGGCACCATCAGCCTGCTCGCGAACAATGTCTCCAGCGGCATCGAGCCCGTGTTCTCCTTTCGCCACGGACGTACCCTGCGCCTGGGCGGAGAGGAGCCGGTCTGCGTCGAGCTGGAGGACTACGCGCTGCGCCTGTGGCGCGATCGTGGCGGCGATGCCGATCGGCTCCCGCGGACCTTCATCGATGCCGCTTCCTTGCCTCCCGAGGATCATGTGGCCATGCAGGCGGCAATCCAGCCATACGTGGACAA
>CAYYHR010000042.1:17175-20566 GCA_964471705.1 uncultured Chromatiaceae bacterium
CCGGCGGGCGGTGCCCGCACTTCTTCGGGGGAATGCGATGGTGAAACGTAGCTACGAGGTGTCGACCGGCGATTGGGAGCAGGGTGGAGCGACCATTCGATCCAAAGGCGTCAACTTCTGCGTGTTCACACGCTTCGCCGAGCGCGTCGAGCTCCTCCTCTTCGAGGCGGCGGACAGCCGGGAGCCCTTTCAGACCATCCCCTTGGACCCCAGGATCAACCGCACCTTCTTCTTCTGGCACGTGCTCGTGAAGGGTCTGCCAATCGGCACCTACTACTGTTGGCGAGCCCAGGGACCCGACGACACCAAGGAGTCCGGCTGCCGCTACGACGGGGACAAGGCACTGCTGGATCCCTGGGCAACCACCGTGGATGACCGCCTGTGGAACCGGGCGGCGGCCTCCGGCCCCGGGGACAATGTCTCCACGGCGATGCGATCCCTGGTGATGGTGGACGACTATTGCTGGGAGGGCGACGAGCCGTTGCACGTGCCTCTGCACGACGCCGTCATCTACGAGCTGCACGTCGGCGGCTTTACCCGCCATGCCTCATCCCGTGTCGCCCACCCGGGCACCTTCGAGGCTATCCTCGAAAAGATCCCCTATCTGCGCGAGCTCGGAATCACCCATGTGGAGCTGATGCCGGTCATGGCATTCGATCTCCAAGACGTCCCCCCCAAGACTGCCTCGCTCGGGCTGGAGAACTACTGGGGCTACAGCACCCACAGTTTCTACGCACCCCACCCGCATTACAGCGTGGACCCGGAACGGGCCCGCAACGAGTTCCGGGACATGGTCAAGGCCCTGCACAAGGCCGGTATCGGCGTAATCCTCGACGTGGTCTTCAACCACACGGCAGAAGGGGGCGCCGACGGGCCGACCATAAGCTTCAAGGGCCTGGGCAACGAGATCTTCTACCATCTGGACCCGGAAGACCGGAGTCGTTACCGCGACTACACCGGCTGTGGCAACACGGTGAACTGCAACCACCCAATGGTCACGCACTTCCTGATCGACTGCCTCGAGTACTGGGTGCAGGAGATGCACGTAGACGGCTTCCGCTTTGACCTGGCGAGCGCGCTGGCGCGGGGGGAGGACGGAAACCCCCAATATCATGCCCCCTTTCTCTGGGCCACGGAGCTGTCGCCTGCGCTCGGACGCGCCTATATCATCGCCGAGGCCTGGGATGCGGCCGGCCTCTACCAGGTGGGCGACTTTCCGGGCTTCCGCTGGTCGGAATGGAACGGGCGCTATCGCGACGTGATCCGGGGCTTCGTCCGCGGCGACAAGGGCCTGATCGGTGAGGTCGCGACCCGCATGTCGGGAAGCAGCGACCTCTATGCCGCTGCCGGCCGCCTCCCCATCAACTCCATCAACTTCGTCACCTGCCACGACGGTTTCACCCTCGCCGACCTCGTCAGCTACGATCACAAGCACAACGAGGCCAACGGCGAGAACAACCGTGACGGTCACAATCACAACCTGAGCTGGAACTGCGGCGTAGAGGGTGAGACGGATGACCCGGCCATCAACGGCCTGCGTCACCGTCAGGCCAGGAATCTCATCGCCATCCTCATGCTCAGCCACGGCGTCCCCATGGTGCTCGCGGGCGACGAGATGCTACACAGCCAGCGGGGCAACAACAACGGCTATTGCCAGAACAACGACCTCGGCTGGCTCGATTGGGATTTGGTAGAGCGCAACCGCGACATGCTGGATTTCACCCGATCCATGATCGCCTTCCGCCGCCGCCACCCTACCCTGAGCCGGCAGCGTTTCCTCACCGGGGAGCCGCAAGGGGATCAGGATATCCCGGATATCCGCTGGCACGGACGAGAGCTCGACGAGCCAGGCTGGGACGACCTCGATTGCCGGGTCCTGGCATTCACCCTCGCGGGGACGCGCGCGGACGAGCCGGTGCTGCACGTCATGCTCAACATGGGGGAAGGCGCCGAGGATTTCGCCATACCGGGGCAGCCCGGAATCGGCTGGGGCCTGGCGATCGACACCGCCCGCGAGCCGTCCTTCGTAGATTCCATGAACGGCGGCTCCCGGGTGGTTGACAGATACCCGGTCCAAGGGCGCTCGGTAGTCGTGCTGGAAGGCCGGCGTCGGTAGGCGCTCCCTCCGGTGTCGCGATCTTCGAGAGCACAATGAAAAAAGGCCAGGATTCCTGCCTGGCCTCGATCGAGCGGAGACGATCCCGGGAAACCGGGATCGCCGACGAAGGGTCAACCGGCGATGGATTTGCCCTTCGAGCCCAGGTCTTCGCATGCCTCCTGCAGCCGGGTGACGATGCCTGTCTCGGCGGCACGCAGATACTTGCGCGGATCGTAGAGCTTCTTGTAAGGGGTGCCGTCGTCGGGATCGATCTGATACTTGAACGCCCTGGAGTTGGCCTCCACGAAGCTGCCGACGGGCTGGGAAAAGGCGAACTGGGTGTCCGTGTCGATGTTCATCTTGAACACGCCGTAGCCGACGGCCTCGGTGATCTTCTCCTTCTCCGAGCCGGAGCCGCCGTGGAAAACCAGATTCAGGGGGTTGTGCCCGGTACCGTGGCGCTCCTCGACCAATGCCTGGGAATTCCTGAGGATCTCCGGACGCAGCTTCACGTTACCGGGTTTGTAGACACCGTGTACGTTGCCGAAGGATGCGGCCACCGAAAAGTGCCCGATGGGCGTCAGCTTGTCGTAGGCCTGCAGCACGTCCTCCGGCTGGGTATAGAGCTTGGAATTGTCCGCGCTCTCGTCGATGTCGGAGCCGACCCCGTCCTCTTCGCCGCCGGTCACGCCCAACTCGATCTCCAGGCTCATCCCCATCTTGCTCATCCGCTCCAGGATGCGGGCGCATTCGCTCAGGTTGAAGTCGATGGTCTCCTCGGAGAGGTCCAGCATGTGTGAGCTGAACAGGGGCTTGCCCGTCTTCTCGTAGAACTTCTCGCCCTCGGTGAGCATGGCCTCGACCCAGGGGATGAGCTTCTTGTTGGCGTGGTCCGTGTGCATCACGACACAGATGCCGTATTGCTCGGCCAACAGGTGCGCGTGCTGGGCGGCGGCGACCGCACCCAACACCTTGGCCTGAAAGCCATCCGGCATTCCTTGCCCGGCGTAGAACTGGGCACCACCGTTCGAGAGCTGGACGATGATGTCCGATTTGGCCACCGCCGCGGCCTCGAGCACGGCGTTCAGCGTGTTGGTGCCGGTCACATTCACTGCCGGCAGGGCGTAGCCGCCCGCTTTGGCTGCTGCAACCAGGGTCTTGTAATCTTCGCCGGTAACGACGCCGGGCTTGAGCTGAGTCATGGAGATGAATCCTCGTGGGGTTGGGGGTTGAGTGTCTGATTCTATACCGAGCGCTCGGCAGTGACCGAGTGCGGGCCTTCTCCCGCATGCG
>CAYYHR010000043.1:0-20360 GCA_964471705.1 uncultured Chromatiaceae bacterium
CCCCGGCCATCAGCCTGATGCTGATCTACGGCAGCGCCATCACCGCCACCCATCTTGCCAGCCGGTTCCAGGGCGGGGACTTCGTCGACGAGAAGATCACCTCGCCGGACGTTGTACGTCCCGCGCCAGCGCTGGCCATGAGTCCGATCATGGAGCATGCGCCTCTGCGCGGCACGACTACCATGGGTGCCGACAACGTTTTGTGGCGCGCCGAGGTCGGCCAGAGCGTGCAGCGGGATCTGAGCTCGAGACAGCGAATTGCTCAGGAGACGAGTCAACAGTTCACCAGCGGTCTGGCCTCTGCCGCCGCGACGTCGGCCTCGCGCTCTGGCGAGACATTCGACGGGCGGGCCATGGGCTGGAGCTACGAGAGCTCGGGCAGCCAGACCGACCGGGCGCTGCTGCAGGAGGCTGAGAGCCTGACCCACCGCTATGCCGAGAGCGGACTGAGCTCGCAGCAGCTCGCCGCGGCACTGACCGCCGGTATCGGCGCCTCGAACAAGTCCGACCGCGGCGCGGTGACCGAGGCGATCAAGGGCGTGCTGCGGGGCGGTGGCACCCTCACCGGTACCTACGCCACCAACGAGCAGCTCCAGGATCAGATCGCCGACGACATCGCGCGCCGGGTCTCCAGCGACCGTGATTTTTCTGCCCGTCTGGCCGAGGGGGTCAAGTCCGACCTGCAGTCGGGTGAGCGCAACGTCTTTGCCGAGCGGCTGACGCAGGAGGAGCGCTCGACCCTGCAGGAGCAGGCGACCGACACCCTCTCGGCCGCACGCAGCGTCGAGCGCTCCGAGTCCATGGCCGAGCGCTTCGGCACCCTGGGCAGCTACCGCGCCGTAGAGATCGGCCATGCGGTCGCCGACGATCCGGCGCTGATGGACCGGATGTACGATCGGCTCGACCGGCTGGGTCTCATCGGGGATCACCAGCGCCTTGCCAGCTCCTGGAGCTATGCGGATGTTTTCGCCGACCGCGGTCAGGCCAATGCCGCGGCCGGCATGGCGCTGCTGCTGGGCTACGGGGAAGGGGATCGGGAGCTGTCGGAAAAGGAGCAGCAGACGGCGCGCGAAGGTGGCTTTGGCATTCTCGCCGATACCTTTGGCGGTCCGCGGCCGGCGGGTATTGAGCCTGGACGCAATGCGGATCTGGATGAGCGGGTTCCGACCTACGGCAGGGCAACGGACGAGGTGAGCGCTGGCAATCTGCGCGATCCGCGTGCCCGCACGGCTGGTCTGTCGGGCGACCTGGCAGATCACGGAAATCTGACGAGCGAGCGGTTTGATCCGACTGAAGTCGATCGGTCCCACGAACGCCATCGTGGCGATGCGGCGGCGTTCGGTGGCGGCGCAAGCAGCGACATACGTGCCCAGAAGCGCGATCAGTTTGCCCAATTGCTCCGTGAGCAGGCGATGCTGCCGCGGCCGTATCCCCAGATCGCCGCCGATGAGGTCGGAGGCTTTCTGACGAAATTCTCCCAATCCGGAGCCCTGGCGAGAGCAGGGTTCAGCGGCATCGTGGGGAAATTCAGGGAAACCCTCGAGGAAACCGGCGACAAGTGGAAAGCGCTTAAGGCCGCCGGCAGTGGCTGGCAGGAGGCACGCGATGCGCTGATCGATACCCGCATGGACCAGGTGCGCGGGTACGGACTGACCGACGCACAGATGGATTTTTTTCGGGCCACCAATGAAATGATCTTCCCCGCAGGAGTACACGACATGCTGGACACCGACGCATCGCAAACTAAGGAGCGTGCCAGGGAGGCGCTGATTGAGGCGGAAGGAGAGACAGGTGAACACATCGCCGAGCTGCTGACGCAATCGGTTGTCACCGAAGACGACACCTATCTGCGAACCATCGGCGCCTATAATCGGGCCAACACCGGGGGCTCCCCGGTTTCCCCCCCTCTGAGCCAGAACAGCGTTTCCGGTGGCTGGTCGGGGGCGTTTCTTGACTTGATCGCCGTACCCGAATCCCGCGGCAATTACAACGCCTGGTACGGCAATGCGGAACAGGACCGTGTGGACCTTGCCGGCCTCACCGTCAACGAGGTCCGCGACCTCCAGACCGACCTCGTCCGGTCCGGCGGCGGATCGGCGATTGGAAGATATCAGCTCCTCGATGACACCCTCGACGGGCTGACCGATCGGATGGGCCTCAGCGGAAACGAGCGCTTTACGCCAGCGCTCCAAGACCGGATGGCCCTGGTGCTTGCGCGGGACGTTGGCATGGAAGGCTGGATCGGAGGCCGAATCAGCGATGAGCATTTCGCCAGGAATCTCTCCGAGATCTGGGCCGGCCTGCCGCGGGATGCCTCAAACGAGAGCTATTACGAGGGGGTCCAGGGAAACCGCGCGACCGTGGACTGGAACGTGGTCATCGACTCGCTCCGCGGAATTCGCAGCAACGCTGCCTCGTGACGGGTCTCCGCTGCGCAACCAGTCGCAGTTCAGATTCGGACAGCAGTGCCGGTGTAAACGGGGCGGGAGACCTGCCACTGGGAGCCGTTGGTTTCGTAAGTGCCGGTCGTCAGCCGCGCATCGACGACGGCATTTGCACCGAGCTCCCGGGCCTGCTTCAGCATCAAGTAGAGCGCCTCTTGCTCCGCTAGCTGGAAGTCTAGTCTGGAACTGGCCTCGATGTCCGAAATGCCACGCACCAAGCCGAGCGTCTCCCTGACCTTCTCGGGAGGGAGCTGCGTGAACACTTTGACGTTTGCCTGGATGCCCTTAAATGCCTGCGCCATGACCGGTGGCCGGGGGTCGGGCCGGACAAACCGCCGGATGATCCCCTCGAGAATCACGATCGCCAGCGCGCAACCGGCGTGGTTGATACCGAATCCTTCCCCCGCGATCAGCCATGACGCGGCGTCGGCGATCATGGACGCGACGATGATCACCTGAATCCCGCGGAAAAGAACCTCGTCCGAGGACATCTGCCACTTCTTCTCCGCCCAGTCTACTACCCGGGGAACGAGCCATATCGTGGCTTCGACCACCGCGACCATTCCCACCGCCAGAAGGGCATTGTGTATAGCAGCATCCGGCTTGCCGGCTTTAAAGAGTTCCGGCGCGTCCTTGATAATCCACACGGCGAGGACGGCCTCAACGACCCACACAATGATTCTTCCCACAGAAATTTCTCCCAAGAACATGATGGCGTACTCCTTCCAAATTCTCAGTCGCCGCGCGACGGAACCTCCATAGCCGCGCCGATGATATCAACGTATCAGAGAACCCATATTTCGCAAGGGGCGCGTCGCTCCGGTCCACGGCCAAAGCGTCCAGAGGCGTCATGGAACGTGTGCTGCCTAACCGATGGGGACCGTCGGTCCGAGCAAGGCCTGCGCTACCCCCAGGACGGACCCAGATCAGCACACAGTCTGGCTTTTGCACCCGTTGCTTCTGCCTCGGCAGCCGAAGCTCGCCGGGTCTTCTGCAGCGTCTTGCTCGTCGGCGACCGCCGCAGGTTAAGGTCTCGCCCGCCCATCAACAGGTCAGAATCTCGATATCGTATTCTGCGATCTCCGGGTCTCGGGAGATCAGTGTCAGCGCCTCCGCTCGGCCTTGTGCCACTAGCATCCTGTCGAACGGGTCGCGGTGGTGCATCGGAAGGGTGCGATAGACATTGAGGTGAGAGATCCGAATCGGCATCACCTCGTAACCGGCCTCGGGCACCGAATCGAAGAAGTCTTCCGGCAGGTCGAGCTTGCCGATCGATGCCTTGATCGCGCACTCCCAAAGCGACGCGCTGCTGACCATGATCAGGTTGGACGGGTCGGCGATGGCATCCCGCGCCGCCGGCGACAGGGCGCTTGGTTCGCCGAGCGCCCAGAGCAGGGCATGCGTGTCAACCAGAAAGCGCATGCTCAGTCAGTGATACCTAGATCGCGGGCGAGGTCCTCCGGCCAATCGTCGAAGTCCTCGGCGAGGCGAATCCGGCCCTCGACGAACCCCAGGCGGCGGTTCGCCGCAGCCGGCTCATAGCGCGTGATGCGCGCGACCGGATGCCCCATGCGCGTGATGATGATCTCCTCGCCGTGGCTTACCCGATCGACGACCTCGGAGAACTTCGCCTTGGCTTCGGTGAGATTGAGGACGGAGGACATTGTGGCTCCCGCATGGTCAGACCTGGTCCGACTATAATCGCGCGGGAGCAAGGGAACAAGATCGTGTTGTCAGGCGAAGCATGCGAAGCGCAGCTATCGCCGTCCGACAGGTGTGGCTGCAAACCGTCATTTCACGCACAACCGCGCGATTTCCTCATCGATATGATCGTGCATGCGCACTCTCTCGAACACCGTGTAACCGAACGCGTCTTTGAGATGGATGTTCGCGTCGTGCTTGATCAGGTACCGAACACATTCCCCCCGGGTCGTTCTTCATGACGCAATGATGCAACGCGGTTTCCGGGTAGCGGTTGCCGTTGAACCCGTCGATATCGGCACCGCTCGCCAGCAGGGCGTCTGCCAAGTCGTATTTTCCCGCAACGACCGCATGGTGAAATATTGATATGCCATTTTCGTCTTGGGTGTTCGGGCTTGCGTTCAGGGTCAGGAGACGGTGAGCGATAGCGCGCCTATCGTGAACGAGCGCCCAGAGTAGTGCTGTTCTACCCCAGTTGTCTGTCAACTCCAGCTTGCCGCCACGCTCGGCGTATTTCTCGATCTCCTCCGTTTTGCCATCGCGTACCAAGCAATGCAACGGCATGGTTTCGCAGTTCAACTCGGATTTCTTCCGCAACCGGGCGAAATTGCTGTTCTCCGTGTACAGGTACATGTAGGGCATGGCGAAGAAGAGCAACGCGAGCAACCCGATGACACTTCCCGCTCCGAGCAACACTCCTGCGGTAAAACTGCGTTTAATCATCTGTCGGAGGAGGAGGTGTTCCGTCGCACAGGTCCACTTCGATTCATAGATCTTGAGACTACCAACGCCCGAAAAGGCCTACGCCGCTGATTGCGAGCCACCCAACAGAATCCGGCCCATCTCGTAGAGCTTTCGGCGATCGTCCTCGGAGAGCTGCACGTACAGGTCGAGCAGATCCCGCATATCGGCAGGCAGCGGCTCGCAGTAGCGATCTTCGATCCGGGTTTCGTCCAGCCAGCCCCTGGGTTTGTTCAGATATCTCTCACACCGTCTGGCCATGGTGTCCGGGATCTTCTTGAACGGATTCGCCCGGAGCTTCTCAAAGCGCTCGGGCGACACCTTGAGCGCATCCAGCAAGGCGGGCAGCTCCGCGCGCGCCTCGGCCTCGTCGACCGCCGCCATCAGGTTGCTATTGCGGGTCGAGTCCAGATCCGAGGCCCGAGGCGAACCCACGCCGTAGGTGACCCAGGCAGGATTCGTCTTGAGTGCCTCGCATAGTATCCGTGTCTCTTCGGGTCCGGGCGTGGAGACGCCGAGCTCGAAGTTGTTGATCCGGCCGGCGCTCCAGCCAAGACGCTGACTGAGTTGGCGGCTGTTGCTCTCTTTCGCCATCAAGCGCGCCTGGCGGATACGCTTACCGATCTTCACATAGGTCGGGTTCGGCGCCGCCTTTCCGGCAACAGGCTTCTTCTTTGTCGATCTGTTTTGCATGCACGCAAGCTTACCAAAAATCCAAAATAATTGGATTTAGTGGTTGCAATGTCCAAATTCTTGTCTACAATACCCGCAACTGAAATCGCGGCGAACATTCGCCTCCTCTTTTTCGAGATGAAAATGACTTCCTTACGCCTATCACACAGACCAGCGATGCACGCGGGCTTTACCAGTCCGGCGTTCGTCTGTGTGCGCGCATTCGGCGGTCTGCCGTCGCGCGTGCCGGATGCAGGTATCCGCGAACTTACCCAAACCACATCCGATTACCGTCCCATTAACTGGAAAGGGAATGGTATGACGTAACCTTCGCAGGACATATCCGGGAGGTTACCTGAACAACCAGGCACCTCCCGAGGATCGTACGAGAACCCCGGTTGGTGCCCACGGAACGCACCGCCGGGGTTTTTGCGTTCCGGGCTTTGAGAGACCCCCTTGCGTCGCTGAATGGCGCTCGTAGCGATCCTTAACAATTCGGAATGCTGAAACCCGTCATCGTGAAGACGATGACAGGTGCACGGCGTGGGGTGCGTTGCTGTTTATTCTCTCTCCGCGTCGGTGTCCGGTCCTCTTGGCCCGAGGGATTCGGATACAGGCGCATCGGGCCAGCGGGATGGGCAAGCCGGAAGCCCGACAGCGTAGCCGGCAGCGTCATGGTATGCGTGGTCTGGCACGGATAAGCGGTGGCAACACCGCCAAAGGGGGGATGCCTGCGCACTCCCGCCTGGCGACAGGTCGATCCAGACAAACCTCGTCCCCATCGCCATCGGTTCGGCCGGTGGTAGCGACGAAGCGACTGACGGTCTGAGCCGGCTCACCGGCCCGCAAGGGGAACCGGTGCCGGCGAAGGTAACGGGTGGTGCCGACCGCCGTCACACCAGGTCGCGACTCGCGAGGGATAAGGGGGAGCGCTTGAGTCCGAGCCGGCAAGCGAGGGCGGGGCGCAGTTCCAGGGGCACCGGGCCAACGGGTACGGGATCCCGAAGAACGGTCGAGTAGCCGGCGGGCGAAAGACAGAAGGTGTGTTGTATTTCGCGGCTCAAAAGGCGGCGAAGCAACCGGGACGCGCGCATCTTCGCAGGTTACCTATTCAGTGGCTCAATGGTAGAGCAATTGCCTCAAAAGCAATGGGTTGCCGGTTCGATTCCGGTCTGAAGACTCCAAAACGGAAAGACGCGTCTCTCGGTGCAGCGAAAATGGCGTAAGCCCGAATCGCTTCGGCGAAATTCGGGAAGATCCGCGGTCCCAAGCCAAGGGTCTTCGATGTCGACTCGCACGGTGGCCTGCAAGCCTTCATTGCCCGCAAGGCAGACGGTAGAGGGGGCATCGAGTAGCTGTGCCGCAAACAGGTATCGCCTCCTGTTCAAAAAGGCCGTCATGCCGCACGACTCGGAAGCTGCCTCGGCGGTTTCGAGTGGATACGCGCGAACGGTGGGCTTGGCCGCCTACCGATAATGCGACAAAGGATGCGGTGCGAGCAGCCGTAATCTCAAGCTGCTCGGTCTCTGGGTGTAGCTCAGCCGGGTCAGAGTCCTCGCCTTGGAAGCGAGATGCCGTTGGTTCGAATCAAACCACCCAGACCAGTATTGGCAAGTGGGCCATGCGGTAGGCCAGCTCACTGTTAATGAGCCGTACGTCGGTTCGAGTCCGACCTTGCCAGCCAGATTCGACGGAGAGCGTCAATAAGTTGGGGTGGTCCCCAAGGCCGGCTGTAACCCGGCTCCCCGCGGGCACGGCGTTCGATTCGACCCGCTCTCCACCAATGACAGGTCCGTAGTTCAAGTGGGCAGAACACCAGCCTTTTAAGCTGGTTGATGCCGGATCGTGGCCGGCCGGACCTACCACAACACCCAGGTCGAAATCTGCCACGCCGGACGGCAGGCTTACCCTTCGATGTCCCGTTCATCTACTGGCTAGGATATCGCCCTTTCAAGGCGACAAAGAGGGATCGATACCCTCACGGGACACTAACTTCAATGTGCTGGTAGCTCAATTGGCAGAGCGACAGTCTCCAAAACTGTTCGTTGGGGGTTCGAGTCCCTCCCGGCATGCCAGACGAGTGTTTGCAGGTGTGGCCGTAGTTCAATGGCAGAACCCGAGGTTGTGGCCCTCGCGACGCGGGATCGTAACCCGCCGGCCACCCCTGCAGGCATTCGACCGAACATCGGATGGGTAGCTCAGTCGGTAGAGCGCCGGTGTGAAGAACCGGAGGTCGCAGGGTCAATACCTGCTCCATCCACCAAGCATGCCCGTGTCCCGTCACGGAATCCGCCAACTACAGATTCAGGGACACTGGTCAATTCCGCCCCCGTCGCCAAACCGGATAAGGCATCCGGCTTCGAACCGGAAGATCTGGGAGTTCGAGTCTCTCCGGGGGCGCCAATTTGACGCGGGAAGGGTGCTGGTTCCCAGCATGGGCTCATATCCCATCGCCAACGGCCGTTCGATTCGGCCTCCCGCTACCACCTTTCACGCCCCCGTAGCTCAATCGGGAGAGCGCTTGTTTGTCAGGCAAGAGGCAGCCGGATCGAAACCGGCCGGGGGCGCCACATAGATAGAGGGTGAATCGGGCAGGGCCCGAGACTGCTTTGAACACAGATCGATCGCGTGAGCGATTGGGTTTCGAGTACCCCGCCCTCTGTCATTTTCCGGAGAGTGAACCGGACAGGGTCCGGGCCCGCCTCGAAAACGATGCGACCGTGGAAACGGTTGGGGATCGTGACCTCCGCTCTCCGCCAAACAGAGAGGGTAACCCCATCGGGGATGGGCGGCGCCTGCTAAGCGCTTGGAGCCGACAGGCTTCCGGGTCGGTACCGGTGCCCTCTGCCAATTTGTCGATCCGTGGACATGGCCGAGCGGTCGAAGGCGCCTGGCTGCAACCCAGGTTTTCGTGAGTTCGAATCTCACTGTCCACTCCATAAGGCACTCGCTGCGGTCGCTCAGTCGGCAGGGCACACCGAGGGTGAGGTTCGCGGCTCGATCCCGCCTCGCAGCTCCATGTTCCATCTCGCTTCGTAGCTCAGCCCGGTAGAGCAGACGGCCGATAACCGTCAGGTCGGTGGTTCGAATCCACTCGAAGCGACCAGTCGATTTCAAGTCCCGGTAGCCAAACCGGATAAGGCAGCGGACTTCTATTCCGCCGATTTGAGGGTTCGAATCCTTCCCGGGGCGCCATTTCTCATTTTCATTGGCCGTTCGTCTAGCGGTAGGACAGCAGACTTTGACTCTGCCGGCAGTGGTTCGAATCCACTACGGCCAGCCAACATGAGGCTCTGTAGCAAAGCGGTACTGCACTCCTTTCATACGGGAGCGATCACTGGTTCGAATCCAGTCGGAGCCATCAGTCTCGGGTCTGTAGCTCAATCGGCAGAGCGGCTGGCTCATAACCAGTTGGTTACCGGATCGTGCCCGGTCGGACCCACCATTTTCAAAAGGCGATTAGCTCAGTCGGGAGAGCGCTTCCCTTACAAGGAAGAGGTCGTCCGTTCGATCCGGACATCGCCTATCAGGTTCTTGCGCGTGTAGCTCAATGGTCGAGCAGCAGCCTTCCAAGCCGAGGATCCGGGTTCGATTCCCGGTACCCGCTCCAATCGATACCCAGGTGATGGAAATGCCATACATGCCTGTCTCAAACGCAGGATTCTGCGAGTTGGAATCTCGCCCTGGGTAACCATCTTCGGGGATATGGCGGAAAGGTGTACGCGGCAGGCTTAAACCCTGCTTGTGCGCAACGCACTGTGCCCGTTCGAGTCGGGCTGTCCCCACCAGACAGGACGTTCCTCGCCAACGTAGCTCAAGCGGCAGAGCGCCTGCCTCGTAAGCGGGAGGATTGCGGTTTCGAGTACCCCCGTTGGCTTCAACCATTCGATTTCAGCTCATGCCGGGGTGGCGGAATTTGGCATACGCGCATGTCTCAGACACATGTTCCTGAGGGTTCGAGTCCCTCCCCCGGTACCAGTTCGATACGCAGGTGGTGGAACTGGTCTACACGCCAGTATGAGAGGCTGGTGAGCCTTACGGCTCTTGCGGGTTCGAATCCCGCCCTGCGTACCATCGCTGCCGACTTCGCATAGCGGTCCATTGCAGTCGCCTTGTAAGCGACCTCCCCGTCGGTTCGAGTCCTACAGTCGGCTCCATCGTTTTTCTTGTCCCCGTAGATCAACAGGAGAGATCGCCGGCTTGCGAAGCCGGAGGTTGGAAGTTCGAGTCTTCCCGGGGACGCCACCAAGGGTTTCGGCATTCCGAATTGTTGTAGATTGCGCAAGGGAACAATCAACAACGGAGGAGCACTTCGACATGCTGGATCTTGAGACCAAGACCGCGGTTCTGGCCTTGGACAAGGGCGGAAACCCGAGCTCATGGATCACCGTAGAAACCGCGATTCACTTGCTGGCGACCGATCGTGTCATCGCGCCGCTGGGCGAGGAATCCCGTGTGTTCTACGGAGGGACGAACCGGGTATCAGGCCTTCGTTCGAGCATCGAGGTCTCTTCGATCCTGCTGACCAGTGCCAGGGTGGTGCCGCGGCTGTGGTCCAAGGACTATGTGCCGCCGTTGACCAACCGAGCCTTGTTCGAACGCGATGGCTACACCTGTCAGTATTGCGGAGGGGAGTTCTCCCCGAGACAGCTGACGAGAGACCATGTGATTCCGCGAAGCCGCGGCGGGCGGGACATCTGAACGAACGTCGTCGCCGCGTGCTTCGTGTGCAACAGCGTCCGCAAGCGGAACAAAACACCGCGGGAATGGGGTGTCGAGCTCCTGTCGGTGCCGTACGCGCCGTGCTACGTGGAGCACCTGCTGCTGCAGGGCAGAAACATTCTGGCCGATCAAGCCGCGTTCATCCGAGCTCGCGTTCGGCGCAAGCTGTGACCGAATCCTCGGTGTAGGTAGCGTCCAGACGAGGGCCTCACCGCGATTCTGGGTGGAGTGGTCGCTCATTCGCTCGCGAACAACTCCAGTTGTGTCGTCGTGAGTCGCCCAAAGCTGTCGCCGAGGAAATGCAGAATGCCGTCGGCGACCGGGGCCAGCTGTCGATCCAGATAGTGTTGATAATCGATGGGGCTGGTGCGCGCGGAGACGGGCTCGGGACCGTTGACCGTGATGAGGTAGCGGATCATCCGGCCTGGGTTCGCGAGCTTGCGGGCGGCCTGGACATGGGGCGGGACATTGCGGCGGTAGGCCTCCAGTGGCTGGCGTAGGCGCTTGCGGTAGACGAGCTGATCGTCGAGCGCACCGGACGTGAGCTGAGAGACCGTCTCGCGGACGAAACCCTCCCAGGGCTCCCGGAAGAAGACCCGGCGATAGAGCTCGCGCTGGAAGGATTGCGCCAAGGGCGTCCAGTCGCTGCGTACGCTCTCCAAACCCTTGAAGACCACCTCGAGCTCGCCTTTCGCGTTGCGCACGGTGCCGGCATAGCGCTTCTTGCACCCGGTCTTGGCACCGCGGATGGTCGGCATCAAGAACCGCAGGAAGTGGGTCTCGAACTCGATCTCCAGAAAGGACTCGAGACGAAACTCCCGCGCGATGGTCTCCTGCCACCATCGATTCAGGGACGCCGCCAGGGTCTCGCCGACCTGGCGTGCATCGGACGGCGTGTAGTCCGGCCCGAGCAGCACGAACACCGAGTCCGTGTCCCCGTAGATGACCCGATATCCCTGCGCCTCGATGTGATCGCGACTGCGTTGGATGATCTCGTGGCCGCGGCGGGTGATGCTGCTGGCCAGGCGCGGATCGAAGAAACGGCAGCCGCTGGAGCCCAAGACCCCGTAGAAGGAGTTCATGATGATCTTGATGGCCTGGATCAGGGCGCGGTTCCCCTCGCGCTTGGCTACATCGCGTTTGCCCCAGAGCTCCGTGATGATGGCGGGGAGGATCGCCCCATCGCGCGCAAAGCCGGCCCCCAGGAAGCCCGGCACCGGGTCCTCGCCCGGACACGCGAGGCCCAGCGGGTCGATGCGGAAGGTGCGGATGATACTCGGGTACAGGCTCTTGAAGTCGAGCACCAGCACGTTGTCGTAGATCCCCGGTTGGGAGTCCATCACATAGCCGCCGGGGCTGGACTCGGTCGCCTGCGATGCGCCCACGTCGGGGGCCACGGCGCCGGCCCGATGCAACCGGGGAAGGTACAGGTTGTCGAATGCGGCCACCGAGCCACCCTGACGCCCCAGGGGCAGCCCGGTCATGACCTCCCGCTGCACGGCGAAGTCGATCAGAACGGCCTTCTCGAAGATGGCCTCCACCAGCCGGCAGTCCTCCAGATTGTAAGCGGCAAGGGCAGGGCGGTCCTCGCGAAACAGACGGCGGATCTCCTCGATCTTCCCCGTGGGCTCCTCGATCAACTTCTTGCGTCCGAGCAGCCGCTCGGCCACGAATCCCAGCTCGAAGGATTCGAAGGACCAGAAGGCGGCGCGCAGGGTGTCGATGCCGTCGAGTGCGACCCGTCCCGGCAGGCTGGGGAACCGGGTCTGGCCGCCGCGTTGCGGCGGCAGAACGGCGGCGTTGTCGCCGCCCCGTCCGAAGGCAAAGGGGACGCGATGCAATCGGCAGCGCCGCTGCAGGTAGTCCAGATCGAAGTTGATCAGGTTCCAGCCCAGCAGCAGATCCGGATCCAGGGCCTGGAAGGCCTCCAGGAAGCCCGCCAACAGCGCAGCTTCGTCGCCGAACCAGCGGATCGGCAGATCGCTCTCCCAGTGCGCCGCCTCGCCCTGCATGCAGATCATTTCTACGTCCTTGTTGCACAGGGCGATGGACAGGATTTCCCCATCAATGCCGTCGGTCTCGATGTCCAGGCTGACGTAGCTCAGGCGCAGGTCGCAGGCGCCCCGGCGCACCCTGGGATTGTGGAACTCCAGATAGCCCGGTCGTTCGACGGCCTCACCCACTACCTCCAGGGGAGCCGTAATGAAACGCTCCATGAGGAAACGGTCGTGGGGTTTGAGGTCTGACTCGTAGAGCGGGATCCCGACCTCCTTGGCGTGCGCGCGCAACCGCCTCATGTCCCGCTGGTGAGGGAAGTAAAGACCGTCGACCGGCCGGCCATCCAAGGTGTTCAGGCGCAGGCGTTTCCGCTCCAGCCGCAGGCCCGGCAGGTCGGCGGGATCGAGCACCGTGTCGGCCGGTGTGAAACAAACGGCCCGCTGGCCGGTAAACACGAGGCGCAGTGGCCCCGCGGTGGAGTGCGCCCAGAACACCAGCTCGACGCCGTCGGGGCCGTCGCGCCAGTGACGTGTGAGCAGGAATCCGGTAACGCTGGCCATCCGATCGTCCGGTCCGAGAACCTCATGCAGTTGCCCAGGCTCGGATTATCGCGGAACGGGGATGTCGGTTTCACGCCCGGCTCGGAGGCATGGCCCGCCACCCGGCCGGCGGACATCCCAGTTCTGCTAGCGATCCTCGTCCTCGTCCTCGTCCTCGTCGGAAGGCGCCGGCAACGCAGGGACTTGCGCGTCCGCCCAAGGCGCGGCCAGCCCCGCGGGCAGTACCAGCCGGGGCTCGCCACGCCCACCCCGGCGCGCATGCAGCACGCAGAAGGGACAGGTCGGGGCCAACCGGCTGGCGCTCGCGACCAGGTAGCGCAGCTCGCAGGAGGTACAGGTGCGCAGCTCCGAGGTACCCACACGCAGGTCCCGGGCGATGACCCAGGCACCGTTGAAGTCCAGTTGCGGCCCCTGTGGCACCATGGATTCGTAGAGGTCGTGGGCGGCGATGACGGCGCGGATGTCGAGCTGGCGGCTCACAGCGGGTCCGCCATAGCGCTCGTAGAGCGCGGCGAAGAATCTCGCATGGACCTGCTGGGTGCGGGACTGGATGGCCACGCCGCCGATCATCTGGATCTGCCCGCTGGGGGCACCGTGCCCGTGGATCTCGCGGTACAGGGCACGCAACCGGGATCGCGAGACGCCCGTCTGCTGGTGCACGATGGAGATTCGGGCCTTGCGGTGCAACAGCTCGACGGCCAGCTCGAGCTGCTCGATGTCAGCGAGAACGGCCACGGGTCGCCTCCACGGCCGTCATGGCCACATGGACGGGGCCGAGCCACCGCGCGTCCTCGCAGGCGGCGAGCACGGAAGCGGACGCCTTCTTCGGCAACCGCAGCTCATGAACCGCGACCGGGGAGCGCGCGAGGGCCGCTACCGCACCGACGCTTGCCTCGCGCAACCAGGAAATGAGAGGCTCCCTGACCCCCAGCGCGATCGCCGCCTGCTGCTCGTCCTGCGCGAGCAGGCGCTGGGCGAGCAGCAGGTAGGAGAGGTTCAGCCGGAAGATCTCCTCGGACAGAGGCACACCACCGGGCACTTGTGCATCCTCGCGCATCGTTGGTCCTCGCAGTCACTGCTGTCTGATACCCTCGAACCGGATGTGTCGCAGAGAGGCAACTACCCGGTGCCAGCCGACGCCGGCCCGGTTGCCCGCGATCCCGGCGTAGTGGCTGCGACCCGAACGGTCCGCGGGCAGCCCCGCCCAGACCCGTGCCAGATTCGCGGCGAAGCGCGCATCGGTGAGCGCGCCCGCCAGCCAGGCATCGAGCCCGGCCTCGCGCGCCAGGTGAATGGCCATGCGATCCTGCAGCGCCGGCGTGAAGCGCTCGCTTCCGCTCAGTCCCATACGCACGATCAAGCCGTCCAGGGTATCGTCGATGATCTGATAGCGGCCGACGGCGGAGCCGCCATGGCGGCGTACGAGCCGCTTCTGCAGCGCCCGGATCTCCTTGAGCGTGAGATCCGCCAGCTGCAGCTCTCCCTGGCCAGCCGCGCGATACCAGGCGTTGTAGTTGCCGCGGGACTCCGGATCGGCCACCAGGTCGAGCACCGCGCCGGCCCGCCACAGATCGATCACATCCCGCCCATCCCCTTGCGGCGAACGCCGGCGTAAGGCATCACGCAGTGCCAGCACCCGGTGCCCGTAGCCCCGCGCCGCCTGGTCATCATCGGGGTACCGGTAGCGCCCGATACCCAGCGCCAGGTCGCCCCGCGCGGAGCCGATGGCCTCGCGCAGCGCGCCGGCGGCCACTCCCAGATTGATACCCGGATCCAGCAGACTTGCCGGGTCGCCGACGCGATGCCCGTGGCGCTTCAGGCCGACCTGCACCAAGCCGACGTCGACGTCGCGGATTTGCTTCACCCGCGCCGCGAGTGCCGAGCTGGCCTCCTCGCGGCTGTCGTAGAACCTTCGACCCACGGCCGAGCCCAGGGTCCATGGCCAGGGAGAGACCATGCCGGCCCCAATGGGCCGAGCCGTCTCCCGAAGTGCCAGGGCATAGAGCAGCAGCGGCTCGATGCCATGGCGTCGGGCAACCACCTCCCACCGCGTCGCCGTCAGATCCAGCGCCACCACCTGTGGAGCGCAGACGCCCAACAGGAGCGCGAGAAACAGTCGCACGCGACGCTTGAAACCCTCGATTTCGCTCATGAACATCGTAGTGACACCGGCATGGATTGACAATAATGGCGGGGAAATATTCCTTTACGAATAATCCATAGATACAATCGGTTACGTCATTCTCCCTCGACAGTGAGCGCGCGCATCAGCCGCTCCCGGCGCGCGGTGAACGCCGCGTCGGCCGGTGGGGATTGCAGGTCTCGCTCGGATGCTGTGACGGACGCCCCGCAACGCAGGCTGTAGAGCCCAACGAGGGCGAGCTGGCGCAGCCGCTCCGCCCGGGCACGGGAGGGCAAATCCGCGAGCGCGGCCCGCAGCTCCGGTTGGCCCGAGCCGATCCGCACCACGACGCGCCACCCGGACTCAGCGCTGGCCATAGCGGAAGAACCCACGCGCGTTGGCGCCGACGGGATCGCGGGCGAGTAGTACCTGGGCGCCGGGGAAAAGCTCGGCGGCTTGGCGCTTGTAGAGCGCCCCGCCACCCCCGGTCACCAGCACGAGATCCACGTTTGTGACCTCGCGCCGCAGGGCTTGGCGCAGGGCCTCCAGGGCCACGCCGCCGACCTCGCGAGCCGCGTGCTCCAGCAGGGGTTGCAGGAGTACCCGCTTGCCGAGCACCAGCAGGTGCTCGCGCCCGCGGCGCAAAGCCGCCTCCAGGGCAAGCGGCTGCGGCCGGCCACCGTGCTGCTCGGCGATAAGACCGGCAGCGCGCTCAATCAGCACCGACATCGCCTCCAGACTGGTCCCGGAGGCGCCGCAGCGTAGTTCCCCGGCGACGACGACCGCCCAGTCGAAGGAGTAGTAGCCCGCATCGAGCACCAGTACGGTGCCCTCCTCGATACGCGCCAGGGTCTCCGAATCGAGATCCGACCACAGCAGGTCGACGAAGGCGCCGACCGGCTGGGGCACGATGCGCACCTCGCCGACCTCGAAGCCTCCCCGCTCGGTTCGGTGGCGCCCGATGAGCGTGCGGCGCAACGCCTCCCGGCGCCGTGGATCCCGGGCCTGCTCGACTGGGAGCCCGGTGACCAACCGCTCCACGACCGGGCGGTCGGCGAGCACCAGGGCCGCTGTCACCAGCGCTCGGTAGGCGGGGGTGGCAGCATAGTCCGCATGCAGCGAGCGCTGCCAGCCCTCCAACCGCGCCGGCTCGACGGCGGCCGCCCAGGGCTGTCCGTCGATATCGACGATGACGGCGTCCTGGGGCAGGCCTGTGCCGATGCGCTCACCGAGACGGTCCAGCGGCGCCGCGCCGGCAGGTCGAACCAACACCTGCGGTGCCGCTCCGGCCTCGCCGACGGCGATCTTCAGGTTCGAGTAGCCTACATCCAAGCCGATGACGGTCATCTGATCCTCTCGTTCACTGCAGGTGCACTGGCGACAAACAAGCGGTCATGAAGCCGCTCATCCACCACCCTTATGCGACTTGGGGCGCACGCCCGGTTCACTGGCGGTGCACCATCGTGAAAGGAGCATGCCCGAGATCCCGGATGACGGCCGCTGGGAAAGGCGCCGAAAATCCGCCCGCTTTCGCGGCGGTGCCCGGGCAAAGGCTGTGCTTAAGTGCGAGGCGGAATCGGGGTGCGGGCGGAAACAGGTGTCGGTGCCGGCCTGCGGGCGGAAGCATCGTACATCCGAAACTCCATAACGCGCTGATCGTATTGCAGAAACGCCCGCGGGCGGAAACACGCCTGCCCGTACGCGTGCGGGCGAGCACAGGGCGCAAACGTCACCGTTGCCGGGGTGCGGGCGAATACAGGTGGCGGACGAAGCGTGCGGGCGAATACAGGCCCGACCCCGGCGCACCTAATCGTCTGATTGGACGCACGAAAACCTGCGGGACAAAACGGGCCGTTCGGTCCGGGTGCGGGCGAAAGCAAGCCCCGGAAATGCCCCCGCAGGATGGATCCGGGGGTGCGGGCGGATACGGGTAGCGGGTTTCACATTAGTTAGATATGTGGGAACACGGGGGTAGCGGAGCATGTCCCGAGAGACGTCGCAGATCGAGGAAACCGTCGAGGCATGGGCGCGTGCGCGCCTGGAGGCGCTGGCTGCCGAGGCCGCCGAGGTGGCATCCGAATTCTATCTGCGCGCGGCCCAGGAGCGCGCCGAGCGCCCGCGCGACGAGTGGGGCCGGCTTGGCGTGCGGGTACGAGCGGTACGCGCTGAACGGGCCGCCCCCGGCGCCTTTTCCATCGAGTGGTTCACCCGGCGCTGGGTCAACCGGACAGGGAGCCGGGCGCGGACCTTCACGACGTATTTGCGGCGCGGTAAAGGCGACCGCTATGCCCGCTCGGCCCTGAGCTGCGTCGCCCAACCCTGGGAGCTCGCGCTTGCCGACACGCTGGAGGAGCGCTTCGCGGAGATCCGCCGCCTCGCGCGCAGCGTCTCGCGCGTGCGCATGGCCTTTCGCCAGCATGCGAAGCTCGAATGTGCGATGGCCGAGAAGGGCGGGCGAGAAATCGTGTGAGCGCGAGCTCGAACATGTATTCGTGGCGGCCATGGTCGGAGCCCCGGCAAGCCATCTCCCCGGGCGATTTGGTACCCCCTCAGAACTCGGTGCCTCTCGGCCCGTCCCCCGCTGTTGTCGCGAAGATGGCTGCCGATGTCAAAGCAAGTCTGTGCGCGTATCCCGTCACGGTTTTCCCCGAGATCGCCCACTTATCCCCAGATGCTGTGACCGCTTCTGTGGATAGCCTGTGCGGGGAGGCGCTAACTGGTTCTCCGGCGGTCAGCATTGGCGGATGCGGCCAGAATTTGCTCAGGGAGACTGCCAGGTTCCCTGCCTCGGCTGTGCAACGCCGACCTTTTTGCGGCATCGGCGAGGACCGTTCCCGCGCTCCAGGACGCGCCGTCGAGCGGATTTCGCGGCGGCTCGTCGAGGCATCACGTCAAGCCAGGCGTGTTTCCTGGCCCACAGGCACGACGCCGCTCACTGGTGTGCTCTGTACCGAAAGAGCGCCGGTTTCGACGCCTTTCCTGCTCACGGTCGCAATGAGAACCGGTGCAGCATGTCCCCATGGGACTGTTCGATCGGCGCAAGACTGTATCCACGCCCGCACCTGTCAGTGCGGGTGACGAATCGGTCGACAACACCGACATCCCGCGTTATCCGCCGTTCCTGAAGGGATTGCCGGTCGCTCCACCCGAGCGCATCGTTGCCACACAACAGGAACTGATCGTCCGGCTCCAGGATGGCCTGGCCTTCACGGACTCTCGCTTTACCGCGCTGGTACGACCTGTCATTGAGCGCTATGCCGCTTTCGTCCACCTCCTCCCGGCCTCGGAGGCACACCACCACCGAGGTGCAGGGGGTCTCTTCCGTCACGGCCTGGAGGTCGCCTTCCATGCCGCCCAGGCGAGCCAGGGCCGGATTTTCGCCCTCGACCGCGGCCCGGCCGAGCGCCGGGAGCTCGAGCCGCGCTGGCGTTTGGCGGCGGGCCTCGCCGGGTTGTGCCACGATGCCGGCAAGCCAGTCTCGGATCTTTCGGTATCGGACCGGGAGGGCCGCTCCATCTGGCGGCCACTGCTCGGGTCCCTCACCCACTGGGCGGCAGAGAACGGCGTGGAGCATTACTTCCTGCGCTGGCGGGAGCATCGCAATGCCCGCCACGAGACCTTCGGTCTCCTGGTGCTGGAGCGCATCCTCACACCCGAGGTCACCTCTTGGCTGGTGGATGCCGATCCCGAGATCATGCAGGGGCTGCTTTCCGCCGTGGCCGGGATCGACGACGGGGCGGTGCTCGCAAACCTGGTGACGGAGGCCGACCGTGCGAGCGTGGAGCGCGACCTGCGTGAGAATCGCATCGATCCCGCGGCGACCTCGCTGGGGGTGCCGGTGGATCGCTACCTGCTGGATGCCATGCGCCGCCTCGCACGCGGTGGGCGCTGGCAGATCAATGTGCCGGGCGCACGACTCTGGGTGCTCGCCGAGGGCCTCCACCTGGTCTGGCCCGCGGGTGCCGAGGACATCGTCGCACTACTGGCGGCAGACCGGGTGCCCGGCATCCCGCGCGATCCCGACACCCTGGCGGATATCCTCCTGGAACGAGGACTCGCCGTCCCGCAGCAGGAAGGAGACCATGCGCAGCGTTACTGGCGCTTGGCGCCGGCGCCGCTTGCCCGCGACGGACAAGTGGTGACACTCACCATGCTGCGCCTTGCCTCGCCCGACTTGGTGCTTGCCGGAGCACAGCCGGCGCCGGTGGGGGTTGTGCTCGCTTCTGAGCCGATGATGCTGGAAACCGCAGAGCCTGAGCCTTCGACGAGGGAGATCGAGGAGAAAGTCATCGCCACGCCTGCGCTGGAGGGGAAATCAGCCGCGACTCCATCCTCGGAAAAGGTGCCGCCTTCGGTTCCGGAGCCATCGGAGCCGCAAGAAACTCCCGTCCCGGCAAGCCCGGACCCTGATCAACCCCTGCCTCGTCCCGAAGTGCCGTCGCAACCGGCAGGGACGCCAGCGGGGCTGGAGACAGACTCGGCGAGCCAGTTTGGAGAAGCGGCCGCCAAGGCCGCCACTTGGCTACGTGGCCGCGGTGCCGGCGGGGAAACACTGCTCGCCCTGGCGGAGATCCTCAACGCCGATCCGAACGCCTGGGATCCACGAATCCGACGAAAAGGCGGGCAGCTCCTTATCCTCTACCCCGACGGGCTCAGCGGTCTCGGTGCCTCACCGCGGGAGAAGCTGGAGGCCCTGGCCGGCGAGGGTCTGCTCGACGTCAATCCGCTCGCCCCGCTGCGCCGGGTAATCGAGGTCGACGGAGAGCACGGCGCACTCCTCAACCTGGAGACCTCCCGCCGGGTGCTTACCCTGCTCGCGAACGCAGTGCCGACAGCGCAAGTTCCGACGGTGCAAGCCCCGCCAAAGGACACCATCCCGAACCTACCGGAGAAGCGGAGCGCGGAGCCGGCAGTGCCAACGGCAGCTCCTTCGGGCGGCCACGATCGTTCGCCTGCGGACACCGATCCCGCCCGCGCATTGGTGGAACGGATTCGGGCGCGCGATCCCGACCTGCCCGGAGGCGTGTCTCAAACCGACGGTTGGCTGTGCGTCAAACGCGAGGCGGTCCGCGCCTGGGCTCAGGAACAGGGCGTGCAGGCCTACGTGCTGATCCGCACCCTGGGACATCTACCCGGTTGTCGCGTGACCTCCGATGGTGGCCTGGAGGTGCGCGAGGAGCCCTGACCTGAGCCGCTACGAGAACCCTTGGCGCCCCAACTACGAGGCCGTCGCTGTCGGCCTGTGGCTCGCCGTCGCCGCCATCGCCTGGTCCACGGCCGATCGGTGGAATCTGCACGTCGCGCCCTTTCGTTACCTCTCCCTGGCCGCCTCGGTCATGGTTCTACTCTGGCTCCCGGGAATGCTGCGGGTATGGCGCCGTCACCACCGTCTGCGCGGAA
>CAYYHR010000044.1:0-20347 GCA_964471705.1 uncultured Chromatiaceae bacterium
CGCCCGACAGACGTGTGCAAATGGAAACTGAAGCCGCCGGCCGATGATTTGGGGTTATTAGCCGCCAACGGTGGCTTGCTAATTCGGGCTCCCTAGGAGTCCGAATTCGTCTGACGAAGAGGATGTATCGTGGACAGCCGCAGCGAAAGAAAATGGCGAGAACGCCGAAACCCTCATACGGATCACAGAGCTGCTGCTAAACGAGATCGCGATAGATTACTCTACTGTAACGCCCTGCGCCGACTAGCGGGCGTTACACAGGTCATCAGCCCAGTCGAAGGTGACGTCGTCCATAACCGACTGACCCACACACTCAAGGTCGCTCAGATAGCGCGCCGACTTGCAGAACGTCTTCAGCAAGAATCTGACGATGACCTCTTGCGCTCCGTCGGCGATCTTGATCCGGAGGTCGCCGAGGCCGCCGCCCTCGCTCACGATCTGGGCCACCCACCATTCGGGCACATCGGCGAGCAAGAGCTAAATCGACTCTTGAAGGATCGCAACGAAGAAGGTTACGAAGGTAACGCCCAATCCTTCCGAATCGTAACCAAATTGGCAGTTCGCGCCCGAGACCACGCCGGCCTAAATCTCACCCGAGCCACACTGAATGCGACGTTGAAATACCCCTGGCTGCAGTCAGGACACCCCGAGACGAGGAAGTGGGGTGCATACGAGAGCGAAGCATGGTATTTCGAGTGGGTTCGCGAAGGCAGCTGCGACAAGGAAAGGTGTATTGAGGCGCAGATCATGGACTGGGCAGACGACGTTACTTATGCGGTTCATGATGTGGACGATTTTTTCCGGGCTGGGCACATACCGCTTCATTTGCTAATGACGCGCGACGATGGCGAATGTGACGAATGTAAACGATTTCTTGACGCAACCAAGGCAAGGTGGGAGAAATCAAACCCAGAACGAATCGCGCGTTGGAAGGATTACGTTGAGGCTTTTGATTCTATCAAAGTCATTATGCCCATACGCGGCCCGTATCGTGGCACCAAGGAGGAGCGTGCAGTATTGAATGAAATGGAGTCAGAGCTTATCACGAGGTTTATAAACAACCCACGAATCCCAGAAGCTTTCTCCGGCGCCTGCCCGAGGCTTAAGGTAGATGACAGCGTCAGCGCAGAAGTGTCGATACTCAAAGCGCTAAATTGGTACTACGTCATTGAGTCGCCAGCGCTCAAAACACAACAGTTCGGCCTACGGAAGATTGTTCGGGATCTGTTTGCGGTATACGCTGACAGTCCGGATGAGAAATTATGCCCAAGCTGGGTCGCAGCCGAGCTGGAAGAAAACGCATCGCCGGCTCGACGAGCGGCCGACATTGTCAGCTCGCTATCCGATTCGCAAGCGATTCGACTTCATCAGCGTCTGATGGGGCTAAACCCAGGGTCAATTCGAGACTGGGTGTGAATGATGCGACTCCTGTACCTAACTGCGGGACATCCCGAACCGATAGCCTGGGATCGGCCAGCGCAAAATTCCGCTCCTATAGCCAGTACGCGATATTAAGTGTTAGTAGTGCGTCGATGATGAAGACGCATCCCGCATATCGCCCTTAGAGGAAATGGACTCGGGATGTGGAATCTTGGTACTGGAATGAGCAGGTGAAGGAGCAGACCACGAGAGGCGGCTTGGCTGAAGGCCCCTGGCAAGCCTGGTACCGCAGCACCGAGTGCGACATCCTGCACGACTTCTACATCCCGGCGCTGCGCGCGTCGGTCCGCTACGACCGGGTTGCCGGGTATTTCACCTCCACGTCGCTGGCCGTGGCCTCCCAGGGCTTCACGGCGCTGATCAAGCACCAGGGACATGTCCGCCTGGTGGTCGGCGCCGACCTGGACCCCGAGGACGTGCGCGCCATCGTCGACGAGGACGACCGCAAGCGCCTGGCCGATTCCCTGCTGGCCGAGCTGGGGGGTCTCGAAGACTGGCCCGAGACGGTCTCAAACGGCATGGGCCTGCTGAGCTGGATGGTTCAGGAGGGTTACCTGGAGTTGCGGGTTGCGCTACGTGTGCACCGCGAGACCGGTGAGCCCCTTCCCTTCACGTCCCGCATCGACGGCTATGCCCACGAGAAGTGGGCCATCTTCTGCGACGCGGACGACAACCGGCTGATCGCGGCCGGCTCGATCAACGAGTCCAAGACTGCCCTGACCCTCAACGCCGAAAACCTCGTGGTCCGCTGCGACTGGGAGGGGGACAAGGACGCCCAGTTCGCCGATCGGGTGGAGGCGTCCTTCGAGGCCATCTGGAACGACGACGATCCCGGCCTGCGCGTGCTGACGCTGCCGGATGCGGTCCAGGAACGGCTGATCCAGATCGCGGCGACGGTGACCAAGCCGAAGGAGATCGACAACTCCTCGGAGCTGCCGCCGGAGGCCCCAAAACCCTCGACGAAGGAATGGCTCCAGTTCGCGATTCTGCGGGATGCGCCGCGCATGCCCAACGGCCGGCTCGTCGGCATGGTAACGGCACCCGTGGAGCCCTGGCCCCATCAAGCGGTCGTCGCGCGACGGCTGATCGAGTCCTGGCCCTACAGCTTCCTGCTCTGCGACGAGGTGGGTCTCGGCAAGACCATCGAGGCGGGTCTGGCCCTGCGATCGCTGATCCTGTCTGGCCTTGCGCGCCGGGTCCTGATCGCACCGCCGGCAAGCCTGGCCAAGCAGTGGCACAACGAGCTGAAGGACAAATTCTATCTGCCCTTCGCCCGCGCCCTGAACGGCGCCCAACCCCGCCACGAGATCATCCATCCGACCGAGCGCCAGTTCCCGAGCAAGTCCGTGTTCGCGCCGGCCCTGGCCATCGTCTCCACCGGACTGGTGCGCCGAAAGGAGCGCCGCAAGGAGCTGACGAGCCACGAGTGGGACATCGCCCTGGTCGACGAGGCCCATTACGCGGGGCGCAAGAACGCGACCAACGGCACCACGGCGCAACCGCGCTACGGGGAGCTCTATCGGGCCGTCGCCGATGGTCTGCGGCCGAAGTCCAAGGCCCTGTGGCTGGCGACGGCGACACCGATGCAGCTCGACCCCATCGAGGTCTACGACCTGTTCCAGCTGACCCGGCGCGTCGGTCCCTTCCTGCAGGATCCCTCGCTGACCGCGGCCTACTACGAGGTCCAGGGCCGCATCCAACGCGGCGAGCAGGTCTATCCGGACGAGCTGGAGTTCGTGCGCCAGGTCCTGCGCTCGATCCACCGCCATGACCCGGAGCTGGCCGAGCACATCCGGGAGACCGTGCTGACGCCGGCGAACCGGATGCAATACGACAACTGGCTGGAGAAGGGCTTCCCGCCGACCGCGTTCAGCCTGAAGCAGCTCCTGCGCGCGATCTTCGCCTCCGCGCCTCTGTCGCGGGTGATGATGCGGCACAACCGCGCCCTGCTGCGTGTCTACCAGCAGAACGGCGAGCTGAAGAGCAATCTCGCCCATCGCCATGTGCTGCCGATGCGGCGCATCCAGTACACGGCCCAGGAGAAACAGGCCTACGAGGCCCTGGAGGACTATGCCCAGGACCTCGCGCAGCAGGTGACCGCGGCGAACGATCAGCAGACGCGGGTCTCGACCGGTTTCTACCTGAGCTTCCTGAGACGGCGCTTCGCATCGAGCCTTTGGGCGATCGCGGAGACCCTGCGCCGACGGCGCGAGCGGGTCGCCGCGACCTTGGAATACCTGGTGAACGGTGGATCACCCGCGGCCCTAGCGACGGGAAGCACAGTCGAGGGGGAAGAGGACTTCGAGCAGGACGACTCGGATGCCGAGATCATCGATCAGCTCCTGAAGAATCGCAGCGAGGCCGATCTGCGCTGGGAGCTGGAGCGCCTGGGCGAGATGCTCGGCAGCACTCTGTACGACGCGGCGCCCGCCTCGTCGAAGATGCAGGCCCTGCTCGGCTACGTGCAGCAGCGCAAGGACCCGAACCGGCCCGGCCGCATCCAACAGATGGTGATCTTCAGCCAGTTCTGGGACACGGTGGAAGACATCGTCCGGCGCTTCAAACAGGTGAACCAGCGCTTCCTGATCGGGACCTACTCGGGCCGCGGCGGCCAGTACACCGACCCGGAGACCGGCAAGCTGGTCGGTACCGAGCGCGAGGAGATCAAGAAGCGCTTCCTCCGCGGCCAGATCGACATCCTGGTCTGCACCGATGCCGCAGCCGAGGGCCTGAACCTCCAGACCGCCGACTACCTGGTCAACTTCGACATGCCCTGGAACCCGGCCAAGGTGGAGCAGCGCATCGGCCGTATCGACCGTATCGGCCAGCGCCACGGCGACATCTACGTGCAGAACCTGTGTTACCTGGGGTCCGTCGAGGAGATCGTCTACGACCGGTTGCTGAATCGCCTTGGCAACATGATCTCGGTGGTGGGCGAGCAGCAGCTCTCGATGCTGCCGGTGACCGAGGAGGACTTCCGGCGCCTGGCCGATGGCGAGATCACCGAGCAGGCCCTGGAGAAGGAGGCCCTGGAGCGCGTCGCGATCACCCAGCGCCGTATCCGCGAGACAGAGCTGACCGGCCAGGAGATCTACGAGATTTACCAGCGCATGGCCCAGCGGGATGCGGGCCAGCGGCTACCGGCAACCCTCGAAGTCACCTGGGATGTCTTGACCTCGTCCAAATACCTCGCGGCTATCGGCTGCCATCGATCCGCCAACCTGACCGGCGATACTCATGAGCCCTTGCTGCTGGCTGGCATCCCCGGCGTCCCCGACGGAATGGCCCTGACCGTGAACCGCGATCTCTTCGACGAGGGCATCGAGGCCCTCGGGACACGCCTGCACTTCGCGACCTACGGCGGCACCTACTTTGACGCACTGCTGGAGCTATCCGCCACCTGGGAGATGCCGCCCTGCGTCCGGCAAATCAGCGTGACGCCGAAGGGCATGCACAACGACTACTTGGGCTATGTCGTCGCCGTGAAGAACGATCCGGCCGGCCCTCTGCGCCTGATCACGGCCTTATCGCAGCTCGCCGAGCTGCACCTCGAGGAGTCAGCGACAGTCACGGAAGAAGGCGCGCAACCCTTCGTCGGGCAGCTTCAAGCCCTGGCCGACCGCGAGTTCAAGCTGAGCGCCCACGTCGACGCCATCGAGGCCGACAACATCCTGTCAGGCAAGGCGCAAGCCGCCCTCGTCCTCGGCGTCGCCTTCGGCGCCATCACAAGCCGTCAGAAGTTCGGTAACGGCGACCCGAACTTCTGGAAGGAGATCGACGCCTGGCGCGCCCAAATCGAGTCCCGCACGGCCGCCGGCGGCGCCCTGCGCGTGCAGCACATCCCCAGCGATCTCGGCAAGGTCGCCTCGACCGCTTTCCTCCCCTTCGACGTCAAGCGGAAGGTGAGCGAAGACACCTACTGGATCGAACGTACGCCGGGCCTGCTGCTGTCCAGCGCCGCAGACGCAGCATGCCGGGCCGGCGATGGGATCAAGCGGAAGAAGTCGGATGTTTCGACGGAGCTTGGGCTCGGGAGAATCGAAGCCGAGATGCGGCGGGTTTAGTCTCTGTAAGCCTAAAAGCTTCCGAGTCGATCGGCCACTAACATATTCTCGGCAACTGCTCCCCCGCCAGCCAATCGACGATGCGCTGGCCACCGAAGCCGGTCTCCATCTGGACGAACTGGTGTGGGTCCTCGACGACTTGGCCGATGATTGCGGACTCCCTGCCGAGCGGATGCCCCCGCATGGCATCGAGCAGCGTCTGGGCCTTGTCTGAGGGGCAGATGGCGACCAGCTTGCCTTCGTTGGCGACATAGAGGGGGTCCAGTCCCAGCAGCTCGCAGGCGGCGGCGACCTCGGGGCGGACGGGGATGTTCGCCTCACGGATCTGCATGCCGATAGCGGACTGGTTGGCCAGCTCGTTGAGGGTGGTCGCCAGCCCGCCGCGGGTAGGATCGCGCAGGCAGTGGATGTCCGGGACGGTTGCTACCATGGCCGCTACCAGGCCGTGGAGGGCGGCAGTGTCGGATTGGATCTCGGTTTCGAAGCCCAGATTCTCCCGCTTGGACAGAACCGCGATCCCGTGATCGCCCATCGTCCCGCTCACCAGGATGGCATCGCCCGGGCGCGCCAGGTCGCCGGAGATTCGGATGCCCTCCGGTACCAGGCCGACGCCGGTCGTCGTGATGAAGACGCCGTCCCCCTTGCCGCGCTCCACGACCTTGGTGTCGCCGGTGACCACGGGGACTTCGGCCTCGCTCGCGGCCCGAGCCATGCTTCGGACGATGCGGTCGAGATCCGACAAGGGAAGACCTTCCTCCAGGATGAGGCCAGCCGCCAGGTAGAGAGGCCGGGCGCCGGCCATGGCCACGTCGTTGATGGTGCCGTGAACCGCCAGGGAGCCGATGTCGCCACCTGGGAAGAAGAGGGGCGAGATCACGTGGCCGTCAGTGCTCATGACCAGGCGTCCCGGCGGCGGCGCGAACAGGGCCTGGTCGTTGCCCTGGCGCAGTAGCTCGTTGTCCAGGTGCCGCTTGAACAGCTCCTCGATGAGCTGGGCCATTGCACGTCCGCCGCTGCCGTGGCTCATGTCCACGGCGCCGCGCTCCAGGTCGAGCCGCAGGGAGAAGCGCCGGCCGGAGCCCGAGATCGAGCCGCCTCCCATCAGGCCGCCTGTCCCTCGGTCCGGGCGGCGTCCCGGAAACGGCCGTAGGACCAGTAGGCGGCGCAGGCGCCCTCGGAGGAGACCATGCAGGAGCCCATGGGATTCTCGGGCGTGCAGATGGTGCCGAAGAGCTTGCAGTCCGTCGGGCGCTTGACCCCGCGCAGGATGGCCGGGCACTCGCAGCCCTTCACCTCCCGGCTTTCCCGGGTCTCCACGGGGAAGCGGATCTCCGCATCCAGATCCGAATACTCTTTACGGATCTTCAGGGCGCTGGCCGGCAGGAAGCCGAGGCCGCGCCATTCGAAGCTCTCGCGCAGCTCGAAGCAGTCGGCCATCAGGGCCTGGGCCTTGCGATTGCCCTCCGGCGTGACCGCCCGGCGATACTGGTTCTCCACCTCGCAGCGCCCGGTGTTGATCTGGCGGATCAGCATGAGGGCCGACTGCATCACGTCCAGGGGCTCGAAGCCGGCGATCACCAGGGGCTTGCCGAATTCCTCCGGCACGAAGCCGTAGGGGGCGCTGCCGATGACCGTGCTGACGTGGGAGGGGCCCAGGATGCCGTCGATGGAGACGCCCTCCGGTCCCGCTGAGGCCAGGATGGCGCGCAAGGCAGGGGGGGTGAGCACGTGATTGCAGAAGACCGAGAAATTCGCGAGCCCTTCCGCCCGCGCCTGCTTCATGACCACCGCCGTGGGCGGTGTGGTGGTCTCGAAGCCGATGGCGAAGAAGACCACCTGCCTGGTCGGGTCGGCGCGGGCGACGGCGAGTGCATCCTGGGTCGAGTAGACCATGCGGACGTCGGCGCCGGCGGCCTTTGCCACGAGCAGACTGCGGCGGTCGCTCCCCGGCACCCGCATCATGTCGGCGTAAGTGCAGAGGGTAACGCCGTGCTGCTCGGTCAGGGCGATGGCCTGGTCGATGCGGGCGATGGGCAGGACGCACACGGGGCAGCCGGGACCGTGCACGAAGCGCAGATTCGGGGGCATCAGGTCCTGGACGCCGTAACGGAAGATCGCGTGGGTGTGGCCCCCGCAGAACTCCATCAGCCGGTACTCGCGCTCCGGCACCGCTTCCGCGGCGATGGCGCCGGCGAGCTGCCGGGCGAGGGCCCGATCGCGAAACTCGTCGACGTACTTCACGGCACGTCCTCGGCGGACAGCCCGGCCTCGGCGATGAGCCGCAGGGTCTGCTCCGCCTCTTCGGGGCTCAGCTTGTTGAGGGCGTAGCCCACGTGCACTAGGACATAGTCACCGATCCGGGCATCCTCGACGAGGGCGAGAGAGACCTGCCTACTGATCCCGTCCAGGGAGACGGTGGCCGCATCGGTGAGCTCGTCGATTGCGGTGATCCGTGCGGGGATGGCTAGACACATTCGGGTGGGCCTGTGCTGGCATCAAGAGATGGGCCGGTATCAAGAGATGGTCACATGATAGTCGACGCAGGGATCGACCGCAGTGACGAACAGGCCCGCCTGGCGGGCCAGGGTATCTGCGTCCGTGACCGGCAACGCCGCTAATCCCTGGAAGACTACCCCGCGGGGGTGGAAGTTCCACTCGGTCGGGGCGAGGATCCTGTAATCGCTTATCCGTCCGTCGGTTATCCGGCCCCGGTCGATCGCTACCCGGTGGATCAGCAGTCCCCGCGCCGCGGGAACCAGAGCGATGCCCACACCTTCCCCCAGGGACTGGGCCGGAGATGCGATCGGCTCGTCGAGACGTCCGAGCTGGCTTCGCAGGTCACTCTGCAGGGAGGCGAGCTCCAACAGCTGCGCAGCCAACCGGGGCAGCAGGGCGTTTCCGAGCGTCCGGGCAAGGTCCGTCACCGGAGCGCGTTGCCGCCGGCGCGTGAAGGGGGAGGTCTCCCGCGGCTCGCCCCGCCACAGTGGCTCGGCTACGAAGCGCTCCGCACCCGTACCGGAAAGGAGCGGCTCCAGATCCGTTGCGAGCAGGCACGGTAACCCGCTCACCTGGCACCTGCCCAAGGAGGTCCAGCCCTGGGCGTGTACTCGCTGCATCAGGCGGGCGGGAGCCGTGTCCGTGCTCTGCGCCCAGTCGAGCAGATCATCTCCCGTCTGGATTCGTGTGAGCCAATCCGAGGGTTGCGTGCCCAGGACCTGCTGCTCACTCAGCTGCGCGAGCTCGTCCAGGGCGACCGCTGAGGCAGAGAGATCCGGCTCCGCCGCAGCGGCGCCCGGTCGCAGCAGATCGGCAGGCCGGGTGAGCGATTTGCGCAGCCTCAGATAGGCGGCCATGACCCGGGACATCGCCTCATCCAGGGGAGGCTCGTCCAGGAAGCGGGGCCAGTCCAGAAGGATTCGCCACAGATGCTCCTTGACCGTCTCCAGATCCACCAGCATGCGGCGCAGCCGGATGATGCTGGTGGGAGGTGTCAGTCCCAGGGCCGCCTCGCAGGCGCTCGCACAGGCGCAGGCCTGGGCGCCGGCGCAGATGCTGAACAGGGCCGGCAGGCTCACCGCCGTTTCCTCGACGCCCTTGCCGATGAAGAGGCGGCTCGCGGCGGTCGGCCGCGATGCTTGGATGGTCACTCCTATACGATCGGGTAGGCGCCGCAGCTCGATGTCGATCCTACCGGTAAGATCCGCCATGTCTTTCGCGGCCCATTGGCACTCTTCAGGTTGCTCCGGCTCATTTTGCTCTGTACCGTCGTAGTTGGGGACCCCTTCGAGATCGAGACCCGGGAATGCTGCTCCACGAGGATCAGGACTTTGCCCTCCGCCGCGAGGGACGCTTTCTGTGCGCCACCTTCGGGCGGCCGCACCGGGTGCTCAGCACCTGTCCCGTCAACGGCGGTCTGCGCGAGGACCTGACCCACGTCTGCAACCATCAGAGCTGCGAAGGCTCGGGCCACGCCGACCGGCATGCGCTGATCAACGACCTGGGGTTGCAAGCCTACCATCACCGCGCCTGCCGCGAGGCGGGGATCCCCGGTGCAACGACGGCGCTGATGAGCACGGCTGCCAACATGCAGTGTGCGGTTCTCGCGACCGCGTCCCGCGAGGAGCTCGAGGTGCGGGTCGCGGCCACCGCCGGGGTCCTCGGCAACGCCACCCGCGCCGGCGACCGCGCTCCGTGGCACGAGACCAGACAGGGCAACCGCCGGGTCGAGAGAGAGAGCCGCGTCGAGACCCGGATCGAGACGGCCGCCGAGATCGGCGGCACCATCGTCGCCATGGTCTTCATCAACCGGCCCTGCACCCGCGCCTGCCTGGTCAGGGCGGCGACCATGGTCACCGAGGGCAAGAGCGTCGCCATTCTGGACCTGCGCATGCCGAGTCGTCAGTCCGCGGGACTTGCCACGGGCACGGGGACCGACCAGATCGCCATCGCGGCACCCCTCGCCGGCGACGGCGAGTGGGAGCGCCACTGGGCCGGCAGCCACGGTACCCTGGGCGAGCTGCTGGCGCGGGCGACGCGCGACGCGGTCAGCCGTTGTCTACTGCTGCAGAATGGGGTCTGCGCCGAGCTGCGCCGCAGTATCTGGGGTGCGTTGGGTCGCCACGGCTGCACGGAGGAAGCGCTGCGCCGCTGCGCCCGGGTCGAGCTGAGCCGGGAAGAGGCGGAGCTTTTCGAGCACAACCTGATGGCCCTGGTCCACGACCCCCAGAGCGCCGCGGCGGCCTACTGCCTGGCCGAGAGCGTCGACCTGTCTGCCGCTGGAGTCCTTCATCCCGAGGTTGCACGGGAGGCCGTTCTCAACCAGGCGGGGCTGCTTGCCGCGACGGTGGCCGTCCATCCGGAGCGTTTTGCCTACTTTCGGGACGCACTGAAGGCCGAGGTCGAACGCTGTCCCGGCGAGCTCGCGGCCCTGGCGGTGGTCCGAGGATTCTCCGCCAAGTGGAGCTGATGCCCCACCTCGGTCTGGTCCTGGTGGCCTTCCTGGTCGACGGCCTCCTCGGCGATCCGGTCTACGCCCTGCACCCGATCCGGTTGCTCGGGGCTTGGAGCCTATGGTGGGAAAGGCGCCTCTTCGCCTGGGGTCTCGACGGCTGTCTCGGCGGCATCCTCCACTGGCTGCTGGTGGTCGCAGCGGCCCTGTTTGCCTGGTGGCTGCCGCACAGTCTGCTCACCCTCTGGCACCCCTGGGCAGCCTGGGTCTGGGATGCCCTCCTCGCCTACTGTTTGCTGTGCCTGGGCGACCTGCTGCGGCACGGGCGGCGGGTCTTGGTGAGCCTGGACGACCTGCCCCTTGCGAGATGCCATGTCGCGCTTCTGGTCGGACGCGACACGGACCAGCTCGATCGTGGCGGCCTGGTCCGTGCCACCATCGAGAGCCTGTCGGAGAACCTCACGGACGGGGTGCTGACCCCCCTTTGGGCTCTGTGTCTCTTCGGGCTGCCGGGGCTGGTCCTGGTCAAGGCGATCTCCAGCCTCGACTCCATGGTCGGCTACAAGGATGACCGCTACCACCGCTTCGGCTGGGCCGCGGCCCGTTCGGACGATCTCGTCCACTGGCTGCCGGCGCGGCTTTCTGTCCCCCTGGTCGCCCTGGCTGCCGCCTTGTTGCGTCTGCACCCACGCTCGGCCCTTGGGGCTGCCCGCCGCTGGCATGGGATGCTGCTGAGCCCCAACTCGGGGTGGAGCGAAGCGGCCTGTGCCGGTGCGCTTCGGGTGCGTCTGCTGGGCCCCATCAGCTATGGGGGCAAGGTCGTCAACGAGGCATTCCTGGGTGATCCGGACTGGCCGGCGGACCTCGAGGCGAGTCACCTCGAGCAGGCCCTGCGCTTGATCCTGGTCTGCGGGATTTTGGCGCTCGTGCTGGGCTTGGCCCTTGCCGCCGGGGTCCACTTCCGCTTTGCACCAGGGGATGTTCGATGAGACCCTTGGCCATCGGGTGGAACGGTTGGGACATGTTCATAGACGCTCGGATTCCCTGTCCGCACCGCAAGGTGCCTTGTCATCAGACCGGAGGTCGCTGCTCATGACGAAAACGACGAACGACAAGAAGTACTGGGTAGGTGTCGACCTGGGGGGCACCAAGATGTTGGCCGTCCTGTTCGAGCAGGATTTTCGGCCCCGCGGGCGAAAGCGAAAGAAGACGAAGGCTCAAAGCGGGATGGATGCGGGCCTCACCCGGATCACGGACACCATCCAAGCTTTGCTCGAGGATGAGGACGTGGCGGCGGAGCAGCTCAGGGGCATCGGTATCGGATGCCCTGGACCGCTGGATCTGGATGCCGGGATCGTATTGGAGATGCCGAATCTGGGTTGGAAGAACACGCCCGTACGCAAGCATCTGGAAGATGTCTTCGGTTGCCCGGCGGTCGTCATGAACGACGTCGATGCGGGGGTCTACGGCGAGTATCGATTCGGCGCGGGTCGCGGTGCGCGCTCCGTCGTCGGTGTCTTTCCGGGCACGGGCATCGGCGGAGGATGTGTCTACGAAGGGAGCGTCTTGCGGGGGAGGAAAGGCTCCTGTATGGAGATCGGGCATATACCGGTCGATCCGCAGGGTCCCTTGTGCGGATGTGGTCAGCGCGGCTGTCTGGAGGCGATGGCGAGCCGGCTTGCCGTTTCCGCGGCAGCCGCCGCAGCGGCCTATCGCGGCGAGGCACCGAATCTGCTTGCGGAGGTGGGCACGGACCTCTCGAACATACACAGCGGCGAGCTGGCCAAATCGGTCAAGGCCGGCGACCAGGCGGTGGAGAAGATACTGTGCAATGCGGCGCACCTCATCGGCTGGACCAGCGCCGGCGTGGTGAACATGCTGGCACCGGACCGTCTGGTGCTGGGCGGTGGACTGGTGGAGGCGCTCCCGGACCTCTTTCGGGAGGAGGTCGAGCGGTCCCTGAAGGCGCGGGTGATGCCGGCGTATCGAGATGCCTGCAAGGTCGTCGTCGCCGAGCTCGGGGACGATGCAACGGTCGTCGGGGCCGCCGCCTGGGCCGAGCACGCGCAGGAGTGACGGCCTTTTGTATTCGGCCGGGAAGGAGAGATTTCCGGCGACGGCCTGAGTGACTTGCCGATCCGATCGCGGAATCGATTCAGGCCGAAGCGTCGCGCACAGGATTCTCCAATACTCCGATCGACTCGATCTCGACACTGACCCGATCCCCATCCGCCAGAAAGACCGGGGGCTTGCGGGCGAAGCCTACGCCGGGCGGTGTCCCAGTGAGGATCAGGGTGCCGGGCAGGAGCGTCGTGTCCTGGCTCAGGTGGGCGATGAGCTCCGCGACCGTGAAGATCATGTCGCTGGTGTTTCCGGTCTGCATGGTCTCGCCGTTGAGCACACAACGGACGTCCAGTGCCTGGGGATCCGGGATCTCATCTGCGGTGACCAGCACCGGTCCCAGGGGGCAGAAGGCGTCGAAGCTCTTGCCGCGCACCCACTGCCCGGCACCGCCGTGCTTCTGCCAGCGCCGGGCGGAGATGTCGTTCGAGCAGCTGTATCCGCAGACGTAGTCCAGGGCCTGCGCCATGGGCACGTCCTTGACGGTGCGTCCGATGATCACGGCCAGCTCCGCCTCGTAGTCCACTTCCGGACCGTGCTGGCAGGAGGCAGGCAGGATGATGGGATCACCCGGACCTATGATCGACGTGGTCGGCTTCATGAAGAGGATGGGGTTTTCCGGGAGCTTGGCCCCGGTCTCCTCCGCATGCGCCCGGTAATTCAGCCCGATGCCGAAGATGTTGACCGGCTCGACCGGGGCCAGCCACCGGCTCACCTCGATGGTATCGCCCGTCTCGCTCAGGCATTGGTAGAGGTCGCCTTCCAACCGGCGCGCGTGGGATTCGTCGATTGGGGTGCCGTAGTGGACGGCTCCGGCGACGTCCTGGAATCGTGCGATGCGCATGCTGGCTTCTCCCGGCTCATGTCGGTCTCTACGACCTTGCGAGCCCATCATGGTCTTCGAGATTTGCGAAAGTCCGGTAGCCCCCGATTGCCTTCGCCGTTTGCTCCCCGCGCGATGCCGTCAACGCTGCAGCGCGCTCTCCAGGCCCTTCTTCGCTCGATCTACGAATTCCCCGCCCTGCTTCAGCATTGCCTGCTTTACCGCCTCGGCAAGGCCGGATCTGGAGAGCTTGCGCCCGTCGATGACTGCTCCGGAGGGTGAGGTCGAGAAGCCGGACAGGGGATCGCTCAACTGGAGGGCCGTTTCGTCCACCGCATCATAATCGTAATAGCAGGTCGCCCGGGCTTGCCTGTCCCCGGTCGAGAAGCGCACTGTCACCGCTGCTTGCTCGCGTCCCTTGATCTGGGTGTCGGCCCCCGACACCTCGGCAGAGGAGCCGAGCTGGGTGAGGACGATGTCCTTGCACAGGGTCACGCGCACGTCTTCGCGGGGATTCGAGCAGCCCGTGATCAGGGCGGCGGCCGTTATCAGGGCAAAGGTGGATATGGCTGGGAGTGGTCCGAGGTTTCCCACGATGGATGTCTCTCCGGCAGAGGATTCGAGCAAGCCGGCAGTCTACCCAGAGCTTCGGGTAGTCACAAGGCAGCGCCTTCCGAGGCAGACCGAATCGGGGGGAGAGAGCAGGCAACAATCGCGGGCGTTCCGGGGTGTTCGCAGAAGGCGTCCGAGTTTTCCACAAGTCCTCAGCCCATGTTGCGACGGGCGGCCATGGCGCGCCGCTTCTCGACGAAGCGCTGGGCGGAGACCGTCACTGTGAAGAGGTCCAGGGTCTGCTCCTCCGCCTCCGTCACGGGTGACATTGCAGTGTCGCTGTAGTCGTCCGGATTTGCGTCCGCCATGACCTCCGCCAGGATGCGGCGGTAGCGCCGGCTCATGGCAAAGGCGCCCGAGTATTTGGTGAGGTATTCCCAGGCGAGCCTCGGGTAGAAGAGCAGCGGATTCTCGATCGGGAAGCCAAGTCGGCGGTCCCGCCGCACCTTGCGCCGGATCAGCCCGCCTTCCAGCGGATGCATGCGCTCATAGACCATCGGTGCGTAAAAGGCGAAGAGCTTTGCCATCATGTTCTCGGGATCATAGCCCCACGCCCGAGCACGGCGCAGGACCCTGGCCACGTGATCGTCGGTGTAGTAGAGATCCCAGACCTCCCGGTAGATGCCCTCCCACTCCGCCTTGGACATCTGCGGATGGTCCATGGTCACGTGCTGGGTATCATAGTTGTTCATGTCCGGATCGAGCGGAACGCCGGCCTCGACCAGCCGCTGGTGGTCCTTGGAGCCGGGCAGAGGCGTGAGGATGAAGAACTCCATGATGTCGATCGGCAGCTCACGCTTGATGATCTCGATGTCCCGGCGAATGGACTCGGGTGTGTCGCTCGGAAAGCCGATGATGTAACCGGCATAGGTCAGCACCCCGGCCCGGTGCCAGGCCTGGAGCATGGTGCGATAGTCCGTGATCTTGTTCTGTCCCTTCTGTGCCCCTTTCAGGGAATCCGGATTGATGTTCTCCATGCCGATGAAGGTGCGGGTGACACCGGCCTTTCCGGCTTTCTCGATGAAGCGCGGAATACGATGGGCCTGCGTGTCCACCTGGGTCACGAGTCGAATCTCCATGCCGGACTCGCGCATCTCGATCAGACGGTCGAAGATCGCCTCCCAGTTGCGGTTGCGGGCGAAGTTGTCGTCAGTGATGAAGAAATTGCTGATCCCGTCCTGCGCATTGGCACGTACCAGGCGCTCGACGTCGTCTGCCGTGCGGTGCCGGGACTTGCGGCCCTGCACATTGATGATGGTGCAGAAGCTGCAGAGATAGGGGCAGCCGCGTCCGGCGTCGAAGCTCGCACGCTTGCCCATGGTCAGGCGTACCCGGTCCGGGGGTAGGTAGGGTGTCGGGGTGCCGCTCATGTCGGGCAGGTCGTCGAGGAAATCGTAGATGGGCCGAAGTCTGCCCTTCGCAGCGTCACACAGGAGGTCGTCGAGACGGCCTTCCAACTCCCCGGCGAACAGGCTGATGCCGTGATTCAGCGCTTCCTTCAGCTCGGACGGTATCTGCTCGAGCATGGCGAGGCAGCCGCTGACGTGGAACCCGCCGATCACCACCGGCAGATCCGCGGCCCGGAACCGCCTCGCGATATCCAGGGCGCGTGGAAACTGGTTCGATTGCACCCCGACGAGGCCGACCAGGGCATTGCCGCCGCTGCGGCGGATCTCGCGAACGAGCTGATGGACCCGGACCCGAGAGTTGGTCTCGTCCAGGGCGCGGATGCGGATCTCCACCTCCTCGCCGAGCACCTTCCTTGCGGCGGCGTCGCGGGCGATTCCATAGACGGTCGCCAGGCTATTGGACGGCAGGGAAGACCTCAGCCACTGGATGACATAACCTTCGTCGTCGTAGTGAGAGGGCTTGATCAGCAGGAGATTAAACGGACGCGGGTCGATGTTCTGGCTTTCCACCCCAGCTCTCCGGACAGGCGGATTCAAGGGCGCGATCCGCGTAGGCGCATATACGAGTATCTCAGTTGCTCGTGCGTGAAAAAAGCCGACGCCCTTGGGGATATGGCGGCGGCCAACCCTTGCGGGGGTACGAGGCCGGGCTCGGTCCCGGGCTGCTGCTCATCATCCCGACCCGGGGTCTCGGCTGATCGTCTCGTACGGCGGGCCAAGCCTCGAGGCGGCGTTGGCCAGGCCCACGAAGGTCTGCACGCTCAGCTCTTCGGCCCGCTGCCCCGGGTCAATGCCCTGTGCCTGGAGCAGGTCGGTGTCGATCAGTCCTTTCAGGCTATTGCGCAGGGTCTTGCGGCGCTGTGCAAATGCACGGGCGACCAATCGTGAGAGAAGGGCAGTATCCAGCACCGGGACCGGCAGAGGTCGGTGGGGAATCAGGCGGAGAAATGCCGAGCTGACCCTGGGGGCTGGGATGAAGGCCCCCGGGCCGACGCGGAACAGGGGCTCGGCCCGGCAAGAGACCTGGATCATGACCGAGAGCCGACCGTAGACCTTGGAGCCCGGCACGGCGGTGATCCGCTCTACCACTTCCTTCTGCAGCATGAAGTGCATGTCCTCGATGCAGTCGGCCTGGTCGAGAAAGCGGAAGAGCAAGGGGGTGGAGATGTTGTAGGGCAGATTGCCGACCAGACGCAGCCGCTCGCCCGGGTACAGGCTGCAGAGGTCGAAGTCCAGGGCATCGGCGTTGTGAATCCTCAGCTCGCCGAGGTCCCCACAGAGGTGGGCGAGGGGCTCGATCAGGTCGCGGTCCAGCTCCACCACGTCCAGCCGTCCCGAGGCTTGCAACAGACCTTTGGTGATTGCCCCTTGGCCGGGGCCGATCTCTACCAGGCGGTCTTCCGGTCCGGGGGCTACGGCCGAGAGGATGCGCCGGATGGTGCTCGGATCGTGAAGGAAGTTCTGGCCGAAGCTCTTGCGCGGGCGGTGCTCCATTGCGGCAGGTTAGCGTGCCGAAGATCTCGCAACCACCGTGCTGGGACAGAAGTTTTCAAGGGCGAGCTCCGGTGGCTCCGGCGCAGACTGAAGCGTTCTCATTCATTCGGTGTCGTCAATTTGTTGGTGCGCAGAAAATTTACCTGTAAAATACAAAGAGTTGTAACAATTTCGTAATATTTCCATTCTTGGTGGCTTGCGACGGCCCGTGCGCAACCGGATGGCAGCATCGACAGAAATCTTCAGTAGTCGAATCGTTCAAAGACATGTGCGGGTTTGCGGAGGATTTTCTGATCCCGGAGGGGACCGGTTCGGGCGACGTCCGGGAGCTGATCCGTGCTAGGAGGCAGTTTATCGAAGACCCGGCGTCCGAGCTGACCAGGCGTTTTTTCGACAGCTTCGACTGGCGCCTCTACCGCGGGGGGGCTTCCCTGGAGGAGCGGTGGGAGTCAGGACGCCGCCGCCTGCTGTTTCGGCAGTTGCACGGGGACGAGACCGTCTCCTGGCAGAGCATCGAAGTGGATCCCGGACTTCTGCGAGACCTTCCACAGGGCCCTGTCCGCGAGCGGCTGAAGCCGCTGCTCGGGATTCGGCGCTTGCTTCCGCTGTTCGAGATTCGAAGTCGCAGGCAGACCCTGTGCCTGCTCAACGAGGATGAGAAGACGGTCATCCGTCTCCTGCTGGAGGAGAACCGGCTGAGGGATCATGCCCACCACGGCGCGCAGCCGCTGGCCGTGCGTGTCCGGCTGTTGCCCGTCAGGGGGTACGAGACGGAGCTGCGTGACACGTCCCGGATGTTGAACGTCGATCTGGGCCTGGAGCCGGCGGGAGCCAGCGTCTTGATCGAGGCCTTGGCTGTGACCGGTCGCCAACCGGGCGGTTACTCCTCGAAGCTCGACTACCATCTGGATCCCCGCGAGCGGGCGGATGCCACGGCCAAGGAGATCCTGCTCGGTCTGCTCGATACTCTGGAGGTGAACGTCGAGGGCGCGAAGGCGAACCTGGACTCCGAGTTCCTCCATGACTTGCGGGTGGCGACCCGACGCACGCGCTCGGCGCTGACCCAGATCAAGGGGGTCTTCCCGACTGAGTTGGTCGAAGATTACAAGACGCGCTTTGCCTGGGTGCAGCAGATCACGGGGCCAGTGCGCGATCTGGACGTCTATCTGCTGGATTTCGACGGGTATCAGGCGAGCTTGCCTGTCCCCCTTCAGCCGAAGTTGGAGCCGCTGCGGGACTTCCTCGTGGGCCATTACGATGAGGTCCACAAGGCGATGGCGCACGCGCTCGGATCCAGGAAATTCAGGAGCCTGCTCGAGACCTGGCGGTCATTCCTACAGGCGCCGATTCCGGAGCACCCCACGGCTCCCAACGCGATGCGCCCATCCAAGGAGGTGGCGGATGAGCGCATCTGGCGCATGTACCGGCGGGTACGCAAGGAAGGGAGGGCGATCGCTCCCGACTCCCCGGAGGAGGAGCTGCACGAGCTGCGCAAGAGCTGCAAGAAGCTTCGTTATCTCATCGAGTTCTTCAGCAGCCTCTATCCGCGAGCGCAGATCGGTGCCTTGGTCAAGATGCTCAAGGTGCTGCTCGACAATCTAGGAAGGTTTCAGGATTTAGCGGTACAGGCCGGACACCTGCGGGAAATCGCCGAGCAGATGAGCGTCGAGGGGCGGGCCGAGACGGAGACCCTGCTCGCCATGGGGGCGCTGGTCGGCGATCTGTTGGGCCAACAACAGCAGGCTCGGATCGAGCTCGCACAGGTCTTTACCGATTTCGATGCACCCGAGAATCAGAGCCTTTTTCGCGATTTGTTTGCCCCAACAAGAGCCTGAGGCCGGGGACTTTGAAGACTATCGGCGTCTACAACAGCAAAGGCGGAGTGGGCAAGACGGCCACCGCAGTCAATCTGGCCTATCTGGCGGCGGAGGAGGGTAATCGCACCCTGGTGTGGGATCTGGATCCCCAGGCTGCCGCCACCTACTACTTTCGGGTGAGGCCGAAGGTCAAGGGGGGCGGTAAGGCCCTGGTGAAGGGCAAGCGGGAGATCGATGCGGCGGTGAAGGGCACGGATTTCCGGAATCTGGACCTCCTGCCCGCTGATTTCTCTTTCCGCAACATGGACCTGGTACTCGAGGATGCGAAGAAGCCCACCAAGCAGCTGGCGCGCTTGTTGAAGCCCTTGTCCGAGGAATACGACTACACCTTCCTGGATTGTCCGCCCAGCATCTCCCTGGTCTCCGAGAACATCTTCAGGGCCTCCGATGCCATTCTGGTCCCCATGATCCCCACGACCCTCTCGGCACGGAGCCTGGGGCAGCTCATGGAGTTTCTCGAAGACCATGTCCAGCTCGAGCGGTTGCCCGTGATGCCCCTGTTCACCATGGTGGACCGCCGCAAGCGCCTGCATCTCGAGCTCATGGAGCAGCTTAGGGTGCAATATCCGGGGATATTCGGCACCCCCATCCCCTATGCCTCGGAGGTGGAGCGGATGGGCGTTCACCGCATGCCCTTACCGGCCTACGCGTCGTCCAACGCTGCAACAAGGGCCTATCGCGCCCTGTGGGACGAGGTCAAGAGGGGGCTGACGGGATGATACGCCCGATTCCGCCGGATTTCTGGGATGCCTCTCGGCATCCCGCAATGGGGTCAGCTGTCGGGAAGGATCGGGGTGGTGGCGCCTTGCTCCGGATGCTCCGGGGCCCGGAACCAGTCCAGCTTCTCGCGCAGGCGTACGACTTCGCCGACGATGATGAGGGTGGGGGGCTTGGGCCGATCCTTTTCGACGACCTCGAGGATGGTGGAGAGGGTACCCGTGTAGACGCGTTGTTTGTGGGTCGTTCCCTGTTGCACCAGGGCGATGGGCATGTCCGCGGAGACGCCGAATGTCCTCAGCTTGTCGACGATGACGGGGAGCCCGACCAATCCCATGTAGAAAACGACGGTCTGGCTCGGTTGTGCCAGTTGCTCCCAGTTGAGGTCGATGGTGCCGTCCTTCAGGTGTCCGGTCACGAAGGTCACGGACTGGGCAAAGTCTCGATGGGTGAGCGGGATGCCCGCGTAGGATGCACACCCGGACGCGGCGGTGATGCCCGGAACGACCTGGAAGGGGATGCGCTGTGCCGCTAGGGTGTCGATCTCCTCGCCGCCGCGTCCGAAGATGAAGGGGTCGCCGCCTTTCAGGCGTACCACCCGGTGACCTGCCTTGGCCAGGTCCGCCAGCAGGCGGTTGATCTCCTCCTGGCGCATGGCGTGGTTGTTACGCTCCTTGCCCACGTAGATGAGCTTGGCGTCGCGCCGCGCCATGTCGAGGATGGGCTTGGCGACGAGCCGGTCGTAGACCACGACGTCCGCCTGCTGCATCAGGCGCAGGGCGCGGAAGGTGAGCAGGTCGGGATCCCCGGGGCCCGCTCCGACCAGATAGACCTCGCCCATT
>CAYYHR010000045.1:0-19914 GCA_964471705.1 uncultured Chromatiaceae bacterium
GGCGAGGCATTCATGCGCGCCGAGGACCCGGGGGCGATGCTCGCACAGCTTATTGCGTAGCCCCGCCTTACCTGTCACCTCGTCCCAAAGACAACGATGGTCTTGCCGGAGACGCTGACCAACCCCTGTTTTTCCAGTTCCTTCAGTACCCGTCCAGCCATCTCGCGGGAGCAGCCGACGATGCGCCCAATCTCCTGACGCGTGATCCTGATCTGCATGCCATCTGGATGGGTCATGGCATCAGGCTGCCTACAGAGCTCCAGCAAGGTATGAGCGACGCGACCGGAGACGTCCAGGAAAACCAGATCGCCGACCTTGTAGCTGGTGCTTCGCAGCCGTTGACTGAGCTGATGCCCAATAGCGAACAGCAGGTCCTTCGTATGCTCGCGGAGCTGACCGTCCAGCAATTGGTCGAGCTTCTTGTAGCCGATCTCCGCCACTTTGCATTTGGCTCGGGTCCGCACCTTGACGCTACGAGAGGATTCCGGTGTGAACAGACCCATCTCGCCGATGAGCTCCCCTTGGTTGATATAGGCGAGCACGATCTCCCGTCGCTCATTATCTTCTACGATTGCTGCGACGGAGCCTTCCATCAGGTAATACAGGCTGCTGGCGGGCTCATGCTGGCGGATGAGCTCCACGTTCTTGTCGTAATGCTTCACGTGGCAGTGGGGGAGAAATGCCGTCAACCAGGCCGGCTCGCTCATCTTGGAAATCGTCATCTATCCTGTTCTCGACATTCCGCGGATAACCTTCAGCCGTCGATTCTAGACTGGCTGCCCAACTCCGTCGAACTATGTTAGGCTCCCCGCCTCCCTGCGGGAAGGAATAAAGAAGCGAGCGGACAGATCCGATGAAAGCACGTGTCAAATGGGTCGAGGGGGTAACCATGTTGGGGGAATCCGGGACCGGACATGCCCTCGTCATGGACGGCCCCCCGGACTTCGGTGGGCGCAATCTCGGGGCACGGCCCATGGAGCTGCTTCTCCTCGGAATGGGCGGCTGCACCCAGTTCGATGTCCTGCTGATTCTGCGTAAGGCACGTCAGCAGGTGACTGATTGTGTCGTCGAGCTCGAAGCCGAGCGTGCGGAAGAGGACCCCAAGGTGTTCACCCGTATCCACGCCCACTTCATCGTCAGCGGGCACGACCTCGATGAGAAACAGGTGGAGCGGGCCATACGCCTGAGCGCCGAGAAGTATTGCTCCGCATCTATCATGTTCGGAGCAACCGCCCGAATCAGTCACGATTTCGAGATCCGCAATACCTGAGCACAAGAGCCGACGGGCGGGTCCGTGGAGATCGGACCCCCGGGGCACTACCTCGCCGAAAACACGAGGAGCCGCATCCGCGCAAACTCCCACCCCCCTCCGATCGGGTTTTCCAGAAAATTGCGATTATGTTAGAAAGGCGTGAAGATATATCGATATTACGCGCCCTCCCCTGCCGCTTGCGTAACGCAAATCCCTTTATTTAAGCGCATTGGCGAAAGCAAGATGGTAACTTTTTTTTCGAGAAATCGCCTTACCTCATGTCGCGCGAGCTGTTGATCCTCCGTCATGCCAAGTCCGACTGGGACCTCGGCGTTAAAGACGACTTCGAGCGCCCCCTTGCCAAACGGGGCAAGAAGGATGCACCGCGTGTCGGCGCCTGGCTCTACCGAGAGGGGCTCGTACCCGACCTGGTCGTCAGCTCTCCGGCCGAGCGTGCCAGGCAGACGGCGGTCAAGGTCTGCAAGTCCATGGACTATAAGAAGAAGCGGATCCAATGGGTGGAGCTTCTCTACGCGGCGGATCTGACGCGCCTGTTGCGCATGCTCGCGGATTGCCCCGTCACAGCGAAGACGGTCCTGCTGGTCGGGCATAATCCTGGTCTGGAGGATCTGGTGAACTACCTCGCCGGCGATGAGCTGGAAGTGCCCGTGGACGGGAAGCTGCTCCCCACGGCCACCCTTGCGCGCTTGGAGATGCCGAACGATTGGAAGGCCCTGGATGCGGGTTGCGCACAGCTTACCGCCCTTATACGCCCGCGAAACCTGGGCTGACCCTTCCAGCTACGCCTTCTCGATTCCTGGACGTTTCCGCCCGCCTTCATATGCCGACGCCAGCGAGCCCCGCACCCGGGCAGGGCCTTACCCCAATCCGCTAATCCCCAACGGGGCGCTTGCTGTCGGGCTCGCCGCAGTGACTGAGCACGAACCTGCGCGCCTGGTCGCGCAAACGCACCGCCTCCTGCCAATCCGGACCCACCGGCACCATCGGTGGGCCGATAAAAACCTGCACCCTTCCCGGTACCGGAAGCCCGCTCTGTTCCGGCAAGATCTTGCGTGTTCCACGCAGGGCCACGGGAACCAGGGGGACGCCTACCTGGGCGGCGGCTGTAAAGGCACCCATCCGGAAGGGCAACAACCCGATGTCCGCACGGAAGGTCCCTTCAGGGAAAAAGGCGAGCGGCAGTCCGCGCTCGAGGGCAGCAACCAGGTGTTTGACTTCGGTAACACTGCGCACCAAGTCGAAGCGCTCGACGAACAAAGTGTTCAGCCGCGCGAGCAGCCACCCCACGAGCGGCACTTCTGCGAGCTCGCGTTTGGCGACGAAGGCCGTGGGACGGGGAAAGACCTCGATGAGCACGAAGGCATCCAGATAGCTCTGATGATTGGCCGTCAGCACGAACGGGCGATCACCCTCCGGCACCTGCTCCACCCCGCTCACGTCCAAACGGACGAAGGCCAATCGGCGCAACAATCCGATGCCTCCACGCACCAGACCCCAGCGCCAGGAGAGTCGAGGCAGGCTCGAGACCCCGAGAGCAACCAGGGGTGCGATGAGGCACAGGAGGGTCCAGACATAGCCGGCATAGAGATACCGGGGAACGATTTCGACCAGTCCCCGGACGCTGGTCCCCAGGCCCCCAGCACCGATCCGCACCAGCTGCCAGAGGGGATGTCGCGGCCCGGCACGCAGACGGCCCGCCAGATAGAGCTCGCGCGTCGCTCCCCGTCGTAGCTTGCCGCTGGAGGTCTTGGGCACCGTCCGCGGGGGTGCCAGCACCACCGCGTCCGGTGGCAGATCCATGATGTCGCCGGTGTGCGCACGCACGACCCGCTCTAGCTCCGCGCGCCGGCCCGGGTCCCGCTCCCGGGTCTCTGCGACCACAACCAGGCGCTCGCTACCGGTCTTTGGATCCGCAGCAGCAAAGGCGACCACGCAGCCCCGGCGTATCCCCGGGATCTCCCCCACTGCCTCCTCGAGCTCATAGGGATAGAGATTGCGGCCGGCACGGATGATGAGATCCTTGACCCGTCCCGTGAGGTGAATGTCCCCCCCGGCGAGATAGGCGCGATCGCCCGTATCGTGCCAATCTCCGCGGATCAGGCGGGCCGTGGCCTCGGGATTTCGGTAATAGCCTCGGGTAGCTGAAGGACCCTTGAACTGGAGCAGGCCCTCCTGTCGCTCCGGCAACTGCCGACCCTCCTCGTCCACGACCTGCACCTGGTAGCCTGGCAGCGGACGACCGCAGGCTACCACCTCCATTGCGACCGGGTCGTCACAGGAGATCGGCAAGGCATGCCCGGACCGGGAAAAGCGACGGCGGTCGATACAGTCGATCCGTGGGCCTCGTCCCTGAGGCGGGAAGGCAAGTCCCACCGCCGCCTCGGCAAGCCCGTAGACGGGAGCAATGGCCTCCCGATGCAGGCCGCTGGCCTCGAAGCGCTCCGTAAAACGGCGCAGGGTTTGGGGACTGACCGGCTCGGCCCCGTTGAAGGCAAAGCGCCAGCAGCTCAGATCCAGCCGCTCGAGCTGCGCGTCCGATATGCGCGTCAGACACAGCTCATAGGCGAAATTGGGAGCAGCGGAGAGGGTGCCACGGTGGCGATCGATGGCTTGCAGCCAACGCAGCGGCTTGGCCAGAAAGGCCAGAGGCGACATCGAGATCAACGGCATCCCGAAATAGAGGCTACCCAGCCAAGCCCCGATGAGACCCATGTCATGATACAAGGGCAGCCAGCTCACGAAGACGTCTGCGTGATTGGCTCCGACGGCCGATCCCATGGCGCGGATGTTGGCCAGCAGGTCCGCGTGGGTGAGGATGACACCCTTTGGGTCTCCGGTGCTGCCGGAGGTGTATTGAAGCAAAGCGATCCCGCCAGGATCCAAGCCGCGAGGCTCCGGCACAGGCTCCTCGTCATCCAATCCCTCCAGGGTGAGCACCCTGCGCATGCTCGGAACCTGACCGCGCAGCAGCCAGCCCAAGGGCCGTGCCTCGGGCACCGTGATCAGGAAGCTGACGCCCGCGTTGTCGAGGATACGGGCGTGGCGCCGTAAATGTTCCTCGATCTGTTGGGGTCGAGCGGGCGGATAGATGGGTACGGGCACGGCCCCAGCGAGCAGGATACCAATGAAACTGAAGAAGTAGTCAGGGCCCGTGGGCAGCATGAGTGCCACACGCTCACCGGGAGCCATTCCGTGGCGGCTCAACATCCCGGCTACCCGAGAGGCACCTCGCCCGAGGTCCGCATAGGTAATGGCCTTGTCCTGCTGATCGGGCGCTTGGTAAAGGATGTGCAGGCGCCGGGGGTGGCGCTCCAGGTGCCAATCCAGGGTGTCGATGAGAGTGCGCGCGCTCTCGGGGTATCCGGACGCGTCTTCTGAGTGCTCGAACCCTGGCGTTGGAGCCTGCTTCGGGCTCCGCCCATCATCCCCGACACTGAGCAGAGCGACCAGATCCCGGGGAGTCGCGGCCAACAGGGCTGCCTCCGGAAGGTCGGCCCCGAGGCCCTTTTCCAGACGCGAAAGCAGCTCGGACCTTCCCAGGCTATCGAGACCCAGGTCGGCTTCCAACCGGGTGTCGAGCCCGATGCCTTCCCGGGGCACCGGCAAGCGGGACTCCTTAGCGAACGCTTCCAGGATTCGCAGCAGGTCGGCAGATCTGTCCTTCACCTGAAGTCCGGCAGACCGGACATCAACCACCAGCGATTGGTCGTCTTCTCGTAATACCAAAGCTGACGGCTCGCCAAGGATCGCACCCGCTGCACATCCTTGAGTACGTACTCGATGCGGGCCACTTGCTCTGCACTCTCCTCGTCCTTCATGAACGGAGGTTGCACCACCTCGTAACTGGTAACCTGGATGTTGTCCAGGTGCTGCGGAATGCCCTTACGCTCATCGGCGGGAACGAAGCCGTAGGCAGTATCGTAATACCCCCAACGAATGGCATTTCCGTACGCGGTCATCGCCGCTTCCATTGCAATGTTCCGTTTGTCCCTTTCGATGGTAGCGCAGCCACTTCCCACAAGCAGCGCAGTCGCGAGAAGCACGGGCAGGATTCTGAAGGACATGGCAGGTGCCGGTTTCGGACGTTGCCTGGATGATACGTCACCGGGCCGGTGCGGACCAACGCCAAGGCGACTGTGCTGGGTTATCATGCCCCGACCCTCGTTCCTTCCGAGAGCCCGAAGCCCGAGCATGCAACAATCCACGGAGCCCCGAATCGACGTCCGCGTCGGCAGTTCGAAACTGACTCTGCTCGGCACTGCTCACATTTCCCGCGCGAGCGCGAACGAAGTAAGAGATCTGCTCCAAAGCGGCGACTATGATGCAGTTGCCGTAGAGCTATGCCCCAGCCGTTACGACTCGCTGATGGACCCGGATGCCTTGGCACACATGGACCTGTTCACGGCGATCCGCAAAGGACGAGCTTACATGGTGATGGCGACCCTGGCGCTGGGCGCCTACCAGAAAAGGCTGGCGGACCATCTCGGAATCGAGCCGGGGGCCGAGCAACGAACCGCCGTCTCGCTGGCGCGGGAGCAACATCTACCGGTGCTGCTTGTGGACAGAGAGATCGGCGTGACACTCAGGCGGGTCGCGGGGAACCTCGGCTGGTGGAAGCGCCTGGTGCTCTTCTCGGGCATCCTGGCAACCTTGCTCTCCCGCGAGGAAATCGCCGAGGAGGAAGTCGAGCGACTCAAAGAGGGCGACGTGCTCGAGACGACCTTCGCCGAGCTCGCCCAAGACCGCCGGGACCTATACATTCCGCTGATCGAAGAGCGCGATCGCTACATGGCCGCCCGGCTGCGCCTCGAGATCGCCGACAAGGGCCACGAAAACCTTCTCGCGGTCCTGGGAGCTGGACATATCAGAGGCGTATCCAGCCACTTGCTGTCGGACCAGGGACAGGATCCGAAGGCGGAAATTCAGGAGCTCGAATGCCTGCCGCGACCGAGCCCTTGGCCCAAGCTGATCCCCTGGATCATCGTCGTCCTCATCTTGCTGGGCTTTGGTTATGGATTTAGCCGAAGTCCACATCTCGGCTGGCAGGTCGTATTGGACTGGGTGCTGATCAACGGCGGCCTCTCGGCCCTTGGAGCCGCCATCGCCGCCGCACACCCGTTGACAATCGTCACCGCCTTCCTGGCTGCGCCATTGACATCACTGAATCCGACCATCGGGGCCGGCATGGCGACGGGCGCGGTGGAGCTTTATCTACGCAGGCCCCGCGTCGCCGACTTCGGCCGGCTGCGAGAGGACACCACCGAGATCAAGGGCTGGTGGCGCAATCGGGTTTCACGTACCCTTCTGGTGTTCGTCTTCTCGACCCTGGGCTCGGCGATCGGCACCTATATCGCCGGGCTCCGCATCCTCGATCGCCTGTTTTGAGATACGAAGCGTCTCTTCGAGCTTCGCCTGATCGAAGTCCGAGGTCACCAAGGCATTCCCGATACCCAGCAAGAGCACGAGCCGAATCTTTCCGCCGAGCACCTTCTTGTCCAGGGCCATCAGCTCGCAAAACCGCTGAGGGCCCAAGTCCTCCGGAGCCCTGACGGGCAGCCCTGCAGCACCGATCAGGGCACGTATGCGCCGCACCGCATCGCTATCGAGCCAACCCATGCGCGAAGAGAGATCCGCTGCCATGCACATCCCGACAGCAACCGCCTCTCCATGCAACCAGGCACCATAGCCGACTCCTGTCTCGATGGCGTGCCCGAAGGTGTGACCCAGGTTCAACAGGGCTCGTTGACCGGTTTCCAGCTCGTCGGCAGCGACTACATCCGCCTTGTTACGACAGGATCGCTCTATGGCGTACATAAGCGCATCCGGATCCCGAGAGAGAAGTTTGTCCATGTTTCCCTCGAGCCATGCGAAGAATTCGGCATCCCGGATCAGCCCGTACTTGATGACCTCCGCAATGCCAGCCGCGAGCTCGCGGTCCGGCAACGTGCTCAGGGTGTCCGTGTCCACGATCACTGCGCGGGGCTGATGAAAAGCGCCAATCATGTTCTTGCCCAGGGCGTGATTGACCCCCGTCTTGCCCCCGATGGAGGAATCGACCTGGGCGAGCAGAGTGGTCGGCACCTGGATGAAGTCGACCCCCCGCTGGTAGCAGGCAGCAGCGAACCCGGCCATATCGCCGATCACTCCGCCGCCCAAGGCGATCAGGGTGCAATCGCGCCCAAAACGGTAGCGAAGCAGATCGTCGAGGATCCGGCTCCAGGTCTCCAGGTTCTTGAATTCCTCGCCGTCCGGCAGCACGGCCCTTACCGGACCAAATCCCTCGAGGGCATGCTCCACCTCCGACAAGTAGAAGGGGGCGACGGTCTCATTGGTGACCACCATGACCTGATGACCCGGGATATGGCGCCGGTAAAGCTCGCCTTGACCGATCAGCCCGGTCCCGATGTAGATGGGGTAGCTCCGCTTCCCGAGGTCTACTTCGAATATCCTACTAGAGCGGCTGTGTTCCACGATATTCGAGACCGAAAAGGCAGGAAAAAAACTCTTAGTCACACCGGATTTCACTCGGCAGGCAAGCCAGACGTTTCTGAAAATCAGGCTGCTCCGCTTGCCAACCTACGCCGGATCTCCTTGACGACCGAACCGGTGCCCCGACGCTCCGTAGAGACAACCATGTCGGCTATCTGCCGGTACAGGGGATCTCGCACGTCCATGAGTTGACGCAGGCGCTCCAGAGGCTCTTCGCCTTGCAGAAGTGGCCGATTGCGATCCCGGGAAGTGCGAGAATACTGCTGTTCGGGGCTGCAATGGAGGTAGATCACGAAACCGCGCGCAGTCAGATCTCGGCGATTGTCGGCCCGTAGCACGGCGCCTCCGCCGGTTGCCATCACGATGCCGCTTCCCTCGCTGAGCTCATGGATGACCTGCTGCTCACGATCGCGAAACCCCTCTTCACCCTCGTATTCGAAGATCGTCGGAATGTCCACGCCCGTGCGGCGTTGGATCTCCTGATCGCTGTCTCTGAACTCGAACGAAAGGGCCTCGGCGAGTTGGCGTCCCACAGTGCTCTTGCCGGCACCCATGGGGCCTACGAGAAAAATATTGTGAAAATGCATCATGCGCCAAAGGTATCCCACATTTGGCCGTTGCACACAAGGTCATGGAAAACCGCGGGGAAGCTTTGGCAGAGAACCCCAACAACCAGAGGAGCCCAATCATACCCACTCACTAGGCACAAAGGGTAGGCCCGATTAGTAGAATTTACGGACCGATCCCTCCTCGCTGCACCTCCATGGAAGTTCGGAACCGTTAACTGACCAGCTGGGACCCTCCTCACCTCGAGACCGAACGGACCTCCCCTGCGTCACTGGTCCGGACGAATGGGGTCGGGTTTGGTACGCCTGAATCTGCGTCATTTCATCAGTTTCCTGGGAGTCGGTCCAGCGCTGGGCGCAGCTGGTGTTGCTGATGCATATCCCTGTGCAGCAAAGCTCTCTTTGAGGATCTTTGGGGTGACGAAGATCAGCAACTCGCTATTGGCATCGCTCTTTTCAGTCCTCTTGAAGAGATTGCCGAGCACCGGTAGATCGCCGAGCCAAGGGACCGTCGTCTTATTGAGCGACTTCGTGCGCTCAAACACGCCGCCGAGCACCACCGTCTCACCATTGTCCACCAGTGCATTCGTCTCGACCGCGCGAGTGTCGATTGGCGGCTCACCTGTAATCCCGATCTCTCGCGAATAATCCACATTATCCTTTTTCACGTTCAGCGCCATGATGACGCGGTCGTCTGGGGTGATTTGGGGTGTCACCTTGAGCACGAGCGCGGCCTCCTTGAATTCCGTATTGGTGCCATTGTTGGAAACGGTCGAATAGGGAATCTCTTGACCGACCTTTATCGTCGCCTCGTGATTATCGGCGGTAACCACTCTCGGACTGGAAACGACCTCCCCGCGCCCCTCTCGCTGCATGGCTGTAAGCTCGAGCTGGAGCAGATAGGTCCCGACCTTTCCGAGAAATAGGTTGAATGCACCGGCAGGATCGACTACTGGCAAATCCACTAACAGCGGGAGAGTGTCATCCCGGCCAAGCAACTCATTGTCATACCTGACCAACGTTCCAGTATAATTGTCAGGGTCCGATATGTAGCCCGGCAGACCGCTGCCGACCTGGCCGAACGTCTTGCTGTTGGCCGAAGTAAGGTTGGTCTTATAGGCTCCGAAGCGTACTCCCAAGTCCCGCGCAAAGTCGTCATTGGCGATGACCACCCGCGACTCGATCATGACTTGGCGGACCGGCACGTCCAGCCTCTCGACCATGCGGCGGATGTCACCAAGCTTGTCGGCGGTATCCTGGACCAAAAGCGTGTTCGTTCGCTTGTCAACAGCAATGTTCCCCCTATCCGGCGTAAGGAATTGATTGTCTGCGCTTTTTAGCAATTTTGCGAGCTCTTCGGCCCTCGCATAGTTGAGCTGAATGTATTCGGAGCGCAGCGGTGCGAGATCCTCCATCGTTTGATCCGCCTGCAACTCCTGCTGCTCTTGAGCAACGAGCTCCTGGGTGGGAGCGACCATAATGACGTTGCCAATCTGACGCTTGGAGAGTCCTTTGGCCTTCAGGATGATATCGAGGGCCTGGTCCCAGGGGACATTCTTGAGCCTCAAGGTGATGTTTCCGGCAACTGTGTCGCTCGCAACCAGGTTGAGCCCGGTGAAATCCGCCAGTAGTTGGAGGACCGCCCGCACCTGGATATCCTGAAAGTTCAAGGAAAGCCGGTCGCCGGAGTACACGATCTTCTCACGACGTTGTTTAGCCTTTTCTGCCCCAGTCAGCGGACGAAACTCCAATGTAAAGAGGTCGTCGGCCTGATAGGCGAGATACTCGTACTCCTCACCAGTATCGATGGTGACATCAACATCCTTGCCCTTGGGGCGGGGCTCGACGGCAACCACGGGGGTGCCGAAATCCGTTACGTCCAATCTGCGCAAGAGCCGCTGCGGGAGCCTCGCACCGACGATCTCGGCGACCACTTTCTTGCCCTTTTCCGTCACGCTGACGCGCGTGTTTGGGCTCGGCAAGGTAATGAGCACCCGGCCTTCGCCACCTGGCCCCCGCCGGAAGTCGATGGCTCTGACATCGCCGCTGATCCTAGACTGGGGCCGGGTACTACCCGCCGACGTCGGAGCGGCCGTTTGCCGAGGTGCAGGCGCGGCTTGCGCGGCGTTCAGGGCGATTTCTACCTTGTCGGCGCCAGTGCTGACATGGTATGGTACCGGGTTGGTGAGATTGATGACGACTCGGGTACGACCGCTCGCTTGAACGGCCGCAAGACTTTGAACGGGTCCCACGCCGATGGGCACGGTCTTCTTGTCCAAACCGCTCGTGACGCCCTCCAGGTCCAGCACGATACGTGCCGGATTATCGGTGGCAAAGACCTTTGGCTGCTTTACCGCCCCGGAGAGCTGAAGCCCGATATCCACCTGATTTCCCGGCAAAGCCGCGTAGTCCACGTTAGTAAGAACCGTCGCTGCACTTGCCGATAGCGATGTGAGTAGACAGAGCAGGAGCACCAGCACGGTCGACGTCCTGGTACGCCCACCCCGGTTCGATGACGAGTGGAATGATATGCCGAGGGACCGAATCGAAATAAGTTGCAAGCTGTTCATCGCACCTTCGCCTCCAGACACCTATTGGGTCAATGCGATGGAGGCTTGGCGCTCGCGCCAACCGCCGCCACCGTCAGGGACAATCTCGGTGAGCTCGATCGCCTCATCGCCGATATGTGTAATCTGCCCGTTGTTCATGCCCATGTAGTTCCCGACGCGCACATGGAGCAGGGACTTTTCCGGAGTCTTGATCAGGCCCCACAGAGTGCCCTCCTGCTCCAACGTGCCGACCATGGCAAGTGAGTCGAGAGGAAACTGCTCGAGCTCTTCCTTCCGCCGCAAAGGATCCGGGGAGATGCCGCCCCCTGGCGAGACGGACGTCTCTGCGCTCTGGGCATCCAGCACAAAAGGGTCGCGAGGACTTTCAGGAGCGTAAACGAAGGTTTCCACCCGCTTGATCTCCGGCAACGGCTCGATAGGTCCAGGCTCGCGTTCCTTGACCTGTTGCGCATACTTCTCCAGGTCCGTCATATCGCCGCTACTGCACGCGGCCAAGGTCAGAGAAACAAGCATGACATGCAGAGATCTCGTGCTCATCGCGCGCACCTCTTTCACTTCCGCCCCGTCGTCGGCGTCTTCCGCTCTGCCGCGTCTTCGAGATATCGATAAGTCTTGACAGTCGCACTCATGGTCAAGGGTTTTGCCTCTCCGCTTGCACCGCTGTTCTCGTTGGGGGCACTAATATTGACGTCGTGGATCGTAACGATTCGCGGCAAGGCGGCGAGACCGCTCACGAATTTTCCGAATTCAGGGTACTGTCCGGTCACGCGGACTCGGATCGGAAGCTCCGCATAGAAATCCTTTTGCACCTCTCCAGATGGCTGAAACAGCTCGAACCGCAACCCGGACGCGAGCCCGGTTTGTGAGACGTCTACGAGCAATCCCGGGACCTCCGTTTTGTCAGGCAATTGTCGCATCATCGCACCAAAAGACTCCTGCATCTCAGCAAGCTGCTGGCGATAGGCGTCCAGATTTGCCGCCTTCTCCTGTTTGGACTCGAAGTCCTTGCGCAGCTGCTCTTCCTCGCTCTCAACAGACTGAAGATGCTCGATCTGATCCTTCGTATCGAAATAGTACCAAGCCGCAGCAATGATTCCGCACAGGAGAATCAACAGGATCGCTTTCGCGACACCCGGCCAGTCTCCGATATTTTGGAAGTCGAGTTGGTTTAGCTGATCGAGGTCCACCGATTCAATCCTCCGTCGGGTTTCTGCTCAGGTCGCAGCCTCTGCTTCATTGAGTTTTGGTTTGAGCTGGTTAAAACGCAGTTGGAAACGACTCATTTCAGCGCCTCCCTGGTTCTCGTGCTCAATGACCATCAACGATGGACCTCCAATCCATTTCGAAGCTTCGATGTTACGCATAAAGGCCGACACTCGAGCGTTGGACTGCGCACGCCCGTCCACGACAACCGAGCGCCCGCTCTGTGTAACCTTTGTCAGATAGACACCTTCCGGGATATCGACCACCAATTCGTCGAACAGATGGACCACCTCCGGGCGACTCTCCTGGAGCTGCTGAATCACATCCATTCTCGCCAGTAACCTCGCCTTGGTCTTTTCAAGGTCCTGAATCTCACGGATCTGCTTATCCAGGAGACTGATTTGATACCGCAGAAACTGATTTCTGTCCTCCTGATTCGAAATCAGCTTGCCCATCACCAGATGCACCGCAACGCCTAGGAGGAAGATTACGGCCAGCGCGGCGACCGCAATGCCGGAAAACTCGCGTTGCCGACGCCTTCTCTCAGCTTCGCGCCACGGCAGCAGATTGATGCGAGCCATTAATCAAACCCCCTCAGAGCCAAACCCACCGCAATCATTAGCGCCGGGGCGTCCCGATTGAGCATCGACGTCCGGATCTTGGGCGACGAGGACATCTGGGAAAAAGGATCGGCAATAGCAGTTGGAGTACCCAGACGTACCTCCATCAACTCATCGAGACCTGGAATACTGGCTGCCCCCCCTGCCAAAACGATCTGATCGACACGGTTGAAGGCGCTGCCGGAGTAGAAGAACTGAAGTGCCCTACTGAGCTGCTGCGCCAGAGTTTCTTTGAAAGGGGACAGCACTTCGGCAGCATAGTTGTCCGGCAGGCCACCCTCGACGACTTGGCGCAAGGCATCGCCGCGGGCCAAGCCGTAACGTCGCTGTACATCCTCGACGAGTTGGTATCCGCCGAAGTTCTGTTCCCGGGTGTATAGGGTCTGGCCCTCATGAAGCACATGCAGAGTAGTCGTAGTCGCACCGATGTCGGCAATCGCCACTGTGCGCTCCGCACCTTCTTCAGCGCCTGAACCGAGTAGAAGGGAGTAAGCCGACTCCATGGCATAAGCTTCGACGCCGATAACGGCTGCCGTTAATCCGCCGATCTCCAGGGCAGCGACGCGGTCGTCCACGTTCTCTTGTCGGGATGCGGCAAGCAGAACATCGACCATATTGCCACCGGAATCAGACGGGCCCAAAACGTCGAAGTCAATATTGACCTCCTCGAGGGGGTACGGAATGTACTGATCCGCCTCGAGCCGTATCTGCGCCTCCATTTCCGCATCGCTCAGGGCTGCAGGCATCGAGATTACTTTCGTAATCACTGCCGCACCTGACACGGCAGCGGCGGCATTCCTGGCCTTGGTGTTGGAGCGCGCAACCGCCTTCTCGATGGTCTCTCCGACTGCCTGCACGTTGGCGATCTTCTTCTCTACGACCGAGCCGGAAGGTAACGGCTCCACCGCGTAGCTCTCGACGCAGAACAACGGCACAGCGGCACTAGCAGCTTGGGACAGTTCGATCAGCTTTATCGCCGTTGAGCTGATATCCACTCCCACAAGGGCAGGCTTCCTACGACCGAAAATGGACATGACCAATGCTGTGAGCTCCTCGCAACAAAGGGGTGCAGCTCAAGCTGCATCTTAGAATTACGGACAACTATACAACTATTCTACATATTTTTGCAAAAATCATACATAACTTTTTCTTTCACCGGATATCAACAGGATTCCAGGACCAAACCATATGTATTTATCGTTTTTCTACCTTATGTTGCATATAGGTCACAGTATTATTGTTATCGAGATCAAGATGCCAGCCCTTCGCTTGCGCTCGGAACATTGATTTCGATACGGTTCAGAACTCGACGCACAAGGCTACAGGCCGACCTACGCGAGACAGGACCCGCGGTTGGCGAGTTGCAGACATGAGGCAGCGACAACCTAATATTATTAGGGGAGGGCAAAGTGAGCGGATGCAACCGATCGAGCGCACATCGACAGCGACTAGCCTACGAAGCGGCACGCATCATGGTGAGTCAGGATATCCGCGATTTCGACAAGGCTCGGCGCAAGGCCGCCGAACGGACGGGTATTTCCGACAAGCGCCTGTGGCCCAGCAATGGGGAGATCGAAGAGGCCCGGTTACAACAAAGACGCCTGTTCGAGGGGGAAAAATCGGATCAGGAACTCGAGATCTTGCGTGAGCAAGCATTGACCGCCATGCGCTCGTTAGCGGAATTCACACCAAGACTCGTAGGGCCGGTGCTCAGGGGAAACGCAGACAGCACTCGGGGCATTCGCTTGCATCTCTTCACGGACAATCCAGAGGAAGTCGTCCTTGCCTTGATCGACCGAGGGATCCCGTGGAAACAAGGCGAGGCGCTCCTGCGTTACGGCGGCGGTAAGCGCAACTCGCATCCTCTGCTCACATTTCTTGCAGGACAAGTCCCCTTCGAGCTCGTGGTGCTGCCGCTAGGGGCGATGCGTAACCCGCCTCTGGATCCGGCCAGCGAACGCCCGGAGCGCGGAGCAGACATCTCGGAGGTCGTGCGATTACTGAGTGTCGCGTCATGAACGCGGCAATGAAAAACTCAGAACAGCCGTGGAGAAAGATGCGCGAACTGACCGGGAAACGGACCCGGCCAATGCCTGAAAATGCGTCTCCAGCCCTGCCGGGCTAGCTGGAGATCGGCACTGAATCCGGCTGGCAAACGACAAACAGCGCCGCCACGGTCACCCGCCTCGGCGCTTCCTTTGAGGCCGTCAGCGGCCGTACTTGCGGCGAAACTTATCGACGCGCCCAGCCGTGTCAACGATCTTTTGCTTACCCGTATAGAAGGGGTGACAGGCCGAGCAGACTTCTATGTGGATATCCCTGCCAACGGTGGATCGCGTGGTAAACTGATTTCCGCAGCTGCACACGACCTTGATGTCTTGGTAGGTGGGATGGATTCCTTCTTTCATAGCGGCACGACTAACATGACAGAGGCGGCTCAAGTTGACTGACCGCGCAGGCTACCATCTTCGACTGCTCAGAGACAACTAACGATTTGCGAGCCGCCCGACAGTGACAGACAGAAAAATATATCACGGGATCGACAAAGACCCGAAAGGCGGCATGACGCCGACGGGCAACATCATACGTGACGCCTGGGTATTCGGAATCATCCCGGAAACCGAAACCTGCGCCGGCTGGACCCTGCAAGGCATCGATGCCCTGTATGACAAGGTCACGGATGCATGGGCACCTTACGGGCACTTGGCGTCCCGTCTCCCGCCTCAGCTGCGCGAGCGCCACCAGCGCATTTACCAGGCAGCCGTGCAAGAGGCCCGAAGGGTTGGCTGGCCACCTGATCTCGATGACGACGATTGATCGTCCATCTACCACTCCCTACGATGAGCAGATACTACATTCGGGAAACCTTCTTCCGGCCGCCGGAGCATGCCCGCGAGCGAAGCGCTTTGCCCGCTCCGCTTTACAACAATCTCCAGACGGTGTTTCGACGGGCCGGGCGGGCGAGCCTGTTCATTCCCATCCGCGCCATGCAGTTTCAAGCAGTTGCGGAGCGCGAAGAGGTAGTTTTCGTCGACAGCCATGGCGGGTATGCGCATCAGAACGGTGAGGGCGGTCGCCTGATACGCATTGCATGGAAGCTGTCGTCGGCAGCCACCCGCGAGTCGTTGGACACCCCTGTACCCAGTGAGATCGTCTATTATTTTTCTGGTCTGCAAGAGACTCAGCGGCGATTGATGAGCGAGCTCCCCCCAGTCCTGAAGCAAATCTTGCAGCGTCACCGCGAGAAAGAAATCCCGAGCAGGGGAGTCCGTGTTGTGCCCTTGCGGCCGAGCAGCTGACGTTCAGTCGATCCTAGCGTCTCCCGAAATCGGAGATCCCCCCATGGCAAAGATCCTGGCTTGGCGCGACGAATGGACCCTACGCATCGACACCCTCGACGAGGATCATAGGGAAATCGTGAGTTTTCTCTCGGAGATTGCACGTCGATTCGGCGAGGATTCGGACCGGTGCGAGTTACCGCGGGTCGAAAGCACTGTCGACGACGGATACGCCGAAGAGGATCTCTATGCGAGTCTCGACCGTTTCGGTGCCTTGACCCGCAGACACTTCCAACGCGAGGAGGAGTTCATCCGCACCATCGACTATCCGGGACTCGTGGACCACTGCAGCGAGCACCTGATGCTGATGGCGGAGTTCACGGACTTTGTGCGCGACCTGCGCGTACGTCGCGTTGTGCACTTGGACCATCAGGATTTGCAGGCCCTCAAGCAATGGGTCGCAGCCCATGTCCTCGGAGCGGACCGGAAATTTGCAGATCACTATTTCCAAATCTGCAGCTGAGGCGATTTCCCGCTGTCGTCAGGGCACCTCAAAAAATTCCAGCGCATCGTCGACCAGGGCTCTCGGATGGGATGAATTTTAGCTTTCTCTTATATACTAAAATGTAAGTGAAAGGCAAATTCCATCCATCCGAGAAGATAAAGGAACGCGAAGCTTCTCTAGGAGGTGCTCTATGAAACGGCGTTCTGCGTTTGCAGCTGCATTGCTCTCCACCTTGCTGCTGGCGGTGCCTATTGAATCGAAGGCATTTTTCGGATTCTTCGGCGGCGGCTTCAGCTTCGGTTTGGGAGGCGGCTTCGGCGGATGGGGCGGACCCGGCTGGTGGGGCCCCGGCTACTGGGGCGGCCCTGGATACTGGGGATACCCAGGTTACTACGGCCATTGGTATCGCCCCTATTACTGGCACAGGCACGGTCCCTTCTACGGCCGGAGGTTCTGGGGCTATGCCCCCTACTATTGGGGTTACGGCTATGCATCACCCTACTATAGCCTGACTCCGCCTGCCCTCTACATCCCGCAAGTAGGAGTGCCGACGATCAAGACCCCCGCTACCGAGGCGGAGAAATAAGGCAATTGCCTGAAAAAAATATACCAGGATGGGCAGGATTTTCGCCCGTCTTCAAGGAGCGACAACAGGCGCATAGCAGGTCTATGTAACTGTTGTCGCGACGCGGAAGACGGGCGAAAAGACAAGCAGGCTGGCATATTTTTTGACAGAAATCGCCTAATTCAACTTACCTTCATCCCCGGCTCGGCCCCTTGGTCCGGGCCAAGGATAAAGATGTCCTTGCCGCCGGGACCAGCGGCCAGAACCATGCCTTCGGACAGCCCAAAGCGCATTTTCCGCGGCGCCAAATTCGCAACTACAATCGTGTACCTGCCTACGAGATCCTCTGGGTGGTATGCATTCCGGATGCCAGCAAAGACGCTTCTGGTCACACCGCCCAAGTCTAGGGTGAGCTGAAGCAGCTTGTCGGAGCCCTCGACATGCTTCGCCGCGACGATGCGGGCCACACGCAGGTCCACCTTGGCAAAATCGGCGAATTCGATGGTATCCGCGATGGGGTCCCTGACCAGATGACCCTCTGTACGAGTCTCATGCGGTTTCGTCTTCCTGGCCTCCTCGCTGGCCAAGTCCTCTCTCGAGGCATCCAGCGCGGCCTGGATTTGCTTGGCCTCGACACGGGTCATCAGAGGCTTGAACTTGGCGATTTCTTGACCCACCAAGGGCTCGGCCAGCGTGTCCCAGGTCAGGGGCGGAATCCGCAGAAAGGCCTCTGCGGCCTCGACTGTGCCAGGAAGGATGGGCCGCAGGTAACCGATCAGGACCCGAAACAGGTTCAGGCCGACGGTGCAGATGTCCTGTAACTCCTGCTCGCGCCCGGCCGCTTTGGCAACGACCCACGGCGCCTTCTCGTCGATATACTGATTGGCCCGGTCTGCGAGGGCCATGATCTCCCGGGCAGCGCGGCTCAGCTCCCTCTGCTCATAGGCATCTGCGATCGAGTCACCGGCGCGCACGACGTCGGCGAAAAGCTCGGGCTCGGAGAGGTGGGCCGAAAGCCGCCCATCGAAACGCTTGGTCACGAAGCCGGCACAGCGGCTGGCAATGTTCACCACCTTGCCCACCAGGTCCGCGTTTACCCGCTGGGCGAAGTCCTCCAAGTTGAGATCGATATCCTCGACGCCTGGGCCCAGCTTGGCGGCAAAGTAATAGCGCAGGTACTCGGGATTCAGGTGGTCCAGGTAGGTGCGGGCCTTGATGAAGGTACCGCGGGACTTGGACATCTTCTGCCCGTCCACCGTGAGGAATCCGTGAGCGAAAACAGCCGTGGGCGTGCGGAAGTCCGCGCCGTGCAGCATGGCAGGCCAGAAGAGGGCATGAAAGTAGATGATGTCCTTGCCGATGAAATGGTAGACCTCGGCATCGGAGGTCGGCGACCAGAAGTCGCCGAACGCCAGGCCGTCTGTCCGATCGCAGAGATTCTGGAAGCTGGCCATGTAGCCGATAGGCGCATCCAACCACACGTAGAAGAACTTGCTCGGATGGTCGGGAATCTCGAAGCCGAAGTAGGGGGCGTCGCGGGAGATGTCCCACTCCTTGAGGCCAGCCTCGAACCACTCGTCGAGCTTGTTAGCGACCTCCTTCTGCAGGCTGCCCCCACGGGTCCAGGCCCTGAGCATGGCCTCGAAGTCCCCGAGCCGGAAGAAGTAGTGGTCGGACTCACGATCCTCGGGCTTGGCGCCGGACACGGCCGAGTAGGGATTCTCGATCTCGGCCGGGGAGTAGCTGGCACCGCAGACCTCGCAGTTGTCGCCATACTGATCCGGCGCCCCACACCTGGGGCACTTGCCCTTGATGAAGCGGTCGGGCAGGAACATCTGCTCCACCGGGTCGTAGGCCTGGGTGATGGTGCGGCTGGCGATATGTCCCTTGTCGCGGTTGCGCTCGTAGATCAGGCAAGCATAGCGGCAATTCTCCGGCGAGTGGGTGGAGTGGTAGTTGTCGAAACCGATGCGGAAGTCCGCGAAGTCCGCCTTGTGCTCCTCGGCCACCCGCGCGATCAGCTCCTCCGGCTCGATGCCTTCCTGGCGCGCACGCAGCATGATCGGGGTACCGTGGGCGTCATCGGCACATACGTAAAAACAGCGATGCCCCCGCATCTTCTGGAATCTGGCCCAGATGTCCGTCTGGATGTACTCCACCAGGTGCCCGATGTGGATGGGGCCGTTGGCATACGGCAGGGCACTAGTAACCAGGATGTCTCGCTTGCTCTTCATGGTGCGGCGATGGCTCGGCAATTGAATCCGGCTCGAGGGCTCGGGTCGCAAAAGTATCTCATGAAGGCCCTCGTTCCGCCCACGAGCAGCAGGCGCTCCGAAACCGCGACCCGGACTGCGGGTCTTGAATTCCCGGCACGAAGACCAACTCTCGCGGGGTGATCGGCGGCTATTCGGATTGAGCGCGCGACCAGTTTTCCCAAAGTCTTTACTGAGCCTCGGGGCGGGCCGACGCATTCGGCGCCTCGGCAGACGGAGCAAACCATGTCAGAAGTTACGAAAGAGCGAGTCGAATCGGCAATCCAGGGCTACCTGGAGCCCAATCTGGGGAAGGACTTGGTCAGCGCGGGTTGCGTCAAGAGCATCGACATCGAAGGGGGCCGAGTCGAGGTCAAGGTGGCCCTGGGCTTCCCTGCCAAGACGGTAGCTGAGCAGATCGCCGCCGAGGTCAAGGCAGCAGTCGAAGGGCTGGAGAGCGTCGTTGAGGCACAGGTCGAGGTGACCTGGTCCGTGGCGGCGCACTCGGTCCAGAAATCCTTAAAGCCCATCGACAACGTCAAGAACATCATCGCCGTCGCCTCCGGCAAGGGCGGCGTCGGCAAGTCGACCAC
>CAYYHR010000046.1:0-18522 GCA_964471705.1 uncultured Chromatiaceae bacterium
AGCCCAGAGCACAGGCACGCGAGGAAGTGCGCCTGAACGGTCACCCTGCAAAGCAGCGCTGAGTGGTGTCAGATTCCAGGCTCACTTCGCATGCCTCCACAACAGCCGCCCACTTTGCCAGGGCATCCCGGCGTTCGTCGAAGTAGGCGTGGCGGCTGTAGATACCCTCGACGCCGTCGATCTTGTGATTCAAGCAGCGCTCTGCAATGTGCGGCTCCACGCCCAGGGCAGCGAGGTGCGTACGCGCGGTGCGGCGGAAGTCGTGGATGGTGAAGTTTTCCATCCCGGGTAGGAGCGGCTTCACCTTGGAGAGAGCAACGTTAAGCGTGTTCTCATGGATGTGTGGAAGCATCCGCTCCTGGCGCTTACGCGCCGGCAGCAGGTAATCGTTCCCACAAGCAAGCTCCGCCAGTTTGCGTACGGCCTCTGCAGCAGGCTTGCATAGCGGAATATCGATGGATGCTCCGGTTTTGGTCCGTGTAGCGGGGAGGGACCAGACAGCCTTGTCCAGGTCGAACTCTGCGATGCGAGCACCCACCAGTTCTTGCTTGCGCACGGCTAGCAGGAGCAGCAGCTTGACGGCCAGGTAGTTCTCAACGCTGAATCCCTTTGCCCTGCGCATGGCCTCGAACAAGTCGGCCAACTCTGAACGCGTCAGCCAGTGTGAGCGCGCCGTCTCCTGCCCCCCGGCATCCGCCAGGGTGAAGGCGGCAGCAGGATTGTACTGGACTATATGCCGCTTCACCGCGTGGTCGAACATGCGCCGAGTCCAGCGCAGCACATCATTCGCCACGGTAGGCGCCCCTCGCTTCACAATGGCGTGCAGCATGGCGTCAATGTGGGAAGGCTTGACATCCTCCACCGGCAGAGCGCCGATGTTGGGTTTGAAGTCCCTTTCGATGCGACTGCGCACGATGTTGGGATGCTTCCACCGCCCGAGAATCATTCGCTCGAAGTACTCGTCAGCCAGTTGTCCTACCGTAAGGGCGTTCTTCTCAGCTTCGATTTTGGCGACAGCCTCGCGTTTACGCTCCTGCTTCTCAGCGGCCACATCAAAACCGAGTGCGACCCGCGCCCTCAGCTCCTTTACAGTTTTGCGTGCTGCTCCCAGGGACAGGTCGGAGTAGTTGCCCAGATCCATCACGCGTTGCTTGCCCGCCAATCGGTACCGGAACCGCCAACGGGGAAACGCATCGTTCGCACGGTACCGGAGCGAGAGGCCGCCACCATCGCCGCCTTGTTCGAACCTTTCTCCGGTCCTGATCCAGTTGCGAATCTGCAGGTCGTTCAGAGCCCCCATGTCCGCCTCCAGGGTGTGCACCCAAGAATATGCACCTAAACGCCAATGGGTACACGTTTGGGTGCACGGACATTCCGCGACTATGTGAGACGTTACGCAACCGTATGACGCAAAAAAGGCCGCATTTTCAGCGGACTTTGTTGATGATGTTACGGGTCGAGACGACCTGAAGGGTCATTCGATGTTCTGCACTTGCTCGCGCATCTGCTCGATCAGGACCTTCATCTCCACCGCCGTACGGGCGATCTCGATGTCGGATGACTTGGAGCCGAGGGTATTGGCCTCGCGGTTGAGCTCCTGCATCAGGAAATCCAGCCGCCGGCCGACCGGGTCCCGCCCCTCCAGCACCGACCGCACTTCTGCGATGTGGGCGTCCACACGGTCCATTTCCTCGTCCACGTCCAGACGCTGGGCGAGCAAGGCGAGCTCCTGCTCCAGGCGGTTGGGGTCCAGCTCGGCACGTATCTCCTCCAGGCGATCGAGGATACGCCTGCGTACCCCCTCCATGACCCGGGGCATGCGCTCCCTGACCCGGGAGGCACAGACGGAGAGCTTGTCGCAGCGCTCACGTATGAGCCGGGCGAGCCGCGCGCCCTCGCGCTCGCGGGTCGCGACCAAGGAGGTCAATGCCTCGTCGAGCAGCGCGAGCGCCCGCTCCATCACCGGCCCCAGGTCCGGCGCCTGGTCCTGAAGCACGCCGGGCCAGCGAAGCAGATCGAAGGGGTCCGGCTGTGACTTCCGCCCGAGGAGCTCCGCCACCTCGCCCCCGGCGGCCAGGAGCTGTGCCAGATAGTGTCGGTTGATGCTCAGGTTTCCGCTTGCTCCCTTCACGGGCGTGAAGCGAAGGTTGCAATCCAGCTTGCCGCGTCCCACGCGCGCGGCAACTCGCTCGCGAACTGCCGGCTCCAGGGCCCGCAGGTCTTCGGAAAGGCGTACGAAGGGCTCGAGGTATCGATGATTGACGGAGCGCAGCTCCCAGGTCAGCTCGCCCTCCGGCCCCGTCGAGGATTCGCGAGCAAATGCCGTCATGCTCTTTGTCACGGAAACCTCCGAAACTCCGGGTCTCTTGCGAAGGCGGCGGGCGCCCATGGGGGAGGCGGACGCTATGACAAGAGATGCTCCAACAGCTCGAGCTATCATACCGGAAGACGCCAACTCAGAGCCATCAAGTGGTTCGTGTCCCGCCTCGCCATGACCACCGAGATACAGGGGGCCATCCGCAACATGGTACCCGCCCGCGACAGCCTGCCTCCGGGCGCTGTTCTCGACAACTACCGCATCAGCAGCACCATCGGCAAGGGCGGCTTCGGTCTGATCTATCGGGCCGTGGACGAGGAAAGCGGAGACGAGGTCCTGATCAAGGAATACATGCCGAAGAAGCTGACCCGCCGCATCTCGGCATTCCGGCTCGCCCCTGTGGACGAAAAGTACGCCGAGCGCGTCATCCGCGGGCGCAAGCTGTTCTTCCAGGAGGCCGGTGCCCTGGCTTCTCTGCACCACCCGAACATCGTAAAGGTCCTCGGATTATTCCTCGCCAACGATACGGCCTACATGGTGATGCAGTACGAGCCCGGAAAGAATCTGGGCCACTACGTCCACGAGCGCAAAGGTGGGCTGAGCACCAGGTTCATTCTTCAGGTCTTTCTTCCCATCCTGGATGCCCTCTCTCTGATGCACTCGCGGTCCATCCTGCACCTGGACGTCAAGCCGGGCAACATCCACCTGCGTCATGGAAACAATCCGCTGCTGCTCGACTTCGGGGCGGTGCAGCTGCTCGGTCGGGAGCGCAAGCCGGGCGCGCATGTCATCACGGCCGGCTACTCTCCGGTTGAGCAATATCACCGTTCCGGCCGGATTGGACCCTGGACGGATGTCTATGCCGTAGGGGCCAGCCTCCGTGCCTGCATCGAGGGCAAGACACCTCCGTCCGCGGTGGAGCGCCATAAAGGCGAGATTCTCGAGCCGGCCAAGCAACGGTTCCGCGACCGCTATCCCCTGTTCCTGCTCGAGGCGGTCGACTGGGCAATGGAGATGCATCCCAAGCGGAGGCCTCAGCACGCAGCCGAGCTGCTGCATGCCCTCGAGCAATTTGCAGGCGAGCTGCCCGGGTCCCGCGACCTGGAGTCGCAGTCGCTCGAGATCTCCCGGGCGGACGGCCTCCAAGATCCGTAGCAGGAATCCCTCGCGAGGTGAAGGAATTGACGAAGCGCTCGGGGATACCGAAGATGTCCGCCTCGATTCGAGCTACAGCGAGTATCCGATGCGACCATCCCTACGCCGGCCCGAGCAACTGCGTCCGCTGCGCTTTACCCGCGGTTTCACCCGTCACGCGGAAGGCTCCGTTCTGGCGGAGCTCGGGGACACCCGTGTTCTGTGCACGGCCAGCGTCGAAGAGCGGGTCCCGGACTTTTTGAAGGGCCGTGGCAGCGGCTGGATCACCGCCGAGTACGGGATGCTTCCGCGCGCTACCGGCGAGCGTATGGCGCGCGAGGCGGCACGCGGAAAGCAGGGGGGCAGGACGCTGGAGATCCAGCGCCTGATCGGGCGCTCCCTGCGTGCAGGGGCGGACCTCCGGGCCCTGGGCGAGCATACGATTCAATTGGATTGCGATGTCATTCAGGCCGACGGCGGAACCCGCACCACCTCCATCAACGGCGCTTGGATCGCCCTTCACGACGCAGTACAAGGGCTCATGCAAAAGGGGGCGCTGTCCAAGGATCCGCTGATCGCCCAAATCGCCGCCGTCTCCGTCGGCATCTACCAGGGGCAACCCGTGCTCGACCTGGATTACGCGGAGGACTGCAGCGCCGAAACCGACATGAATGTCGTCATGGACGAGCGGGGGCGCTTCGTAGAGATCCAGGGTACGGCGGAGGGCAAGACCTTCTCCCGGACCGATCTGAGCGCCATGCTGGACCATGCGGAGACGGGTATCCGGGAGATCCTCGCAGCGCAGCGCGCGGCCCTCGCAGAGTGAGGCGAGCCCAACGGCAACGGCGCAGACGGGCGGCAATCGAAATCATGAGCGGAGCACATCGAGGCGAAACCATCGTCTTAGCCAGCAATAACGCCGGGAAGCTGCGGGAGATCGAAGAGCTCCTGCGATCAGAGGAGATCGGGGTCGTCCCCCAGGGCGAGCTTGGGGTGCCTGAGCCCGAGGAGACCGGTCTGACATTCGTCGAGAACGCCATCCTCAAGGCTCGGAACGCCGCGCGTCACAGCGGCTTGGCGGCCATCGCCGACGACTCTGGGATCGAGGTCGACGCGCTACGTGGAGCTCCGGGTATCTATTCCGCCCGCTTTGCCGGCCCCGACGCATCGGACGCGGACAACCTGCGGCAGCTGCTCGAAGCGCTTCAGGGCGTCCCGGAGTCGCAACGCAGCGCGCGCTTCCAATGCCTGATGGTTTACATGCGCCACGCGGCGGACCCGACTCCGATGATCTGCCAGGGGACCTGGGAGGGACGCATCCTGTTTGCCCCCCGCGGCGATAACGGCTTCGGTTACGATCCCGTATTTTATGTTCCGGGCGAGGACTGCAGTGCGGCCGAGCTCCCCTCCGACACCAAGAATCGGCTCAGTCATCGAGGGCAGGCCCTGAGGGACTTGGTGCACCGCCTGGGGGGTGCGAATCATTAGGCGATGAAAGCTGAGTGGACAGACGTAGCGACGCGCCTCGAAGCGGTGCGGGTGCGCATCCGCACAGCCGAAGAGCGCTTCGGGCGGGTGCCGGGCAGCGTGACCTTGCTGGCCGTGAGCAAGAAGCAGGAGACTGGGAAGATCCGCGCGGCTATCGCGTCCGGGCAGATGGCCTTCGGAGAGAGCTACCTCCAGGAAGCCGTCGAGAAGATGGATGCCCTCGAGACCTTGGGAGTCCGGTGGCATTTCATCGGGCGTATCCAGGGCAACAAAACGCGCCAGATCGCCGAGCGCTTCGACTGGGTCCACAGCCTGTGCAGCCTCAAGCACGCCCGGCGTCTGAGCGAGCAGCGCCCGGCAGGTCGGCCGCCGCTGGCGGCCTGTATTCAGGTCAACCTGGACGCCGAGCCGGGCAAGGCCGGGCTCGCCCCGGGGGAAGTCGGCGACTTCATCGCCGCATGTACCGGCCTGCCGGGGCTGAGCCTGGTCGGGCTCATGACCCTGCCGGCACCCGCCGAGGGCCTGGAGGCTCAGCGCCGCCCCTTTCGGGAGCTGCGCAGGATGCGGGATCTGCTGGCCACGCCCGAGCGGCCCTTGGAGGCGCTCTCCATCGGCATGTCCGCCGACTTGGAGGCGGCGATCGCCGAAGGCGCGACCATCGTGAGGGTGGGGACGGCCATCTTCGGGCCGCGCGAAGGCTGACGACCTCGCGCGAGCTTTGTAGGCCGTTGGATGGCACCCAGTCGCAGCACCGAAACAGCCCACGAGCAATCCTTTATGACACGAGAGACAATCGCCTTTATCGGTGGCGGCAACATGGCCACCAGCCTCATCGCCGGACTCATTGCCGACGGCCACGACCCCCAGGCCCTGATCGTGAGCGATCCAGACGGCGTCAAGCGCGAGGCCCTGGTCGAGCGCTTCGGGGTGAAGACAACCGAAGACAACAGCATGGCCGTGAGAGACGCCAGCCTCACTGTGCTGTGCGTCAAGCCGCAGATGGCCGGTCTGGTCTGCCGGGATCTCTCTGCGGCAGTGGGCCGGTACAAGCCGTTGATCGTCTCGGTGATGGCCGGCATCCGTGAGCAAAGCATCCAACAGTGGCTGGGCGGTGGGGTGCCCCTGGTGCGGGCCATGCCCAACACCCCGGTGATGATCCAATCCGGCGCCATCGTCCTGCATGCCACGCCGGAGGTCTCGCCGGAACAACGTGACCGGGCGGAGACCCTGCTGCGCGCCGGCGGTCTGACCCGATGGGTGGAGCGGGAGGAGGAGATGGACGCGGTCACGGCCCTCTCCGGCAGTGGTCCCGCTTACTTCTTCCTGCTGATGGAGATCCTCGAGCAGGCGGGTGCCGAGCTCGGGCTGGATTCTGAGAGCGCCCGCTTGCTCACGATCCAGACGGCCCTCGGCGCCGCCCGCATGGCCATGGAGAGCAGCGACTCGCCCATGGAGCTGCGCGAGCGCGTCACCTCCCCCGGCGGGACCACCGAGCGCGCCTTGGATGTCCTGGAGACGGGTGGTATCCGGGAGCTGGTGACTCGGGCGGTGAGCGCTGCCCGGACGCGATCCGAAGAGCTCTCGAAGCTGCTGGCGGAGACCCCATGACCAGCTCCTACCTCACAGATCCGATCGTCTTTCTGACGCAGACCCTGCTGGGTCTGTACGCCGCCCTGGCCATGCTGCGGTTTCTCCTGCAATGGGCTCGCGCGGATTTCTACAATCCCGTGTCCCAATTCGTGGTCAAGGCGACGACCCCAGTTCTGCGTCCCTTGCGGCGGCTCGTCCCCGGCTACGCCGGCATGGACATGGCTGCCCTGGTGCTCGCCTGGCTGGTGGAGAGCCTCGAGCTCTTCATCCTCGCCCTGATCGCAGCCCCGGGGGTCAATCCGCTCGGAGCACTGGCCTGGGCGCTGCCCGAGCTGGTGGGCCTGACGATCAATATCTTCATATTCGCCGTTCTCATCCGCGTGATCATGAGCTGGGTCAATCCGGACCCCTACCATCCGATGGCCCGTCTGCTCGACAGCCTGACGGAGCCGGTCATGCGTCCGGTACGTCGCCTGTTGCCGCCGATGGGCGGATTGGACCTTTCGCCCGTGCTGGTGACGATCGGCTTGGTCTTGCTCAGGATGCTGCTGATCCCGCCGCTCAGCTACATCACGGGCAATCCCTTCTGACGGAATGGCAGCACGCGAAACCTGGTATCGCTGGCAGGAAGGGGCCTTGCTGCTCAGCCTGCGCGTTCAGCCCCGAGCGAAGCGGGACGAGCTGGTCGGCCCCGAAGGCGGCTATTTGCGGGTACGAATCGCCGCCCCGCCGGTCGACGGCAAGGCAAACGACCATCTGCGCCGCTTCCTGGCGGATGCCTTCGGTGTGCCACGATCCCGGGTGGAGCTGGTGGCCGGAGCCCAGGCCCGCCACAAGCGAGTACGCATCCAGGAGCCCCGCAAGCTGCTGGCTCCCATCGAGCCGGAGTAAGGCGATTTCTGTCAAAAAATATACCAGTCTGCTTGTCCTTATCAGAAATACCAGGGGCGTGGCAAAAGGCTCGCCTCACGGGTGGTTTTTGGTGTAGCCTCCATCGTGCATAGAGAGATGTGATTCACACGAGGATGGAGAAATCCCAGATGAAGTCCCTTCGATTCGCTCCCCTGCTACTGGTCTTTGCCCTGTTCGGATCGCTGCCCGCCCTGGCCGAAAACAGCACGAGTGCCGGTGGCTTCACGATCCACTACAACGCCTTCACGACCTCCACACTGACCCCCGAGGTGGCCAAGGCCTACGGTATCCAGCGGAGCAACCGGCGAGGCATGCTCAACGTGAGCATCATCAAGGAGAAGGAAGGCACCACGGGTACGTCGGTCGCGGCGCGCGTGGCGGTCAAGATGGTGGCCCTGACGGGTCAGAGCACGGACCTCCCCATGAAAGAGATCAAGGACCAGAATGCGGTCTATTACATCGGCCAGTTTCCGGTCCAGAACGAAGAGAAGATCAATTTCGTCATCGACGTGACACCGGCCGGGTCCGACGAGACCTTTGTCGTACACAAGGAGCAGCAGTTTTTCGGGAACTGAGGGCGTGGGCCTCTGTGAGCAACGCCCAACGGATCAGGTGAGAAGGAGCTGCCATAGGGCATAGAGCCCGAAGCCGGTTACCAACAATCCGGCCGCCCGCCTCGCCCATACCTGGTCCGTCAGGCGTGCTGCCGCGCCGGCCAGCATCCCCATTACGAGGAGGTTCGGCAAGGTCCCCAGCCCGAAGGCCAACATCAGCGCGGCGCCGTGGAGCGCGCTACCCGCCGAGACGGCCCAGATGAGAACGCTGTAGACCAGGCCACAGGGGATCCAGGCCCAGACGAGGCCTAGTCCGATTGCCTGGACCGGACTGGCAATGGGCAGCAGGCGCCGGCCCAGCGGCTCGAGAAGCCGCCACAGGTGTGCACCTGCCCGTTCCAGCCTGTCGAGTCCCCGCCACCAGCCCCCGAGGTAAAGGCCCAACGCGATCATGAAGACCGCGGCCAGGCCGTAGAGGATACGCTGAGCGTATTGCAGGGGAATGATCTCGATCATGAGGGCACCGAGGGTGCCCATGAGGGCGCCGGCCAGGGTGTAACCGGCGATCCGTCCCCCGTTGTAGGCCAGTTGATAGGGAAAGATGCGGGCAAGGCTGGTACGCGCGTCTCTCGGCAGCCCGGCGGTCAGCGCGCCCACGATGCCTCCGCACATGCCTACGCAGTGCACCCCCCCCAGCAGACCTACGAGAAAGGCGGCTGCCAGTGATCCCGTGGTCATTACAATGCAGCTCGCGAAGCGCGTTCCCCCCCTCTCCCTTTATGGGAGAGGGTTGGGGGGAGGGGACGATCAGGGGCGAGGCGGCAATTCATTTTATTAGGTGGCTCGACTCGCTCCATGATCGTTAGCGCGACTGCTCTTCCACCGGCTGCTCCGCGGCCGAGTCGGTGCCGGCCCCGCGGGCGATGGCGGCCGGGGACTGGACACGCATCAGGGCCAGCACCAGAAGGATGGCCGGCAGGCCAAGTGCCGCAGCATAGGTGAAGAAGAAGACATAGTCGGTAGAGTCGACGATGTCCCCGGAAAAGCCCCCGAGGAACTTTGCCGGGAGCAGCATCAGGGAGCTGAAGAGCGCATATTGCGTGGCCGTGTAGGCCCGGTTGGCCAAGCCGGACAGGTATGCGATGAACACGGATCCGGCGAGACCGCCGCTGAGATTGTCGGCCGATACCACGAGCGCCAGGAGGCTGATATCCACCGGCTGGGTCGCCAGCCAGGCGAAGATCAGGTTGGTCCCCGCCACCATGAAGGCCGCCGCGAGCAGCATGCGCATGGTGCCGAAGCGAGCCACCAGTATCCCGCCCACGGCCGCACCCACCATGGTCATGATCAATCCGAATACCTTGGTTACGCTGGCGATCTCGTCCTTGCCGTAGCCCATGTCGATGTAGAAGGGGTTGGCCATGACGCCCATGGTGATGTCGGATAGGCGAAAGACCGCGATAAAGGCCAGGATGAGCAGCGCCAGCCGGCCGTTACGGGAGAAGAACTCGGTAAAGGGGCAGACGACGGCGCCGATGACCCAGGCGGCGATCTCGCGCCAGGCTCTGGGCAAGTGGGCGGATCCTTCGATGAACTGCACCACCCGCTCTTCCTGCCGCCAGGTTTCCCGACTCACCCTGTGGACCGGCTCCGGGACCAGGAGGACGGTCAGCACGCCCACCCCCATGCACGCCGCCATGATGTGGTAGGACTCTGACCAAGATAGATATTCCGCAAAATAGAGGGCCCCGGCGCCGGCCATGATCATTCCGATCCGATAGCCCATCTGGTAGGTTGCGGCCATGGCTCCCTGCAGCTCCGCGGCCACCGACTCGATGCGCCAGGCATCGATGGCGATGTCCTGAGTCGCTGAAGAAAAGGCCACGAGCAAGGCCGCTCCTACCAGCAGACCCAGTGTCTGCGTCGGATCATTGGATGCCATCAGCAGCAGCCCGACGACGATTCCCGCCTGCGCCAGAAGCATCCAGGCGCGACGCTGGCCCAGGACGCGGCCGAAGAGCGGAATCGGAAGCCGGTCCACCAACGGTGCCCAGACGAACTTGAGGGCGTAGAGGGTCGCCACCCAGGAAACGTGGCCGATGGTGCCGCGGTCGACTCCAGACTCCCGCAGCCAGGCGGAGAGGGTCCCGAACACCAGCAACAGGGGCAGGCCTGCAGAGAATCCGAGAAAGAGCATGGCGACGACCCGGGGGTGGCGGTAAACGGCCATCGCCTGGAGCCACGCACGACCGGCACTTGTCCGCCTATCCATCCACCCTCCACATCATCTCGTCGCCGAATGCCGGCCTGGGGTCTTCACACGGGGACAGTTTCCACAGACATGAGCCGGGGGAGCTGAACGGGACCCGGGAGGCGAGCAATCCCACTCTGCCGAGGGGGCGGCATCGCGCCGAATGCATTCGAGGATGTATCATAGCAGGGTTGCCGCGCCATCGACCCGAGCGACCCGAGATGCTGGACCACCAACGCGAATTCCTCGACTTCGCCCTCGCTACCGGGGTCCTGAAGCTCGGCGAGTTCAAGCTCAAGTCGGGCCGCATGAGCCCCTACTTCTTCAATGCCGGGCTGTTCGGCAGCGGTCGCAGTCTCGCCCGGCTGGGCCGTTTCTACGCGAGCAGCATCGTCGCGTCCGGTATCTCCTTCGATATGCTATTCGGCCCGGCCTACAAGGGGATTCCCTTGGCTGCGGCGACCAGCATCGCCTTCGCCGATCACCAGGACCGGGACCTTCCCTACGCCTTCAACCGCAAGGAGGCGAAGGACCATGGGGAGGGGGGGGATATCGTGGGCAGCCCGCTCGCTGGAGACGTGCTGATCATCGACGATGTCATCACTGCCGGTACTTCTGTGCGCGAGTCCCTCGGCATCATCGAGGCCCATGGTGCCCGACCCGCCGGTGTAGCGATCGCCCTAGACCGACAGGAGCGCGGAAAGGACGATCGGTCGGCGGTGGACGAAATCCGGGAGGATTGGGGTCTGCCCGTGACCAGCATCGTTACCCTCGCGGACCTGATCGAGCACCTCCGGACGGACCCCGATAACCGCCGCTCGCTCCAGCTTCTCGAGGACTATCGCAGCCGTTACGGCATATGAGGAATATGTGTAAAGCCATCACCCTTCTGATTCCATTGCTTTTGGTCTCGGCTCTGTCTTCGGTCTGCTATGGCGAGCTCTATCGCTGGGTGGACCAGGACGGCAAGGTCCATTACACGGACAGCATCCCACCCGACCAGGTCCAGTCGGGTCACACGGAGCTCAGTAAGCAGGGCGTCACGATCAAATCCGTGGGCAAGGCCAAGACGCCGGAGGAGGTCGAGGAGGAGCAGGAGCTGAAGCGTCTGCGTGCCGAGCAGAAGAAGCTGCTGGATAAACAGCGGTCCGAGGACCAGGTGCTCGTGCGGACCTTTCAATCCGAAGACGACATCTTCATGGCGCGCGAGGGCAAGATCGCTGCTATCGACGTCATGATCAGCGTCACTAAAAACAATGTCCTGCGCCAGCAGGAACGGTTAGTGAAGCTGCTCGGGCAAGCTGCGGATATGGAGCGAGCGGGGAAAGATGTCCACGAGAACCTCATCGACGGCATCCGGCAGGTCGAGGAGGCAATCCGCGATTCCTACGCCACCATCGTTGCTCAAGAGAAACAAAAGGACGAGATACGCTCCAAGTTCGATCGGGATCTGGCGCGATACCGTCAGCTCAAGAAGCTGCCGGTGTCCGAGTCCCCGCTGCCGATTCAGGAGAAGCGCCCGGTTCTCCACAACATGGTAGCCTGCGCCGGACCGACGGAATGCAACCGACTTTGGGAAAAGGCCAAGGAATATGTCCGGCAAAACGCCACCACGGCGGTTCAGACCAGTAGTCCGCAGATCGTCATCACCGCCCCGCCAACCACCGAGAAGGATATCAGCCTCATCCTTTCGCGCATAGACGACAAAGGGGGCCCCGGTGCCACCCTGTTTCTGGACCTTCAATGCAAACGCGCCCTCAATGGACGAGAGGTCTGCAAAGGCAAGCGGGCAGAGACCATCGTAGAGGGTTTTCGCCCCGCGCTTGTCGGCGAAGAAACGTCGCCGGAATGACCGCTACCGGATGTAGATGTCCCGGAAGGCCGCATAGATTGCAGCCGTCAGGATCGGCCAGACGACGAACAGGCCCAATCCTAGGGGAATCGCGCCCAGCAACAGCAACCCCAGGGCGACCAGTCCATAGACCGAGAGGGGCAGCATGTTCTTCAGTGAGCCAAGGAAGCTCTGTTTGATGGCCTCCATCGGACTCATGCCGTCGAGCAGAACGAGTGCAGGCGAGAACAACATGGCCATGCTCAGGGGGATAAAGAGGAGCAGACCCACCAGCAGGCCGATCAAGACCCCTGGCCCCAGCACCTGAAGCAGCGTCGCCGGATCCTGTGTCTGCAATGCCCAGAGGTTCATCTGCAGCATGGGTAGCAGGGACCCGAGCAACATGCCGAGGATCACGATCCCAATCAGGATGCTGCCCCCCAGGGACAGCAGCCCGACGATGGCTAGGGGCTCGAGGTTTTCCCGAAATCCTGCAAACAGGTGCTCGACGTGGAGCTTGTTTCCGCGATCCTGTTCTCGGGCCCCGTACATCAGGCCGGCGGCGAAGAGGGGCCACAGCAGGCTGTTTGCCAGCCCCCCGATGATGGGGATGAGCCCGAGCACAACGGAGATCCCCAGGAGCGCCAGAAACATCAGGATCCAGGCGAGTGGATCGGTCTTGAAGTGCCAGAAGCCTCGGGTGATCCAGCTCCAGCCCCGGCTAGTCGGGACAGCGTGCGGTGTCGGTATCGATTGTCCCATGAGTATCTGCCTGCCCTCGTTGCCATAACTGGCTGTTGTTCCGGAAACGGGCTCTGCACGGGCCTGCTCACGATAGCGATGAGCGGTTGCTTCGTCCAGGTCTACCCCGGTCGCTGCAGCCGGAGGCCGGGTCATCTCGTCGAGGTCGCGCCCCGTCCGACCTTCCCGCGAGCGCTCCTCACCTTTTGTCCTTGGCGATCAGCACGTACAGGGCGGGCACCGCGAACAAGGTGAAGACCGTGCCGATTGCCATGCCGCCGACCAGCACCAAGCCGATAGAGTTGCGGGCCGCAGCGCCCGGGCCGGTGACCAGCACCAAGGGAAAATGGCCGGCGATGGTCGCCACGCTGGTCATCAGCACCGGACGCAACCGGATCATCGCTGCCTGGTGCACGGCATCGAGCTTGCCCAGGCCCTGCTGTTGCAGCTTGTTGGCGAACTCGACGATGAGGATGCCGTTCTTGGCGATCAGGCCGACCAGGGTGACCAGGCCGACCTGCGCATAGATGTTCATGGTGGTGGTCCAGCCGCTGGTCCAGGAATGCAGGTTGGGATCGGGCATCTTCAGCAGGGTGAAGATCAGGGCACCGAACATGGCCAACGGCACCGAGCCGGCCAGGATTACGAAGGGGTCGCGGAAGGAGTCGAACTGTACGGCCAGGACCAGAAAGATCATCAGCACCGCCAAGGAGAAGGCCGGCAGAAACTTGTTGCCCTCGGTGCGCAGCTGACGCGACTCCCCGGTGTAGTCGAAGCCATAGCCGGGAGGCAGGATCTCGCGCGCGTTGTCCTCTAGAAAGCTCAGGGCATCGTCCAGGGTGCGCGCGCTGATGCCGGAGAGCTTCACTGCGTTGAGCTGCTGAAAACGATTGAGCGAGCGGGCTACGACATCGTGCTCGATCTGGCTGACAGCGGACAGGGGCACCATCTCGCCGCCGGGACCGGCGATATGGATGTCGCCCAGTTGATCCTCGTTGAGCCGATCGACCCGCTTGACCAGCGGGATCACCTTGTAGCTGCGCCCGTCCATGTCGAACCGGTTGACGAAGTTGCCACCGGTGGCGACGGCGAGGTCGGCTCCGACCTGGGACGGGCGCTTCCCCAACGCCGCCAGCTTGTCGCGGTCGAGCACCAGCGTCGCCTGGGGTTGATCGACCTTCAGGTCGATGGTGGGGGGGAAGTAGAACAGCCCGCTCTTTTCCGCCCTCTTCTGTAGCTCCCGGGCGAATTCGAGCAGTTGCTCGGCATCGTCCGTCGAGGTAATGACGAATTCTACGGGGAAATTGCTCCCGCCAGGCAGCGCTGGCGGTGTGGTCATGAAAATCTCGATGCCCGGAATCTTAGACACCTCTTCCTGCACTGCCGGCAGGATTTCGCTCGCGGCTCGGTGGCGATCAGCCCAAGGCTTCAGCACCATGCCGCTGAAGCCGTCGGCACCAACGGTGGCGCCGACCGACGGCGGAAACAGGAGCTGGAAGGTCAGCTCGGTCTCCGGGACATCGAGCATGATCTGCTCGGCCTCCTTGGCGTGGACCGCGTTCTGGTCGGTGGTCACATTGGACGCTGTATTGATGATGCCGAACAGAACGCTCTGGTCCTCCGTCGGTGCCAGCTCCTTGGCGGAGAACATGAACATGGGAATGGTGCACAGGCTCAGCACGATCCACACCAGGTACACGGCGGGCCTGGCCGCGAGCGTGCCCCCGAGCGCCCGGCCATAGGCATCGCGCAGCTGGTCCGAGCGGCGATTGAGCCAACCGGACAAGCCGCGCTCTTCGTCCTGCGCACTGCGCAACAGGCTTGCAGACATGGTCGGGGACAGGGTGAGCGCGACGAGCCCGGAGATGCCCACGGCACCGGCCAGGGTCAGGGCGAATTCGCGAAACAGGGCCCCGGTCAAGCCGCCCTGCAGGCCGATCGGGACATAGACGGCGACCAGGGTAATCGTCATGGCGACGATCGGTGCGACCAGCTCGCGTGCACCGAGCAGAGCGGCCTCGCGGGGGGTGCGGCCTTCGCGCAGGTGCCGCTCCACGTTCTCGACGACCACGATGGCATCGTCCACGACCAGGCCGACGGAGAGCACGATGGCGAGCAGCGTGAGCAGGTTCAGGGTGAACCCGAACAGCTGCATCAGGAAGATGCCGCCGATGAGCGACACGGGAATCGCCATCACGGGCACCAGCACCGACCGTACTGAGCCCAGAAACAGGAAGATCACCAGGATCACGATCAGCAGCGTGTCGATCAGGGTCCCGGTCACCTCGTGGATGGCGTCGCTGACATACTCGGATGCGTCGTAGCCGATGCTGGCATCGAGCCCGGCAGGCATGTCGTGTCGGAGCTGATCCAGCTCCGTGCGCACTCCGTCGATCACGTCGATGATGTTGGCGTTCGGCTGCGGAAAGACGCCGGCGAAGACCGCGGTCTGTCCTGAATAGCGGACCAGGGTGTCATAGTCTTCGGCGCCAAGCTCCACATCCGCGATGTCCTGCAGGCGCACGATGGTGTCGTCCTTCTGATAGATCACCAGGCGGCGAAAATCCTCGGCGCTGTGCAGATCGGTATTCGCGGCGAGGTGGGTCTGCACCAGGGCCCCTTTGGTGCTGCCGATGGCCGCCAGGTAGTTGTTGGCCGTCAGGGCATCTCTGACCTGTGCCGGGCTTATGCCCAGAGCCGCCATGCGATCGGGATCGAGCCAGATCCGCATGGCGAAGGTGCGGGCACCGAAGATCTCGATCCGCTGCACGCCGGTGACTGCCGACAACCGTGGCTGCACCACCCTGATCAGGTAGTCAGTGATCTGCTCAGGGGACAGGATGTCCGACGCGAAGCTGAGGTAGGCAGCCGCAAACTGCGAGTCCGCCGATTGCACGCTGATCGTCGGTACCTCCGCCTCGGTGGGCAGATCGTTGCGTACCTGGTCGACCTTGGACGAGATCTCGGCCAATGCCTTGGTCGAGTCGTAATCGAGCTTGAGCCGTGCGGTGATGATGGAGATGCCTTGCAGGCTTTTGGACTCGATGTAGTCGATACCTTCCGCCGCCCCGATGGCGCGCTCGAGGGGCGTAGTGATGAAGCCCCGCACCAGCTCTGCGCTGGCGCCGACATAGACAGTGGAGATCTGCACCGAGGCATTCTCGCTGCGCGGATACTGGCGAACGCTCAGGGAATGCCAGGCATTGATCCCGGCGATTACGATGATCAGGTTGACGACGATGCCGAGAATCGGGCGGCGGATGAAGAGATCGGTGAAGCCTCCCACGAGGGCGCGTCTCAAGAATCGCTCGGATGGGGAGAAAGCTCGGCCTTGGGCGCCAGTCGGTTGTCAATGACTACCTTCATGCCGGTGCGCAGCTTGAAGACGCCGCTGGTCACCACCGTCTCGCCCGGTTTCAGGCCGTCCACGACATCGACGAAGTCTCCCCGCGCCCGCCCCAAGCGGACGAACTGCTGGCGCAGGACCAGATCGGGCTCCCCGGTTGGCGGGCTCTTTTGCTTGTCGACCACGAACACAGAATCGCCAAAGGGCGCATACAGCACTGCGCTCGCAGCAACGGGTAAAACGGATTGCTTGTCCGGCAGGATCACCTCTACCTTGGCGAACATCCCTGCGTGCAACGTCTCTCCGGGATTGGCGACCCGGGACCGCACGCGCACGCTGCGGGTCACGGGATCGATCTCGGGATTGATCGCGATGATCTCACCGGAAAAGGTCTCTTCGGGCGCGGCGTCCGTCGTTACCCGCACCTCCATACCCTTCTTCAGGGACCGGATCCGCTGCTGCGGGATAGAGAAATCCACATAGATGGGATCCAGCGTGTGCAAGGAGACGATTGCATCCCCTTCGCGCAGGACTTGGCCGAGGTTGACCAGGCGCAGGCCCAAACGGCCAGAAAAGGGGGCGCGGATCGTCTTCTTCGCGATCAGGGCGCGCATGTTGCCCACCTGCGCAACCGTCTGCTTGACCTGTGCCTCGGCACTATCCACCGCATCCCGGGACGCCAGATCGCGCTTGCCGAGCGTGCGCACCCGCTTCAGGTTGGCCTCGGCCAGGGCGGCGGCCGCCTCGGCCGAGGCGAGCTGTGCCTCCTCGCTCGCTGTATCCAATTGCACCAGAATATCCCCAGCGCTTACCGCCGAACCGGATTCGAAGCCGATCCGCGCCACCCTGCCCCCGACCTCTGCGCTCACCGTCACGCCCTGCACTGCCGCGACGGTGGCAGCGGTGGGGATCGACTGCTCCCACTGTGATTCGTCCACCCGCTTGGCGGTCACTGTCGTCGGGGGCTCCACCTTGCTCTTGGCGGCATCACCCATCGCCGCGAACTGATCGAGCTTGGCGTAGGTGATGGCACCGACCAGGATGGCAACGCCCAGGGTAGCGAGAAGAAGCTTTTTCAGCATGGAAGAAACACTGGCCAGAATCCATGGAATTCGATCGTGTCAGAGCCGCGCTGGCACATCCGGGCTCATGAGGACCGACGAAGTCCGTTGCTGCAATTACGAGAGTATTGTCGGGAAATGTACCGGAAGAAGGCAAGCGCCGGACGGGCGGGCCATGCCCATGAGGTGTGGCCTGCCCTTCCGGCCTTCGTCGGGGCCATTGCCCGACTCTATCCCTTACGACTCGCATACCACTGGAAGGTTTCAGGGATCCGTCTGATGCTCTATGCTCGACTCGCCTCATGCTCCGAATTCGCGTGGGGTACCGAGGACAGTTATGGTCCTGTCATTGTCAGTGCGACGCGAGCTCTGTCTGCGGAAGATACCGACACCAATGCTCCGAGTAGTGCATCAGTTGGTGCGCGGGCAGGGATCGGGAAAGACGCACTTCTGGAACCCGAACGATCTATGGAGGCGCGAATGCGTTGGCGAGGTGTTCATCACGTGGAGTTTTCGGTGCTGGACTACGAGGCGTCGGTCCGGTTTTACGACCGCATGTTCGGCTGGCTCGGTTACAAGAGCTTCTGGACCCTGGATATCGGTTACCACTCGACCTATTACATGGCGCGTTTTCCCATCCCCCACAGCTACATCGGTATCCAGCCCGCAAAGAGCGGCGGCAAGGTGGATTATCCGGGCCGTGCCACCGGCATTCACCATATCGCCCTCTGGGCAAAGAGCCGCAAGGAGGTGGACGCCTTCCACAGGGACTTCCTGGTCGAGAACGCAATTCCCGTCAGCGATCCGCCCATGGAGTATGCCGTCTATTCCCCCGGCTACTATGCCGTCTTCTTCGATGATCCCATCAACGGCATCCATTGGGAGCTGGCGCATACACCGCGTATCCCTTCTCCCGCGGCCTATCTGCGCTGGGCACGCGCATTGAAAGAGGCAGCCCGGGATCATCCGGAATGGGGCCCTTCGGTCGCGCGGCAGGCGATGAGGACGCTGCCCTCCAGGGACTAACGACGGCTCCCTGAATGCGCAGGGACGGTTTGAGGCGGGTCTTCCGATACATCGCCTGCCGCGCTTGCTCGGGCACCGACAAAGTATGCAATTGCCGGTGACTCATCTAATCTCAAGGTAGGGGTGGCCGAAAGGAGGATCATCGGGTTGCCAGAGCGGCTGCGAGTATCCGTCCTTCCACGATTCTTTGTCGACCTGAACGAGATCTGAGCTGTAGTCGAGAGGAAGAGCGCATGCAAGATTGTTTCGCATTCGCTGATGCTTTGGGACC
>CAYYHR010000046.1:18622-19701 GCA_964471705.1 uncultured Chromatiaceae bacterium
CCGGACATGGGCACCGACGAGGAGTGCATGGCCTGGGTCCGAGACGAGATCGGCCGGGTCGTGGGTCTGCCCCGCGAGCTGGGGGGGATTCCTCTGGACGAGATCGGCGCTACCGGTTTCGGTCTCGCCCATGTCGCCGAGGTGGCGCAGGAATACGCCGACGTACGGCTCGATGGGGCGACCGTCGCCATCCAGGGCTTCGGGGCCGTAGGTGGCAAGGCGGCGCACTTCCTGAGTGAGCGCGGGGCCGTGATCCTGGCCGTCGCGGATTCCCGCGGAGCTATCCATGATCGGCACGGACTGGATGTCACGGCCCTCCTGGAGCTGAAACAGGCTGGGAAGAGCGTGATCGACTACTCGGACGGAAAGCGCATCGCGCGTGAAGACATCCTGGGCATCGGTTGCGACATCTGGATCCCCGCGGCCCGCCCCGACGTCATCCGGGGGGACAATGTGGATCGGCTCGAGGCGAAGCTCGTTATCGAAGGCGCCAACATACCCGTCACCCGAGAGGCCGAGCGAATCCTGCATGAGCGCGGCGTCCTCTGCGTGCCCGATTTCATTGCCAATGCCGGGGGCGTCATCTGCGCCGCCATGGAGTACCAGGGGGCTACCGAGCTCACCGCACTGCAGAGCATCGAGGACAAGCTGCGGCACAACACGCGACTCGTGCTGGAGGATTCCCGGCGGCGCGGGATTCTTCCGCGGCAGGCGGCCGAGGAGTTGGCGCTCGCCCGGGTGCGCAAGGCGATGGGCCTGCGCCGCTTCAGCCTGTTCTCGACCGGTCCCCGCTGGACCTGATCCTGGACGCGAGTCATGTGGCGGATACGATTTCACGGGCGTGGCGGACAGGGCATGAAGACGGCCAGCCGCATACTCGGCTCCGCCCTGTTCGCCGAAGGCTTCGAGGTTCAGGACGCTCCCCGTTACGGGGCCGAGCGCCGGGGAGCGCCGATCTTTGCCTATGTCCGCGCCGACCGAAAGCCGATTAGCGAGCGCGGTATCATCCGCTGCCCGGACCTGGTGGTGGTCGCCGACGACGGCCTGATCGCCGTGCCGGCGGCCGGCGTCCTTGCCGG
>CAYYHR010000047.1:0-19542 GCA_964471705.1 uncultured Chromatiaceae bacterium
CGGCAATGCCCTCAAGTTCTACGCTTCGGTCCGGCTCGACATCCGCCGCATCGGGGCCATCAAGAAGGGCGACGAGGTCATCGGCAACGAGACCAAGGTCAAGGTGGTCAAGAACAAGGTGGCGCCCCCCTTCAAGCAGGTCACCTTCGACATCCTCTACGGAGAAGGGATCTCGCGGGAGGGCGAGATCATCGACCTGGGGGTACAGCAGGGCATCGTCGAGAAGTCCGGGGCCTGGTACAGCTACGGCGGAAATCGCATCGGTCAGGGCAAGGACAACGTTCGCGGCTTTCTGAGGGAGAATGCGGATCTGGGCCGGGAGATCGAACAGAAGATCCGTGCCTTGCTCCTGCCCCAACCGCCGTCGGCCGACAGCGAGGACCAAACCCCGGATGCAAAGCCTCGGGAGGCCTGATCCTGGACCAGGACATCGGGCGACAAGCGCTGAAGTTGCTGGCAGTCCGGGAGCACAGTCGCCTCGAGCTTGGGCGCAAGCTCTGCACCCGGGGCTTCGAGCCGGAGGATGTGGAACGGCTCCTGGGCGAGCTGTGCGATCAGGGGCTATTGAGCGAAGAGCGGATGGCCGATGCCTACATCGCCGAGCGAGCCCGCAAGGGCTTTGGTCCGGTGCGGATTCGCCGGGAGCTGCGCCAAAGGGGCCTGCCCGATGACATCATCCTGCCGCTCCTGGCGAGGTCGGCGTGCGAATGGCGCGACCTGATGCGTGCGGCCCACGACAAGCGATTCGGGGGCGCCAGTCCGGACGATGCCAAAGAGCGCGCACGGCGTGCCCGCTTCCTGGAGTATCGGGGATTTCCCGCGGAGCTGATCGCCGACTTCCTGCACGGCGCCGAGGCAGGTTCTGATACCGAGTAAGTCCCATGAAGAGCAGCGCAGAGCTTAGAGCCAGCTTCCTCGAATACTTCGCCGCGCGCGGCCATCAGGTCGTGCCCAGCAGCCCGCTGGTGCCGGCCGACGACCCCACACTGCTCTTCACCAACGCGGGAATGGTCCAGTTCAAGGACGTGTTCCTGGGCCGCGAGCGGCGCCCCTACCGGACCGCCGCCAGCTCCCAGCGCTGCGTGCGAGCAGGAGGCAAGCACAATGACCTGGAGAACGTGGGCTACACGGCGCGCCATCACACCTTCTTCGAGATGCTGGGCAACTTCAGCTTCGGCGACTACTTCAAAACGGAAGCGATCGGCTATGCCTGGGACTACCTCACCGGCGTCCTGGCCCTGCCCGAGGAGCGGCTGTGGATCACGGTCTACAAAGATGACCCGGAGGCGGAGCACATCTGGCTGGAGGACGTCGGCGTCAGCCCGGAGCGCTTCAGCCGTTGCGGCGAGAAGGACAACTTCTGGTCCATGGGGGAGACGGGACCCTGCGGCCCCTGCTCCGAGATCTTCTACGACCATGGTCCGTCCGTGCCCGGCGGTCCTCCCGGATCCCCGGACGAGGAGGGGGACCGCTATGTGGAGATCTGGAACCTGGTGTTCATGCAGTATGATCGCGACGCCCAGGGCAGGCTCGCAAGCCTGCCGCGACCCTCGGTGGATACCGGCATGGGCCTGGAGCGGCTGGCCGCGGTCATGCAGGGGACCCACGACAACTACGAGATCGACCTCTTCCGCAACCTGATCGATGCGGCGGCGGCCCTGACCGGCTCCGGGGACCGCCACAACAAGTCGTTGCGGGTCATCGCCGACCACATTCGCTCCAGCGCCTTCCTGATCGCCGACGGCATCACCCCGGGCAACGAGGGGCGGGGCTACGTACTGCGCCGAATCATTCGCCGTGCGGCCCGCCACGGCTATCAGCTCGGTTGCGAAGAGCCCTTCTTCTTCCGCCTGGTGCCGACCTTGGCGGAAGAGATGGGCGACGCCTACCCGGAGCTTCTCTCCGCCCAGGATCTGGTGGAGCGGGTGCTGCGGGTCGAGGAGGAGCGCTTCGCCGAGACCCTGCAGCAGGGCATGCGCATCCTCGAGCAGGCGATGGAAGACGTCCGGGGGGATGCCATCCCCGGCGAGACCCTCTTCAAGCTCTACGATACCTACGGTTTCCCCACCGACCTCACGGCCGACGTGGCCCGCGAGCGGGGGCTGAGCCTCGACATGGCGGGATTCGAGCGCGAGATGGCCCGGCAAAAGGAGCGCGCCCGTGCCGCGAGCCGATTCGGTGCGACCGGCGCTGCGGCCCTGGAGCTGGAGGGGGAGACCGACTTCACCGGCTACGAGCAGCTGACGGACCAGGCGACGGTGGTGGCGCTCTACCGGGACGGTGAGTCCCTGGACGGCCTTTCCGAGGGTGAGGATGGGCTGGTCGTGCTCGGTGTCACCCCCTTTTACGCCGAGTCCGGCGGTCAGGTCGGCGACACCGGCGAGCTGGTGGGCTCCGGCGTGCGGGTCCGGGTCTTGGACACCCGCAAGCAAGGCCCCGAGGTCATCGGCCACGTCGCCCGCGTCCTGGAAGGAGAGCTCCAGGTCGGCGACCGGGTGGACGCCCGCGTCGATGCGCCGCGCCGGCGCGCGATCGCCCTCAACCACTCGGCCACCCATCTTCTCCACGCCGCCTTGCGTCAGGTCCTGGGCGATCACGTACAGCAGAAGGGCTCCTTCGTGGGGCCGGACCGGCTGCGCTTCGATTTCTCCCATTTCGAGCCGGTCAGCCGCGAGCAGGTCCTGCAGATCGAGCGCCTGGTCAACCACCAGATCCGCGAGAATGACCTGGTGGAGACCCGGATCATGTCCCTGGACGATGCCAAGGCGTCCGGCGCCATGGCCCTGTTCGGCGAGAAGTACGCAGACCAGGTGCGCGTGCTGCGCATGGGGCACTTCTCCACCGAGCTCTGCGGCGGCACCCACGTTCGCGCCCTGGGGGACATCGGCCTCTTCAAGATCGTCGCCGAGGGCGGCATTGCTTCCGGCGTGAGGCGCATCGAGGCGATCAGCGGCGAGGCCGCACTGGATTGGGTCGAGGCGGACGAGGACCGGCTGCTGCGGCTGGCGGGTCTGGTCAAGGGCAGTCGGGATGACCTGGACGACAAGCTGGTCCAGCTCATCGAGCGCTCCAAGCGACTGGAGAAGGAGCTTGCGGAGACGAAGGCGAAGATGGCGAGCAGCGCTGGCCAGGATCTGGTGGCGCAGGCGGAGGAGATCGGCGGGGTCAAGGTGCTCGCGGCCAAGCTCGACGGGGCAGATCCCAAGGGACTGCGCGATACCCTGGATCAGCTCAAGGGCAGGCTGGGCTCCGCGGTGGTGGTCCTGGCTGCGGAGAGCGGCGGCAAGGTGAGCCTGGTCGCTGGGGTTACCAAGGACCTGACCGGGCGCGTGCAGGCCGGCGACCTGATCAAGGCCGTCGCCGCCAAAGTGGGAGGCAGGGGGGGCGGACGTCCCGACATGGCCCAGGCAGGGGGCAACAATCCGTCGGGCTTGCCCGACGCTCTCGGACTCGTCGGAGATTGGGTGCGGGATAAGGTAGCCTGAGGAAATAGCGAGCCATGTCCCTCATCGTGCAGAAGTACGGCGGCACCTCGGTGGGAAGCATCGAGCGGATCAGGGCGGTCGCCGACCGGGTCAATGCCTGCCGCGAACGCGGCGATCAGCTGGTGGTGGTGGTCTCGGCAATGTCCGGCGAGACCGACCGTCTCCAGTCCCTCGCCCGAGAGATCCAGGAGCGGCCCAGCCCACGGGAGCTGGACGTGCTCCTCTCCACCGGCGAGCAGGTCACCATCGCACTTCTCAGCATGGCGCTGGAGGCACTGGGCTGTCCCGCCAAGTCCTATACTGGGGGGCAGGTCCACATTCGCACCGATAATTCCCACAGCAAGGCGCGTATTCGCGATATCGACGGTGCCCGGGTCAAGGCCGATCTGAATGCCGGGCGTGTGGTCGTGATCGCCGGGTTCCAGGGCGTGGACGACGAGGGAAACATCACCACCCTGGGACGCGGCGGATCGGATACCTCGGCGGTAGCCATGGCGGCGGCCTTGGGCGCCGACGAGTGTCAGATCTACACGGACGTGGACGGAGTCTACACTACTGACCCGCGCATCGAGCCGCGGGCGCGCAAGCTCGACCACATCACCTTCGAGGAGATGCTGGAGATGGCCAGCCTGGGTGCCAAGGTTCTGCAGATCCGGGCCGTTGAGTTTGCAGGAAAATACAAGGTCCCCCTGCGAGTGCTCTCCAGCTTCGAAGAGGGGGAGGGCACCCTGATCAGTCTCGAGGAGGAAACCGTGGAAGATGCCGTCATCTCGGGCATTGCGTTCAATCGCGACGAGGCCAAGCTCACCATCCTGGGCGTTCCTGATCAGCCGGGCGTGGCCTACGAGATCCTGGGTCCCATCTCCGATGCCAATATCGACGTCGACATGATCGTCCAGAACATCGCCGCTGACGAGGCCACCACGGACTTCACCTTCACCGTGAACCGCAACGACTTTGCGCGGGCGATGGAGATCCTCGACTCTACGGCCAAGACTCTGGGCGCACGGGAAGTCATGGGGGATGATCGGATCGTCAAGATCTCTCTGGTCGGTGTGGGCATGCGCTCCCATGCGGGGATCGCCAGTCGGATGTTCGCCTCCCTCGCGAAGGAGGGCATCAATATCCGGATGATCTCCACCTCCGAGATCAAGATCTCCGTCGTCGTGGATCAGAAATATCTGGAGCTCGGGGTACGAACATTGCATGACGCTTTCGGGCTGCAACATGCCGACGAGGCGATCAGGGACTTGGATTCTGCCACCGATATGGTGGTTGTGTAACAAAATGGACTATGGCGTGGTCTGAGCAGTTGGTAAGATTACCAAGCGGAATTCGGAGATATATACCGTGCTTGGTTGGCTGCGACTTCTCTCCGGGCGCTGGCTAAGGAGTGCTGCCGGAGGGTGGAAAGTCGCTTTTGGAAATGGAGCGAAAGGAGAAACAACAATGTTGATATTGACAAGACGGGTTGGCGAAACCCTGATGATCGGTGACGACGTGACTGTCACCGTCCTCGGCGTCAAGGGAAATCAGGTGCGCATTGGCGTTAATGCACCCCGTGACGTGGCGGTGCACCGCGAAGAGATCTACGAGCGCATTAAACGTGAGCAGGCAGAGCAAGGTGCGCAGCCAGAGATCGCCGAATTGGATTCCCCTCCCTGAGTAGTCGAGCTTCATGGGTGGGGATATAATCCCCACCCTTGGTCAGGTTACCAGTTTCCGGCTTCAAGATTTTCCCAAGAAGGCGTCGGGTGTTTAGGATACGATAAGGTTACACCCGTGGATGAAATTGCTTAGTCCACGCCATCGTAGCGGCATGCGGCGAACATGTGGGCCCTGCACCTCGCGAATTGGAGAGATGGCCGAGCGGCTGAAGGCGCTCCCCTGCTAAGGGAGTATGGGTTAATAGCCCATCGAGGGTTCGAATCCCTCTCTCTCCGCCATTAATAAGGCGATTGCCGGAAAAAATATACCAGGATGCGCAGGATTTTCGTTCGTCTCCAAGGAGCGGAAACAGGCGCATAGCAGGGCTGTGTAACTGTTGCCGCGACACGGAAGGCGAGCGGAAAGACAAGCAGCCTGGTATATTTTTTGACAGAAATCGGCCTAATGCCCGGGAAATCCGGGGATACCCCCCCGTTTCAGCTCGACGAGATGTCCGTTTCTCCTCTATCGGTGGGCGCGTCGTTCTTGCGCACGATTTGCACCCAACGGGACGGCTGGGTTGCTCGGCGAACCGCCGGCAACCGCAGCGGGCGGCGGGAAGGGCGATCAGCAGCAAGGAGAAAGGCGATGAATGAGTCGAAGACGGAAATCGCCGCCACCGAATGTGAGTCGCCAGAGGAGGCGATGCCATCCTGTCCGCAGGGGCCCAAGGGTGGCCAGTCGGTGGCGTTGACCGGCATCTTCGTCCTGCTCATCTTCTACACCCTGTATTTGGCGGCACCGGTGCTGATGCCGGTCACCCTGGCGGTGCTGATGAGCCTGGTGCTCTCGCCGGTCGTCAAGCGTTTGGCGGCTTGGCGGCTGCCGCGTCACCTGGGGGCGGCGCTAGTGATATTGGGGCTCCTGGGCCTGCTCAGCGGCGCCATCTACGCGCTGTCGGGACCGGCCAGCACCTGGGTCGAAGAGATACCACGGAATCTGCAACAGGTGGAGCACAAGCTGCAGCCGCATCTGCAAACGCTGCTGCACTATCTGAAGCACACCTATGCACAACTGAGCGTGCTGGTCGGCGACAATGTCGAACCGGGTGCCATCGTGCCCGTGCAACGCAGCTCGTTGAGCCATGTACTGATCAGCGGTACCCCGGAGATTCTCGGCGGCATCGGCGGTCTGGCGGTGATCTTCGTGCTGTTGTACTTCCTGCTCGCCAGCCCCGGTCTGGCGCGGCGTATCCTGTATCTGGCGCCAGACCGGGCGAGCCAGCGTCGGGTAAAGCGTATCGTGCGCGCCCTGGAGCACGATGTTTCCATCTATCTATTCACCATTACCCTGATCAACATCGGCCTGGGCCTGAGTGTAGCTCTGGTGTCGTATCTGTTCAGCTTGCCCAATCCGCTGTTGTGGGGCGGCATGGTTACACTGCTGAACTTCGCGCCCTATATCGGTGCCTCGATCAGCTTTCTCGTGCTGGGCTTCGTCGCCTTGCTCACTTTCGAGCATCCACTGCATGCCTTGCTGGTGCCGGCGAGCTTTCTCGGATTGTCGTTTCTGGAGGGTCAGTTCATCACCCCGACCCTGATCGGCAGGAATCTGGATCTCAGTCCGGTACTGGTATTCGTGTCGGTGCTCGTCTGGGGCTGGATGTGGGGTTTTGCCGGGGTGCTGTTGGCGGTACCCTTGCTGGCAAGCGTGAAGATCGTCAGCGAGCGTATCGACGCTTTACGGCCTTTCAGTCGCTTCTTCAGCAATTGACGGCGGGCCAATGACCGCCACGAGGGGATTGCGTCACCGGAGAAGGGATGAAGCATGAATATTCTGCGCGACTCTATCAATAAGTCACTGTTGCCCGCGCTCTGGGTGCTGGTGCTGATGGTGTCGGTGGGACCTTTCGGCGATACCGAGTATACGCCTTCGCTACCGCGCATCGCGGAGGAATTCGGGGTCGGTTACGGCGCGGTTCAGCAGAGCATGACCGTCTATCTGCTGGCCTATGCCATGGCTCAGCTGCTTTACGGTCCTTTGTCCGATCGCATCGGTCGCAAGCCGGTGGCGCTGTGGGGCGCGCTGGTGTTCACACTCGGTTCCACCGTGTGCTGGCTCAGTGTCGATCTGCCGATGTTGCTGGCCGGACGTGTTCTGCAAGGCCTGGGCTCCTGTGCGGGCTCGGTAATCAGCTCGGCGATGGTGCGCGATGCCTATCCGAAGGAGCGGATTCAGATCGTCTACACCAAGATCAACGCCGCATTCGCCCTGGCACCGGCGATCGGTCCGGTGGTGGGCGCATTCGTCGACGACCGATACGGCTGGCAGGCGAACATGCTGATCCTGCTGGTCCTGGGGTCGCTGTTGTTTCTGGTGGTGCTGCTGTTCGCTCCCGAGACGCGCAGTCCCGAGACGCGCGGGCCCGAAACGAAAGGGCAGATGGCACCAAGGCATTTGTGGCGTACCTATCGCAGCCTGTTTCGCCAGCGTGGCTATCTGCCCGCGATTCTGATCAATGGCTTGGTCATCGGTGTGGTGTACGCCTCGTTGACCGAGGCGCCGGCCTTGGTCACCAAGGCGTTGGGATTGCCGTCTCGCTGGATGGCGGCGGTTGCGGGTGGCGTGCTGGTCGCCTTCTTGGCCGGCTCCCTGGGTGGAATCGCATTGCAAAACCGCCTGTCAGCGGTCAAGCTCGTTTTTCTCGGCTTGCAGCTGATCCTTATAGGCGCGCTGTTGCAGGGAGCTATGGGCGTGCTCGGTAAGATCGATCTGGCGAGCATGCTGCTGCCCATCATGCTCGGGTATGTCGGTATCGCGCTGGTAGTACCCAATGCGATCGGCATCGCAATGCGTCCGTTCGGGGACGCTGCCGGCGCTGCTTCGGCCATGCTCGGCTTCAGCCAGATGGGCATTGCCGCCTTGGCCAATGCCGGCGTCAGCCTGCTGCCGATGGGGCCGGTGCTCGCGATCCCGGTGATGTTCGCCATCCTGGCCGTCCTGGGGCTGATGGTTTACGGCTCGACGTTCGCCCTTCACCCGGAGCGGGGATCGGCGGAGATGGTGGAAAGCGGGGAATAATGCGCCAGTGCCGATTTCGCTCTGGTTGAATCCTTCCGGATCGAGTCGACGGTGTGCCTTGCGCCGTCCCTCTATGGGCCGGTCGTTTCGCGCCGGGCGAGGGACCAAACCAGCATGAGCAGAGCCAAAGGCAGATTGACAGCCAGCAGTGGACTGGCCTGAAGCAGCCACGCGAAAAGCAGCGCCCCGGCGGCGTAGGCCATCAGGGCGGCAATCTGTTGGCGAGTCGGACGAGAAAGAGCAGCCTTTTGCTTCGAAGCCTGAACAGCGCCGAGGACGATGCTGGTCAGGGTGTTGGTGAATACCACCGAGGGAACACCGGCGACGTCGATTTGCCGGGAGAGCACGCTCTGCGCACCCATGGCCAACGCCGAGCAGAGGATCATGCCGTCGATGCCCGCCTCGGTGGGCGGGACAAAGCCCCAGGTCCACCACATCGCCACATAGAGGGCGAGAAACAGGGTTTCCAGGGCCAGCACCCTATTCGCCGACCGCGGTGATTCACCCTGCACGGCACCAGCGAAGATGGCGCCGAGCGCAAAGGCAGGCAAGGCCAACAACGCATGGCTTCCAAGCAGCCGTCCCTGGCTCGCCGCGATACCGATCAGTGCCAGATTGCCTGTCATCGCGGAGGTGAAGACATCGTGGAAGCATAGGAAGGAGGTGACATCGGCCGAGGCGGCGATCACGGAAAGCAGCTGTATCCGTACCCCGGACGAAGAAAAACCCACCTGATTATGTTCTTGCTTCACAAGCGTTCCAATCCGCCCCAACGCTTCCCGCCGAAGGGAGATGGACAACGGATTGCTTACCGCGCACCCAGAGGTCGATAACGGAGGGATTGTACAGCCTGTCCTCCGCGAGGGAGGGGCGAGCCCCGCGTATCGCGCGAACATAGTCGGCCACTTCGATGGCGGTCGCGTACCAGATGTCGTCCCGGCCGCTTAGTCGCTCCGTGAGGGATTCCATATGAGCCCAGCTGTTGGTCGGCTTCTCCGCGTCGAGCTCCCAGCTGTGGCCGTAGATGAAGAAAAGGGACAAGGTGCTGTCCGGTAGGGCAAGAAAAGCATCGGCGAGCGAGCTCGCGACCGAGTGATGGCAGGTAGGATTCCAGGCCAGCGGATCGCTGGGCAGGTTGAAGCGGTTGGTCGGGCTCGCGGTGCGGGCGTAGGCGAATTCGAGCCTGCGCAGTACCTCGATGACCGCGGCATTGTAGGCCCCGAAGGGGTAGGCATGGCCGCGCACCTCTCCACCCGATGTCTGAGTGAGCACAGCGCGGTCGAAGCGGACCTCGGCGGTGATCTCGTCCGGTGAAAGGGAATCGAGATAGGGGTGGGTAACCGAATGGGTGGAGACCTCATGCCCCGCGTACAGGGAGGCGACCTCGTCGGCGCCGATGTGACCCGGCTGGTCGAGACGCCCCGAATTCAAGTGAAAGGTCCCACGGATCCCGTGGCGGTTCAGGAGCTCGACGAGCCTACGGTCCTGGACAGGGCCGTCGTCCATGCTCAGGACGAGGGCCTTGGAGACGCCGCCGGGGAACAGAAAGCTCGAGAATCGTGCCGGATCCATATCCCACCGCTCATCGCCGACAAACCAGGCATCGGGAATATCCACCCGGAGGTCCCGTGTCTGGGCCCTACCATGGTCGTTGAACACCAGGCTCGCGGTGCTTTGCCCAGGCAGATCGATTCGATACCAGCCATTCAGCTGGGCAGACATCGGCTCTCCCGGCCACTGAGTAAATAGCCCGTCCGGCTCGGCTCCCCAGTAGTGTATGAAGGCCGACGACCAGGCATCCGGCTTGCGGAATCGGATCGAGATCCCGGCGGTGCGCTCGAAATCCGCTGTAGCTACGGGCGATACCTGTCCTTTCGGAGCCACAGCAATCGCCCGCAAGCACATCTTTCCGTTCGCAGACGTGTCGGGACCGAGGGGGATAGGTCCGCGATAGAGCTTGCTCGCCTGTGACGGAGGTGATCCGTCGAGCGTGAAGTAGATCTCGGCATCCGGCTCCGAGCAGAGGACGGAGATCGGCGTTCCGGAGGGGTAGGCGCCGGGAGTCGGGTCGATCGCAACGGTAGCCATCGCGTTTGCTCGCTTGTCATCGCGCCGAGCCCTGCTCGGCGCGATAACGACCGCCTTTGCTTCAGAATGCCTATCGCTTGCGTGGAATCAGCACCGTGTAGTCGAAATCCAGCACCACGGAGCGGTCGTACTTACCCTCTGCATTCTTGTATGGGAAGGCGGAGCAATCCTGGTCTTTCACGGCTACCATCCGCAGGCGCAGGGCCCCCATGTCGGTGCGGCCCGGCAGTTCGTCCTTGCTGAGGACCTCCGACCAGGAATAGACGGTGTCGCCGGCGAAGATGGGCGCCACATGGCGTCCGCCGTTGATGGCGGCGATCTTGAACGCATTCGCCAGGCCGTTGAAGGCGAATGACCGCGCCAGGCTGATCACGTGGCCGCCGTAGACGATGCGCTTTCCGAAGCGCCCGTCCTTCTCGGTGTGCTGGTTGAAGTGCACCTTTGCGGTGTTCTGGTAGAGCCGGGTGGCGATCATGTGGTCGGCCTCTTCCACGGTCATGGCGTCCACGTGGTCGATCTTCTCGCCCGCCTCGTAGTCCTCCCAGAAGAAGGGGCTGCCGGCCAGGTCCGTGTCGTAATTGGAGAAGTTCAGCCCCTCCGGGACGATCAGGTCCTCGACCGCGACCGACTTCGGCAGCTCGGGAACCACCGGCTCGGGGGCCGGCGAGCTGAAGTCTTTCTTGCGCACCATGACCCAGCGACAGTACTCGAGGACCGTTTCGCCCTTCTGATTGGTGCCTGTCGAGCGGACATAGACGGTCCCGGTCTTGCCGTCGGAATTCTCCTTGACGCCGATGACCTCGGAGACGGTACGCACCGTGTCGCCCGGATAGGTCAAGGCGTGGAAGCGCCCGGAGGCATAGCCGAGATTGGCGATGGCGTTGAGCGAGACATCGGGTACCGTCTTGCCGAACACCAGGTGGAACAGCAGCATGTCGTCCAGCGGAGCGCGGGGCAGGCCGATGGACTGGGCGAAGGCGCTGGAGGACTGGACCGCGAATCGGTTGCCGTAGAGCGCCGTGTAGAGGGAGACATCGCCGTCGGTTGCCGTACGGGGTGTGGCGTGGGGGATGTTCATCCCGACGTAGAAGTCTTCGAAGAAGTTTCCGGGGTTGGTTTTTTCGCTCATCTCTCTCTCTGGATGAAGGGCTCTCTGGATGAAGGCGCGTAGCGCCCGACGTCAATGTTCGCCACTTCGCTCTTGTTGCTGCTCGAGGTAGGCATGGGCCTCCTCCTTGCCCTCGAACACATGCGGGGCGATACCGCGTTGCGACAGGGCGTGGTTCAGCTTCATGCGCATAAAGGCACTGGTGGCATACCGGGTGATGGTCGCGTAATGATTATCGAGCATGTAATGAACCATATCCGCATAGTCGTCATAAATGTTCTCGTTGATTCGGAACGAGTCGAAGTTGACGAATACATCCACCCTTTTCCCGATTGCAGTGCAGCGCTCGATCAAAAGATTGCGTAGCTTCGCAATGTCCTCCTTGACCCGGATGTAATAGCCCTCCATGTTGATGAAGAGGATGTTTCGCTCGGCGTCGTAGCTTATGCGGTCTGCGAGATCCAGGTTGAGTAGATCTGCGAGCAAATTCATGCTTTCTTCGCGGAATATGCGCGCATCCATGGTAACGGGGTCTCGGATCTTGGGAACGAAGTCCATATGGGCCAGGATATCCCGCTCGATATCGATGCCTGGAGCCACTTCTGTCAGGACCAGACCCTCGCGACCCCTGCGAAATACGCATCGCTCGGTAACGAAATAGACGGGTTGTTTCCGCTCTACCGAGAAATCGCCGCTGAAGCTGACCTGCCCGACTTGCTCGACGAACTTGCGGACCTTGCCCTCCTGCAGGATCTCGACCTTGCCGTCGTTCACTGCGATCCTTAGCCCTCCCGCGGTAAAGGTCCCGGCAAACACCATGCAACGGGCGTTCTGGGAGATGTTGATAAAGCCCCCGCAACCGATCAGGCGGGTGCCGAATCGACTTACGTTGACGTTACCGAGCCCATCGCACTCGGCCATACCGAGGCAGGCCATGTCCAATCCCCCGCCGTCGTAGAAATCGAACTGCTGATTCTGGTCGATCACGGCGTCGACATTGACCCCGGCGCCGAAGCTGGAACCGCTGGCCAGTACCCCGCCGATGGTGCCGGCCTCGGACGTCAGGGTGATGTACGAGGTGATCTTCTCCTCGTTGGCGACCGCCGCCACCCCCTCCGGAACGCCGACCCCCAGATTGATGATGCCGTTGGGCGGTAGCTCGAAGGCGACGCGCCTGGCTATGATCTTGCGCTCGTCCAGCGGCATGGGCTCCAGCGATTCCAGTGGCACCCGTATGCGACCCGCCAGCGCAGGGTCGTATTGGACACCGCAGTTCATCCGGTGCTGCTCCGGGTCCTCCGCCACAACGACGCAGTCCACCAGGATGCCGGGGACCTTCACCTCGCGCGATTTCAGCGAGCCCTGCTCGGCGATGCGCTCGACCTGGGCGATTACGATTCCGTCGGAGTTGGCAACGGCCATGGCCTGGGCGAGGTTGTCCAGGCTCAGGGACTCCTTTTCCATGGTGATGTTTCCGGACGGGTCGGCGGTGGTGCCGCGGATGAAGGCCACATCAACGGTACCTACCTTGTAGAAAAGCCACTCTTCCCCGTCGATGTTTACCAGATCGACGATATCCTTCGTCGTGATCTCGTTGACCCGACCGCCCTCGAGGCGAGGATCCACGAAGGTGTGCAGCCCGATCTTGGAAAAGAGGCCCGGCTGACCGCTGGCCCGGGTTCGGTACAGCTGGCAAATGACCCCTTGAGGCAGGTTGTAGCCGAAGATCTTGTTCTGCTGGGCCAGTTTTACCATCCTGGGTATCCGTCCCCAGTTGCCGCTCACGACGGTGCGCAGCAGGCCCTCGTGCCCCAGCTTGTTGGTACCCCGCTCCTTGCCGTCCGACTGACCCGCCGCGGCGAACAGGGTCAGGTTGCGCGGGGAGCCGGTTTCGAGAAAACGCCGTTCCAACGCATTCAACAAGGTGTCCGGGTAGCCGCTATGTACGAACCCGTTACAGCACAGGGTGTCGCCATCCTTGATCAGAGCAACTGCTTCGTCGGCGGTAACGATCTTGCTGTTCATGGTCGCCTTCCTTCCGGTGGTATCGCCTAGTCATCGAGCCTGATCAGGTAAGCTCTGCGGTCGCCAGCATGCTGATCTTGTCGTCCGGCCCATGGGCTTCCAGAGCCACCGTATCTCCTTCCGGCCGGCCGATGAGGCGGAACGGGAACAGGTCGAACAGGGGTGCCCGGCCCTGGAAAGTGAACTTCGCGATGCGCTTGCCGCTGTTCTCGAGCGTCATCCAGGCGAGCATCACCGCGGTCAGGGGGCCGTGGACCACCAGGCCCGGATAGCCTTCCTCGCTCATGGCGTAGGGTCGATCGTAATGGATCCGGTGGGCGTTGAAGGTCAGGGCCGAGAAGCGGAACAGGAGGACGGTATCCGGGGTGACATCCTTTACCCAGGCCCCCGGAGGGACATCCGGCAGGGACGCAAGGGGCGTGGGTGCCGGGATCGGCGGTCCCGGCTCCTTGTAGACGATGTCCTGCTCTTCCTCGATTCGCACCTCACCGCCCTGGATGTGCCGGTAGCGCACGGTGACGAATACCAGCTGCCCGGCCTTGCCGGACTTTTCCGTCACATTGATGATCTCGCCCTCGCGAACGGCGGGCTCGCCGATCGTCAGGGGCTTGTGAAAGGTCGTCCTGGCGCCGGCGAACATGCGCCGCGGCAGGGTGACCGGCGGGAAGAAGCCGCCGCGCTCGGGATGACCGTCGACATCGATCTGGGAGCGGGCCGCCAGGGGCAGGAAGTAGAGCCAGTGCCAGAGGGGGGGGAGGGGACCACCATGAATCATGGGCTCCCCGTCCAGGTCCAGCATGGCGGCGGCGGCCTGAGCCGGAAACTCGGAGATGACCTCTTCCCTGTGCTCTCGGGACCCGATCCAGTCGGTCAGGGGCTTGGTGTGTTCAGTCATCATGAAACCTCCACCGGTCCGGCGACGATGCCGGCATCCCGTAGCCGACCGATCTCACCGTCGCTCATCCCCAGATCACCGCTCAGGATCTCGTCCGTGTGCTCGCCGAGGATAGGCGCCCGGCGCGGAGGCTCGCGGTCCAGGGCGCCGAAGTCGATCGGCGTGCCGGGGACCAGGAACTTGCCGATACCCGGCTGCTCCAGCTCGGAGAACATGGGGTTGGCGGTGGAGACCCGGGCGTCCTCCTGGAGCATCTGCCGGAAGGTCCGGTAGGGTCCCCAGCAGACGCCGGTGCCCTTGAATGCCTCGTCGATCTCGGCCAGGGGCCGCTTGGCGCACCACTCGGCGATCGGCTCGGAGATCTCCTCGCTGGCGAGGAAGCGGTCGCCTTCCTTCCTGAAATCCAGGCCCAGTCGCTTTTCGATGGCGCCGATCTCCTCGGCGATACCCGTGACCTTCAGCAGCTCCTTCCACATGTAATTGGTCACGACCACGATGTAGATCCAGCGCCGGTCCGCCGTCGCAAACTCGCTGCCGTAGGCGCCGTAGAGGTAATTGCCGTAGCCCTTCCGATCCTCCTGGTTGATCTGGGCCTCCTGGATGAAGCCAAGATGCCCCGTCATTGCGAACGCGATGTCGGAGAGCGCCAGCTTGACCAGTTGTCCCTCACCCTTCAGTCGCCGATGACGCTCGGCGGCCAGGATCGCCAGGGCCAGGTTGACGCCGGCCAGGGCGTCCCAGGCGGGCAGGACGTGATTGACCGGGTGCGGTGCGCCGTCCTTGTGATGGCTGCCGGTCACGAAGGGGAAGCCTGCGGCACAGTTGACCGTATAGTCCACGGCCGAGGTCCCGTCCGAGCTGCCGAGAAGGTTGACCATGATGAGGTCTTCACGGCGCTTCTTGAGCTCCCCGTAGCTCATCCAGCCTTTGTCAGCGCGCAGATTGGTCGAGAAGATGCCATTGCCCTCGCCCGGGGCGGTGATCAGGTTGGTCAGGATCTCCTGTCCTTCCGGTTTGGTCGCATCGATGGCCAGGGACCGCTTTCCCTTGTTGAGGCCGACCCAGTAGAGGCTCTTGCCCTGTTTGGTGATGGGCCACCGGCGGGCGTCGATACCCCCGCGCAATGGATCGAAACGTATGACGTCGGCGCCGAGCTGGGCCAGGGTCATGCCGCCCAGCGGGCAGGCGACGAAGGCCGAGGACTCGACGACACGCAGTCCTTCCAGAATCTTGGTCATTAGGTAGATGTCCCCCGGATGAGCTCGATCAGAATCCGTAGGCCGCGGCCCGTTCCGGGTCCTTGGTGGCGACCAGCTTGGCCAGGTCCACGATCACCTTGGCCTGTTTCCAGGTGGCGTCGTCCTGCATCTTGCCGTCGATCATCACGGCTCCCGAGCCGTCGGGCATGGACTCGAGGATGCGCTTGGCGAAGAGCACCTCGTCGACGTCCGGGCTGAAGACCTCTTTGGCGATGTCTACCTGGCTCGGATGCAGGGTCCAGGCACCCACACAGCCCTGCAGGAAGGCATTGCGAAACTGCGCCCGGCAGGCGTCTCCGTCCTGGAAGTCTCCGAACGGTCCGTAGAAGGCGCGCAGCCCGTAGGTCTGGCAGGCGTCGACCATGCGCGCCACCGTGTAGTGCCAGAGGTCCTGCTGGTAGAACTCCCGCTCGCTCCCATCCTCCTTGGGATCAGCGAGCACGCCGTAAAAGGGGTGACCGCCGCCTACGCGGGTAGTCTTCATGCCGCGGGAGGCGGCCAGGTCGGCCGGGCCCAGGCTGAAGCCGTGCATACGCGGGCTGGCCCCGGCGATCTCTTCGACGTTCTTCACCCCCTGCGCCGTCTCCAGGATGGCGTGGATCAGGATCGGCTTCTGGATCTGGTGGCGTGCCTCCAGCAGCGACAACAGCTGATCGACGAAATGGATGTCCCAGGGGCCCTCGACCTTGGGGATCATGACCACGTCCAGCTTGTTGCCCACCCCCGCGACGACCTCGGTCATGTCGTCGAGGAACCAGGGGCTGTTCAAGCAATTGACCCGAGTCCAGAGCCCGGTTTGGCCGAAATCGTTCGCTTGGGCCAGCTCGACGAACCCCTTGCGGGCGGCCTCCTTAGCCTCGATGGGGATGGCGTCCTCCAGGTTGCCCAGGAGCACGTCCACCGTCTTGGCGATCGCCCCCGCCTTGGCGCGCATTTTCTCGATGTGGGGGGGTAGGAAGTGAATGGTGCGCTCCAGGGTGACGGGCAGCTCCCGGACTGGATCGGGGGCGCCGATGGCGAGGGGCTTGTAGAAATTCGCGGGGGTTTTCATTGGTCTTCTCTCCAGGCGGTAACAAAATCAGGTTATTCACCGCGAATGAACGCGAATACACGCGAATTTCAACTGGATCGCATTCGCTTGTATTCGCGTTCATTCGCGCTTGGAATTTTCAGGAGGCTTCTTTCGCGGCCACCAGCTCGGCCATCTTTACCGTGGTTTCGGCCTGCCTGATGGAGGCGATGTCGATCATCTTGCCATCGAGGGTGACGGCACCTGCGCCCGACTTTTCGGCTTCCTCCATGGCCTCCATGATGCGGCGCGCGTGCTCGACGTCCTTTTCGGAGGGCTTGAACAGCTCGTTGGCCAGCTCGACCTGACTGGGGTGGATGGCCATCTTGCCCTCGCAGCCGAGGGTGCGGGCACGCTGTGCGCTTGCCATCCAGCCGTCCGTGTCCTTGATATCCGCGAAGGGCCCGTCGATCGGGCGCAGTCCGTTGGCCCGCGCGGCGGCCACCAGGCGCGCCAGGGGATAGTGCCACATATCGCCCCAATGCACCTGGCGCTCACCCGCCGCGTCTGCGTCCGTGAGCACGTGGTAATCCGGATTGGGTCCGCCGATCATTCGGATTTGCATCGCCGCGGCGGCCGCGTAGTCGGCGGAGCCGAAGAGGATGCTCTCGTTGCGGGGCGAGGCGGCGGCGATCTCGTCGATGTTGTGCAGTCCCAGCGGGGTTTCGACGAGCAGCTCCAGGCCGATGCGCTTCTTGATCCCCTTCGCCTGCTCGATCTGGGTGAGCAGCATGTCCACGGCGTAGATGTCCGCCGCGCAACCGACCTTGGGAACCAGGATCAGATCGAGCTTGCTCCCGGCCTGTTCCACCACGTCCACCACGTCCCGATACATGTAATGGGTATCCAGGCCGTTGATGCGCACCGATACGCTCTTGCCGCTGAAATCCAGATCGTTCAACGCGGCGATCACGTTCTTGCGCGCCTCCTCCTTGAGGTCCGGGGGAACCGAGTCTTCCAGGTCGAAAAACACGACGTCCGCCGCTCCCGCCGCAGCCTTTTCGAAGAATTTCGGCTTGGCGCCGGGCACCGCAAGGGTGCTGCGATTCAAGCGTCGCGTGCGAACGGGGATGGTCTTGAAGCTCACTCTGTGCTGTCTCCTGCTCTCCGGCGATTATCGGAGTCCTGCCGATTCGGGGTCGGCAAGCTCGCGTATTTTCCGAGGGATTCTAAGGGTGTTGGGGGCGAGGATAAAGCGGTAGAGCAGAGGGGGAAGGGCGCGTAGAGACGAAGCGCGGCGTTCAGCGACCCGGTGCCGTCACGCCAAGGGTTGAAAGAAGCTAGCCGTCTCTGGCATAAGACTCACCCGGTCAAGAGGTTATCAGCAACGAGAGGACGGCCTCTTTCATGAAGATTTTCATCTTTGCCTTGATCGCATTGGTTGCCGCAGGGGCGGCGGTCTTCCATTACTACCCAGGGAAAGTAGAGTCGATTCTGGGACGAACGCCACTCAAAGAGCTCGTCGAGACCAGCAAGCCTGTTTACCAGTGGCGGGATGAGAATGGTCAGTGGCACGTAACCGACAAGCCGCCGGTGCAAGGCATTCCCTACGAGGTCAAGCAATATGCGCTCGACGCAAATGTGCTGCCGGCCTTCAAGGGGGAGGAGGATTGAGCCCGGGAATTCCGGGGCAGTATGCTTGATATCTCTTGTCAGTAATCTGAACCGCACCTGGAACAAGCGACGGCTGTTGAAGCGGTTCCCCCAAAATCCGTTGGATGTCGGCGCAAAGCATCTGGTCGGGTAGGGCCCGGAGCAAACGGGATGCCTGCCGACATCGGGCCGGAAGCCAATGCGATTCTATGCCTATGGTTGTTTCCCGGGGGTGGCGTCTCGATGCTCGATCATGAGCCGGGTGTAGTTTTCGGCCACATAGTCCAGATACTCGATCTCCCGATCCTTCAAGGCCCGGACACGCTTGACCGGCGTCCCCACCCACAGATAGCCGCTTTCGAGCACCCTGCCCGGGGGAACCAGGGAGCCTGCTCCGATCATGGTTCTGGGCTCGAGCACTGCCCGATCCAGCACCCGGGAGCCGATGCCGATCAGGCAATGGTCCCTGATCTCGCAGCCGTGCAGCACGGCCTGGTGGCCGACGGTAACACGGTCGTGGACGATGACGGGGGCACCTCCGGGCATGAAGCGGCTGTCGTGAGAGACGTGCACGATGGTGCCGTCCTGGATGTTGGTGTCGGCACCCATCTCGATTCGGTGAATGTCTCCGCGGACGACGCAAAGGGGCCAGATCGAGGAGCGCGGGCCGATCTTCACGTCACCGATGACGACAGCGGACTCGTCGATCCAGGCGTCGTCGGCGATCTGGGGAGTGGTACCTCGAAAGGTGCGGATGTTGGACATCACATATTCTCCGCTTGCAGCCTTGGACCGCCTAATGCTACCACCAAACGGACGCCCGCCCTGGAGCGTCCGCACGAATTCAATTGCAAGAACGGGGAGTCAAGGGTAGCTGACCCCACATTGAGCCGAGCTCAACACGGGCGAGCCGCATCACCAGCTCGCCCTTCTTTTTGCTCGGAGCCGTCGGTCAGGTGATCGACGCGTCGAAGATCGACTGGATCGAGCGGTCGAGTATTGCGTTGAATTCCTCGTCCGACTGCTGTGCCGAAAGGCCCTCGGCCAAGGCGCGAGAGAAGCTTGCGATCATGCGATGGTTGCGGGCCAGCCGCGTGGTGGCCTCATCGCGCGAGTAGCCGCCCGAAAGCGCGACGACGCGTACGACATTGGGGTGGTCGATGCAGTCGGCGAACAGGTTGTCCTGTTCGGGCAACGTCAGCTTCAGCATCACGGGGCTTGCCCTCTATCTCGCAGTCTGTAGGTTGGGGTGAGCTTGCGAACCCCAACACATTGCGGCGCCGAGCCACCGG
>CAYYHR010000048.1:0-19245 GCA_964471705.1 uncultured Chromatiaceae bacterium
CCGCATTCTCGATCACCGTCTCGCCCTCGGCCAGGGCGGCGGCCATCATCAGGTTCTCGGTACCGGTCACCGTTACCATGTCGAGAACCAGGCGAGCGCCACGCAATCGATCCGATCGGGCCCGGACATAGCCGTTCCCGACGCTCACCTCCGCGCCCATGGCGCGCAGTCCGTCGATGTGCAGATTGACCGGGCGGGCCCCGATGGCGCAGCCGCCGGGCAGGGAGACATCGGCTTGCCCGAAGCGGGCGACCAGGGGCCCCAGCACCAGGATCGAGGCGCGCATGGTCTTGACCAGCTCGTAAGGTGCCGAGAAGCTCGTGACCTCTCCGGCATCCGCCGCGATGCACATGCGCTCCCCTACCGTGAGGCGGACCCCCAGGCGTCCGAGCAGCTCCAGGGTGGTGGTGATGTCCCGCAGATGGGGGACGTTGGACAGGGTCACCTCATCGTCGGCGAGCAGGGTGGCGGCCAAGATCGGAAGTGCTGCGTTCTTGGCGCCGGCAATACGGACCTCGCCGCTGAGCGGGGTGCCGCCTGAGATGAGAAGCTTATCCATTTCGGGAGTGTCCGCAGGGGGCTATCCAGGCGCGGATCACCCTCGTCCTTTCTGGTTCATCTCGTTCAGGCGACTGATCAGACCATCGATGCCGTACTGGCGGATCTGGGCGTTGAAGCTGCTGCGATAATTCGCCACGAGGCTGACGTTGTCGATCGTCACGTCATAGACCTTCCAGCTCCCTCCCGTCTTGTAGAGCTTATATTGGATGGGGATGGGCTTGCCGCCGGACTCGCGTACCTCGGTGGGGACCACCACGGTGGACCCGCCGTGCCCCCGCCTTTCCGGCAGAAAACGAATGTCTTCCCCCGAATAGCTCAGGAGCGCCTTGGCATAGGTGCGGATCAGTACCTGCTGGAAACCCTCGGTCAAGGCCTTGCGCTGGGCCGGAGTGGCGGAGCCCCAGTGTTTGCCGACGGCAGCCCTGGTGATCTTCTCGAAGTCGAAATGGGGAACCAGGATCCGATCCACCAACCCGTAGATCCTGCCCGGATTGCGCTCGATCGCCGCCCGCTGTCCCTCGAGGGCCGAGAGCATGCGCTCGCTCGTGGTCTTTACCATTGCCGAAGCGCTCTCGGCCGCTGCCGCGGACAGGCTGCCGAGCAACAGCATACCCGCCAACAGGGGTAACAGACCCTTGGCTACAGGGTTCAAGGTCTTCATTTCAAGCCCTCCTCGGCCTTGTTGAAAAGAAACTGGCCCACGATCTGCTCGAGCATGAGCGCCGACTGGGTCTGATCGATTCGATCCCCGTCGTGGAGAAACCGCTGAGCCCCACCTGGCTCCAGCGCCACGTACTGCTCGCCGAGCAGGCCCGAGGTGAAGATGCCGGCGAAAGTGTCTACGGGGATGGTATCGAAATGTTGCTCGATGTGCAGGGTCACGGACGCTTGGTAGCTATCCTTGTCCAAGGCGATGGCTTCCACGCGTCCGATGGGCACTCCGGCCATGGTAACAGGTGCGCGCACCTCGAGACTGCCGATGTTGTCGAAGCGCGCGGTAATCCGATAACCCGCTGTATCGCTACAGACGCTGATATTGCTCACCCTGACGGCGAGGAAAAAGAGCGACAGAAAGCCCGCGGCCATGAAGAGGCCGACGAGGATCTCGATGGAGCGCCGATGCGCCATGCCTATTCTCCGAACATCAGGGACGTCAGGACAAAGTCCAGCGCGAGAACCGCCAGGGCGGCATGCACGAGGGACCGCGTCGTGGCGCGACTCATCCTGTCGGGCGTGGGTGACGTCTCATACCCCTGAAACAGGGCAATCCAGGCCACCAGGACACCGAACACCAGGCTCTTGATGGCCCCGTTATAAACATCCGGGCACGGATCGGTCCCGGTCTGCATCCGGCTCCAATAGGCGCCGTCGTCTACTCCCAGGAGCTCCACTCCCACGAGCCAACCCCCGAAGATTCCGAGGGTGCTGAATATGGCCGCGAGCAAGGGCATGGCGACCACGCCGCCGAAGAAGCGGGGTGTGAGGATGCGCTGAACGGGGTCGATTACCCTCTCCTGCAGACCGGGGAGCTGCTCGGTTGCCCGCATCAGACCAATCTCGGCGGTCAATGCCGACCCCGCTCGTCCAGCGACCAGCAAGGCGGTGATCAGGGGCCCCAGCTCGCGGACCAGGGAGACGGCGACCGTCCGCCCCAAGTCCTCCTCGGCGCCAAAGTCCGACAGGACATGGTAGGCCTGCAGGGCGAGCACCATGCCTACGAACAGACCGGATACGGCGACCAGCGGCGTGGAGCGGACGCCGATGTCGTGAATCTGTGCCAGCAGCAGGCTCGGACTGGCCAGGGCGCTCGGAAGGCCACGCAGGATGCCGAGGAGCAGCAGATGGGCGCGACCGAAACGCGCCGCCGCTCGCAGGCCGATGCGTCCCATCCGTGCAAGCGAATCCAACATAGAATCAAAATGCCCAGCCCAGGAAATGTGCAGTGGCTCATTCTCTTGGTCGCCGCCGGTGAGCGTCAAGCCGGCGAGACAGGCCATGCTCTCCTCAACCAGGCTCTCCTCAATGCGGCCTGCGCACGTCCAGCACGTCCGGGATCTGTCCCAGCTTGCTCAGCACCTGATCGAGCTGGGAAAGGTCCTTGATCTCGACGGTGAAGCGCATGGTGGCCCGCTCCTTCGTCCGGTCCGAGACGGTGTTGACTCCCAGCACGTAGATGTCCGCGTCCGAGAAGACTGACGAGATGTCCCTCAACAGGCCCTTGCGGTCCACGGCGACGACCAGCAGGTCCACAGGATAGGCCGCGTCGGTGGACTGCTCGGCCCAGCGCACGTGGATCAGCCGGGCCTTCTCATGCTCCGGCATCTTGACCAGATTGGTGCAATCGCGGCGGTGGATGCTGACGCCGCGACCCCGGGTGACGAAACCGACCAGATCGTCGTAGGGTACCGGCTTGCAGCAGTGGGCCATGTGGGTCATGAGGTCCTCGACCCCCTCGACGATCACCTGGGGGAGGTCTCGGGCCCTACGCTTCTGTGCCGTCGGGGTCCTGCGCTTCAGTACATCTTCTTTGTGCTCCTCGACCTTGGGCTCGCCCACCTGGCGCGCTACCTGGCCGACCGTAAGCTCTCCCCGACCGATGGCGGCCAGGAGGTCCTCTCCCTTGTGGAAGTTGTACTTGCGGCAAATCTGCTCGAGCCGGGGCTTTCCCTCGATCTCGAGCCGGCTCAGCTCCTTGTCCAGCAGGGAGCGGCCCGCGTTGACATGCTGGTCGTAGTCCTGCTGCTTGAACCATTGGCGCACGCGGTTGCGTGCCTTGGTCGTCTTCAGGTAGCCGTGGTGGGGGCTGAGCCAGTCGCGACTCGGCGCTGCGTTCTTCTGGGTCAGGATCTCTACCGTCTGCCCGCTGGCCAGGGGCTGGTTGAGGGGCACGATACTGCCGTCGACCTTGGCGCCGCGGCAGTGGTTGCCCACCTCCGAGTGGATCGCGTAGGCGAAATCCAGGGCCGTCGCTCCCCGGGCAAGCTCCACGACCTTGGCGTGGGGGGTAAGGACATAGACATGCGCCGGCTCGAGCTCGGCCTTGAAGCGCTCCGCGAATTCGTCCCCTCCCTCGCCTTCGCTCTTCAGCTCGAGCCAGTCGCGCATCAGGACCAGGCGGCGCTGGAACGCCCGGTCCTGGAGCTTGTTCTCCTTGTAGGCCCAGTGCGCAGCCACGCCTAGCTCCGCGTGTCTGTGCATCTTGCGGGTGCGGATCTGCACCTCGAGGGGCTTGTCCTGGGGTCCGATCACGGCTGTGTGCAGGGACTGGTACATGTTGCCCTTCGGGGTGGCGATGTAGTCGTCGAACTCCTCGGGAATGTGCTCCCAAAGCCCGTGAACGACGCCCAGGGCCGCATAACAGGCGGCAATGTCCGGGACCAGGACGCGCACGGCGCGCAGATCGAAGATCTGCTCGATGTCCAGGTTCTTGCGCTGCATCTTGCGCCAGATGCTGTAGATGTGCTTCGGCCTGCCGCTGACCTCGGAGTTGATCCCGGCCTCGGCGAATTTCTCCCGCAAGGTCGAGATCACCCCGGCAATATAGTCCTCGCGCTCGGCCCGCCGGCCGTCGAGCTGTTTGGCGATGCGCTTGTAGTCCTCCGGCTCGAGGTAGCGCAGGCTCAGATCTTCCAGCTCCCACTTGAGCTGCCAGACCCCGAGCCTGTTGGCCAGGGGGGTATAGACGCGGCGCGTGTCGACCGCGATCTGGCGTCGGCGCTCCGCGTCCAGACCCTTGATGCTGCGCATCAGGTGTAGCCGCTCGGCCAGGACCAGCAGCACGACGCGGACGTCCTCGGCGATGCCGAGGAGGAGGCGGCGCAGGTTCTCTTCGTGCTCGCGCCGATCCTTGGGGGCGATTACCGCGTTCAGGTTGGCGAGCTGATCGATGCGGGCGAGGTCCCCCACCATACGGGCAATGCCGGCGCCGAACTGCGCCTCGATCTGCGGTGCACTGACACCGGGCCGGTCCAGGCAACCGTTGAGCAGGGCCGCGATGAGCGTATCCGCATCCATGCGCAGGCGTACCAGGATATCGGCGGTGGAGAGCAGGTGGCGGACCTGAGTCTCGCCCGTGTCCAGCAGCTGATCGCCGCAGCAGCTCACCAGTATCCCACAGGCCTCGGCGAGGCGCTCGCGGTCCTGGTGCCGGTAGTTTTCGGGCAGGGCTGCCAGCCAGTGCAGGGCGGCAGCTGCGTCGTTGCGGTGCTCCTGAGGAAGGTTGTAGACGGGCTTGACCATGGGCTGACCGGCTCGCTGCCGCGGTGCACCGATCGTCGCGGAACGGAGGACCGCGCAGCGAATCCTCGGCTCAGTCGAGCACGTGACTGACCAGGCCGTCGGACAGCTTGGGCTCGAACCAGGTGGACTTGGGGGGCATGACCTCCCCCGCATCCGCCACCGCCATCAGGTCCTCCATCGGTGTCGGGAACAGGGAGAAAGCGACCTTCATGCCATCCTCCCGCACGCGGTGGGCCAGCCAGTCGAGACCGCGGATTCCGCCGACGAAATCGATGCGGTCATCCCGCCGGGGGTCCAGGATACCCAGTATGGGCTCGATGACGTTGTCCTGGAGCAGGCTCACGTCGAGACGCCCGACCGGGTCGTCCCACGGGATGCGCTGTGGGTCCAGGGTCAGCCGGTACCAGGAGCCTTCGAGGTACATGCCGAGCTCCCCGTGCCTGGCCGGCTTCACGGGCACGGCGCTGGGCTCCACCGCGAAGGGAATCCGCAGCCTGCTCAGGAAGGAGTCGGCATCGAGGCCGTGGAGGTCCTTGACGACACGATTGTAGTCCAGGATCTGCATCTGGCTGTGGGGGAAGATGACGCTCAGGAAGTAATTGTAGGACTCTTCCCCGGTGTGGTCCGGATTGGCCGCCCTGCGTTTCGCCGCCACCCGCGAGGCCGCGGCGGATCGGTGGTGTCCGTCCGCCACGTAGAGGCCGCCGAGCTGCTCGAAGGCTGCGGAGAGCCGGTCGATGGTGGCGCCTTCCTCCACCACCCAGAGCTCATGGCGCACGCCGTCCTCCGTGCGGATATCCACGGCGGGTGCAGCTGCGCCCAGGGCCTCGAGGAGCCTGTCGATGAGCGCCGTGCTCGGGTACACCAGGAACACGGGTCCGGTCTGGGCGTTGAGCACATCGATCTGGCGTACCCGGTCGTCCTCCTTGACCGGGCGCGTGTGCTCGTGCTTCTTGATCCGGTCGGCGTCGTATGCGGCCACCGATGCCGCTGCCACGAGTCCGGTCTGCACATGGTCGCCCATGGTGAGTCGATAGACGTAGTAGCAGGGTGCCTGGTCGCGCCCCAGCACGCCGTCGGCGATCATCCGATCCAGGTTCTCCCTGGCCTTGGCATAGACCTGTGGGCTGTAAGGGTCGGTGCCTTCCGGCAAGTCCACCTCCGGCCGCGAGATATGCAGGAAGCTGTTGGGACGGCCCTCGACCATTTGTCGCGCCTCTTCGGCGCTCATGACATCGTAGGGCGGGGCGGCGACGTCGCGCGCACGCCCGGGGGCAGGACGCAGGCCGGCGAAGGGCTTGATCAAAGGCACGATGCTACGGCTCCCAGGGCTCGCGTTACCGGGCCGGCGGTGCATACAGGATGCCGCCGTCGCGCCACAGGGCGTTCAGGCCGCGCTTGATCTTGAGCTTAGATCCGGAGCCCAAGTTGCGATCGAAGATCTCCGAATAGTTGCCCACCTGCCGGATGACGCGATGGCTCCATCCCGGCTCCAGCCCCAGCAGCTCTGCGGTGTGACCGTCCGTATCCAGGAGCAGGCGGGTATCCTGTCCTTTCGCCTTCTCCGACGCCCGGTCGACATTCGTGGAATCGATGCCCTTTTCCTCGGTATCGATCAGCAGGTAAAGGGTCCAGCGAACGATGTCGAGCCAGCGGGCATCGCCCTTCGGTACGGCAGGAGACAGGGGCTCCTTGGAGATGATCTCACCCAGGATCCGCTGGGCGCCCGGGTCCGGCAGGGTGGTGCGCAGGGAGAAGAGCTGCGACTGATCGTTGGTCAGGGCATCGCACTCGCCTGCCAGGTAGGCCTGCTTTGCGGCCTCGAGGGTCGGATAGGTCCGAATCGCGACCTCTATGCGGTTGCGGGTGAAGTAACGCCGCGCATTGTCGGGGCCCGTGGTGTCGGAAAGGGCGCAGATACGCTTGCCCCCCAGGTCCAGGGCGGACATCTGATTCGAGGCGCGGGGCACCATGAAGCCCTGTCCGTCGTGGTACAGGATGCCGGCGAAGGTCATGCCGTGGGCGAGGTCCCGGGTCAGGGTCCAGGTGGTGTTGCAGGCGAGCAGGTCGATCCGGCCTTTTTGGATGGCATCGAGGCGATCGGCCATGGTCAGGGGGACGAAATCAACCTTGTCCTTGCTCCCGAGGACCGCCGCGGCCACAGCGCGGCAGAAGTCCACGTCCAGCCCGCTCCAGCTTCCCGTAGCGTCTTTGTAGGACAGCCCGGGTACGGTCCCGTTCACGCCGCAGCGCAGGGTGCCTCGTTGCTTCACCTGGTCCAGGGTGTCGGCCGAGGCCGTCTGGACCAGGGCCGCGGCGAGCGCAAGCGCCGACAGCCAACGAATTGCAGCTCTCATGAGGATCTCCTCCTGCCCCTTGTTGCAAGGCGGACAAGCACAGCCCGGCCGGCGCAGCCGGCTACCAGCTCATAAGCGTCCACTGGGGGACATTGTCCTCGATCTGATCCGTGCTCCGATGCCAGGCCATGTCCCCCGAGCCGTCTTCGTCCACGAGATAGTAGGGTGCGCCGACGGTCGGTGTGATCTTCATCATGTAGAGATTGTTGTTGACCCGGTATTCCTGAACGGCCCGGTTCTCATGCTCGCGCACGGTAACCGCCGGCTCGACGTCGCTGGGGCGGACGCTCAGATCCAGGTCCGCCAGATCGCGGCCAACGGCCGGAAAGGCGCCTACCAGCAGGGCCGGCAGGACACAGAGGTGCAACAGGGTCCTGGTCATTGAGCAAGCGGGACAGCTCGGAGAAACCGGCGTTATGGTATCAAGAAGGGGAGCGGCGGGCGAACCCGTCCCCGCTCACTCAAGGAGAGACTTGGAGCACCTCCAGCGCGGGCCTTCACGATAACGCCAGGCTCAGCGCTCTTCGAAGCCTGCCATGCGATACCATTTGTTCGCCTCTTCCTGGTCCTTCTCCACGCCACGGCCCTCTTCGTACATCATGGCCAGAGTGGTTTGAGAGCCGATGAGTCCCTGCTCGGCCGCCTTCTCGAGCCAGCGTACCGCCTTTGCCGGGTCCTTCTCGGTGCACTCGCCCTCCATGTACATGAAGCCGAGCCCGTGCTGGGCGATGTCCAGCCCGGCCTCTGCGGCGGCCTTCATGTACTTGAAGGCGAGAAGGTGATTCTCGTGCATGCCCAAGCCATTCTGGGCCATGATGGCAATGCGGTACTGGGCCTGGGGGTTGCCCGCGTCCGCCAAGGGGGACAGGAGACCCGCCGCGCGCGCGAATTGCCTGGTCTCGAAGGCGGCGATGCCGCTGCCGAGGGCCATGTCGAATTCTGTCAGTTCTTCAGTCATTGTCTGCAAGGATCTTTCCGCTGGGGGAATCCCAAAGCTGAGGGTCGGAAAGGGGAATTCAAACCGGCCCTCGTCGCCGAGCAGCGCTCTCACCGACCCCGGTGCGGCAGTCCCGACCACCATTCGAGAAGGCGCTCGAAGAGGGCCTCGTTCTCTGCCGCGATGGCCATGCGCGGATCCAGCGACAGATTTTCGGCGGGGGCACCCTCACCCCAGGCAAACAGGTGGGAGCTGGCCCCAGCCTCGGAGGCGATCAGGCGGCCCGCAGAATAATCCCAAAGCTTCTGTCCCCCGTGGAGATAGAGCTGGATGCGGCCTGCCGCGAGCCAGCACCAATCGAGGGCGACGGAGCCCAGATTGCGCTGGGAGCGGAAGGGGGCCTGCCCCCCCAAGCTCGGCAGATCGTCCTCGGGCAAACGCTTGAGGTCGACGATCGCCAGACACTCCCGAAGGTCCGTCCGCGCCGAGCTCAGACGCATCGGACGTCCGTCGCAGTAGGCCCCGGCACCGCGCTCGGCGCAGAAGCACTCGTCGTGGATCGGGTCGAAGGTGCAGCCCAAAACAGCCTCGCCGCCCCGCAAGAGCGCCAGGGTGATGCAGAAATAGGGGAAGCCGTAGGCATAATTGCTGGTCCCGTCCAGGGGATCCAGGCACCAGACACCCAGATCCGCATCATCGAGCAGCCGCTGTTGCACCTGCTGGGACATCTCCTCCCCGAGCACCGGGATATCCGGCCAGATTCTGCCGAGCTCCTCGCAGACGCGCTGCTGTGCCGCCAGGTCCGCCTCCGTGACCAGGCTCCCATCGGGCTTGGAGCGTGTGGCCACATGGTGGAACCGAGGCATGATCTCCGTCGCGGCGACGGAGCGAAGCAGCTTGCAGAGGCGATCCAGCTCGGGGCTCATGGGCATCTCGCGAAACAGGGGCACGAGAGCGAGATCATATACCTTTCCGGTCACGGGTTCAGGGAGGCCCGCCTCGGGCTCGGGGGGAATGGGAGATCCGGCGCTGCTTGTGACCGGCGGATTCGGGATCTAAGATTTGTTTGTCGCGTCCCCTCTGTCCGCCCGAGCGCCACCTTGAAAGCACCCTCGCCGATCGTCCTATTGGCCCTGCTTGTTCCGGCGTTGTTCGCCTGCTATGCAGAGCCGTCGATTGTCGAGGATCGGCAGGACTTCCTGGCCGCGGAAGCAGCGTTCGCCCGCGGGGATCTCGAGGAGTTCGACCGGATCGCGGCTACCCTGAAGGGCTACCCCCTCTATCCCTACCTTCGCTACGAACGGCTCTCCGCGGACTTGGGCAAGGCCGATCCGGACGCGATCGAGGGGTTCCTTTCCGAGTACGCGGATACGCCTCTTGCCGTCCGTCTGCGTCGCGCATGGCTCGGCCGGCTGGCCGAGACGGGGCGCTGGAAGGAATACCTGCACTTCTACACACCGGACGATTCGACCCTGCGCCGATGCCAGTACCTGCATGCGCTGCTGTCCGAGGGTCGGCGCGACGAGGTCTTCGAGCAGATGGAGTCCCTGTGGCTGCGGGGCAGGTCGCTGCCCGGTGCCTGCGATCCTTTGCTCGATGCCTGGAAAGAAGCCGGACTCCTGACGGGCGATCTGGTGTGGCGACGGATCGCCCTGGCCATGGCCGCCGGCGAGGTGCGGCTGGCGAGGTACCTGGGACGGTCGCTCCCCGCAGACGAGCGGATCTGGCTGGACCACTGGATCGACGTTCGCCGTGCCCCGAGGCTGCTCCTGGATGCGGATGCCTTCGCAGAGGAACATCCGTACCGCACCCGCATCCTCGCGGACGGGATCGACCGCCTGGCGCCCAAGGACCCGGGCGCGGCGGCGGATCTCTGGGATCGACTCTCCGCCCGGATCGGTTTTCCAGAGGAACAAGCGCGGCAGGTCGATGCGGCCGTTGGCTTCGCTCTCGTCGCGGGCGGTGACCCCAAGGGCCTGAGCTACCTCGCCCGTGTCCCGGCCCGGACGGACAACCAAGCACTTCAGGAACGACGCTTGCGTATGGCATTAGGACTCGGCCACTGGGACCGCGTTGCCGATTGGATCGCTGCCATGCCGGCAGGTCCGCGAAAATCCGAGCAGTGGCTTTACTGGCAAGCCCGCGCCGAAGAGGCACTGGGGAACGCCGGTGTGGCGGAGGACCTGCTCGAGACGGCGGCCGCCGAGCGAAGCCTGTGGGGCTTCCTGGCCGCGGAGCGTACCGGGCGACCCTACAAGCTCGGCAATACGCCGGTGCCGGCGGACCCGCAGCGGCTCTCACGAATCGAGCAGAGTGCGACGGCTGCCCGCATCCGGGAGCTGGCGGTGCTCGGTCGGGAGGGCGATCTGGCGCGCGAATGGCAGTGGCTGATCCACGACATGGACAGCGACGATCTGATGGCCGCCGCGGTCTTCGCCCGGAAAAGGGGGTGGCCGAAGCGGGCGATTCTCACCCTCGCCAAGAGCGGCTATTGGGACGACTTGGCGTTGCGTTTTCCCCTCCTGTACCAGGATATCGTCCACGATCAGTCCCTCGGCACCGGGCTGGACGAGTCCTGGATCTACGCCGTCCTCCGCCAGGAGAGTATCTTCGATCCGCGGGTGCGGTCGCCGGCCGGGGCCTCGGGTCTGATGCAGCTCATGCCGGCTACGGCGCGTGAGGTCGCGCGCACCCTCGGCCTGCCGCATCTGCGGCGCAACCAGATCCGAGACCCGAGGCTGAACATCACCCTGGGCAGCGCCTATCTGGCGGGGATGCGACGTCGCTTCGACGGGAATCCCGTGCTGGCGACCGCGGCTTACAACGCCGGGCCGGCGAACGTGGATCGATGGCTGCCGGAGCACTCGGTCGACGCGGACATCTGGATCGCCACCATCCCTTGGCGCGAGACCCGGGTCTATGTGCGGCGGGTGCTCGCCTATCGCCTGATCTACGACTACCGGCTGGGCAAGAGGATCGAGCCATTGCATCAAAGCATGCGGCAAATCGGCAGAACCGACGGCAAAGGACCTGGGACCGAGTATTCGGGAAACGAGAATCCGGGGGGCGAGCATCCGGGAGCGAGATCCTGACCGCAGATCAGTTCCAACCTGAGGGGGCCGCGGTCCCGAGCGCTGCCTCGCGCCCCTTACCCCCTGCCTCGAAGCGGCAGACCTTCCTTTCCCGCCGCCAGCTTGCGCACGCGCGTCGACAGGGCCTCGTCGGCGATAAGCTCGAAAAAGTGCCCCAGATCGGGTGCGATCCGACCCACCGACCGGCTGTTCCATTCCCGAACGGGGGCGTAGCGCAGCACGAGCCAATGCTCGCGCTCCACGAGGTCCCGAAAGCTGCCGGCAAAGAAGAGGCTGTCCTCCATATCCACCTCCGGCAGGCGCACCTGACGAAGGCCGATTTCTTTCTGGAGCTTGAAAAATGCGGCCTTTTCCAATGCGACGCCGTTGATGTTGTAGTGGAGGACGTCATCGTCCTGGTCGGTGCCCGTGCCTGCGCTGGTACCGCGAACGACCCCGATCCGGAAGGCGCTGTGCCCGGGGCGTGAGCCGCTTGTCCGCAACGCCATCGCACAGGAGGAAAGCCGGTCCGCGCGGTTCATGGCGCCGGAGATCATGATCCGGTGCCCCTCGTCGTATAAGAAATTGGGCTCCCGGTCCGAGTAGCTTATCCCCAATCCCAGCTCGAGCCGTGGCAGACCATGCGTGCGGTTGATGTGGTTCTGCAGGGATACGACCTGCAGCATCTCGAGGGCCAAACCGCAGGCGCGGGCTACGATCATTGCCGTAGGCTCCGCCTCCCGCTCGAAAAAGCCGATGATCACCGCGTCGCCCTCTACGAACAGTTTCTCCCCGCCGTAGTCCGGCAGCAGCTTGTTGACCGGATCGAAGAAGTTCAGTCCGAAATGGGAAGCCGGGTTGAGTCCCTTTTCGCACAGCGCCTCGGTAATCTCCGTAGATCCACGCACATCTGCCTTGAGTACGGCGTGAGCTCGGATGCGACGCTCGGCGAGGGGCTGCTGCTCACTGCTTCCGGGAAACTCGTAGAGACTCTCGTTGGCGCGGGAAAGCCGGATCTGTCCGGAGTCCTCGACCAGGTTGATCCAGTCCATGGCTTCGTAGGTCTTGTAGGCGAGCTTCAGGTCCCGCCGCAGAACGAGAAAATCCTTCAGGTAGGCGCGGAAGTACCTGCCTCGCTCGGCGGTTGTCAGCCGCTTCAAGCGCTCGGCGGTGTCCTCCAGGACGCGCGCGACGGAAGCGGGGGCGAGGGCGAGGCGCAAGGCGTCGAGACGCTGAGGCAGACGCCTCCGCCCGAGGCTCCCCTCGACGAAGTCCCACACCAGGCTCAGGGGCACGGGTCGGCCCAGCTTGTTTCCCACCGAGCGCAGCCAATAGAGCAGAACGATGCGCTGTCCCAATCCCTGCAGGTCTAGACAGCGATAGAGCTCGTCGAGTACGGCACTTTGGAAATCTTGCCAACCTGCCTGGAGCCAATGCAGGTCCTGGCTCGTCGCAGACTCGGCGGAGGCGGGGGTATGAAAGGCGCTGTAGCCGGATCCCTGGGTGTAGGGGAGCTCGGAATCACGGAAGTCCAGGGGTGCGAATTCGGCAGACCCTTCGTGAGCATCCACCCTATCCTGTCCTGAGGCCATGAACATGCGCAGGTTTTCCGGCACGTCCAGCCAGGAGGTCCGCCCGAGGCGATACTCCTCTTCCGGAACGAAGCGGCGAAGCAGCACTTCTGTCTCGAGAAAGCCAGACAGCTGCCCCTGGTCGCGCCGCTCCTGGTGCGGGGATCCTGTACCCGCACCGCCCGCGCTTATCGATGGTAATCGTGTCCACGCGGGTAGGTAGTACTGAAAAACGGTGCACACGCATTGATTGGTCTGAAACAGCCAATTCGTATCGCCTCCCTCCCCCAACCAGGCAATGGGATAAGCTCGGGCAAACTCCCTCACATCATCGAGGTTCGGAACCGTCAGGATCGGATTGAAGAAGGCCCGCCTCGGAATCGGCCAAGCGTTGCCCACCAGCGACTTGCGCACATTTTCAAGGCGGCTGTCCTCGAGCTTCTCGAGCTCGCGAAACAAGAAATGCAGCACGCGGCGCTTGCTCGCGTGCTCGTCCCTGGTCAAGGCGACCAGATGCTCATGCATGGGAAGGCTTCGTCGAGATGTCCGCTCTTGAGCCCGGTTGACGGCGATCTTGAACGCCTCCTGCTGATGGACCTCTTCTCGTGCGGCCACCTGGAGCAGATATTTGAGGAGTGCGATCTGGAGCAGCGCCAAGAGGTCGACCGAGGGGCGTATCCCGGGCCGTCCCGAGATCGACTCGAAGATATCCAGGTAGCCAGCTTGCAAGAGCTCCCGTTTCAGTGGGCCGATGAGGTCCTTGGCCTCCGTAAGACGCTGTTTCTTGATGTCCTTGCGCACTAGCTTGCGCACGGCCGCCCGAACGCCGTCACGTAGACGTTGGCTGAGAAACACGTCGATATGGGCGTTGTCGATGCCCTTCCGATAGCGCTCCGGAGAAATTGCCCAGGATTGCGCTTTTGCAAAGGGTGCGACGAGCTCCGATAGAGAGGGTCGCCAAAGGCTCAAAGATGGTCTCCCGAAGAGAACAAAGAACCGAGTCTAGCCCCAAGGGGGCCGTCGAGAACAGTGTTGCGGTCGGGCGCGAGTCAACGCTCATCGCAGGTTCCGAGGCTTTGGTAAACTCGATATCCCTGGTCTCGCCGCTGTTCTGCCGAGGCCTCGGCAGGGCACGAAAATCATCGCATGCTGGACAGGTTCTGGCGAAACATGCTCTTTAGATCCCCCCTGGGCAAAGCACTATGCCTGCTGCCGTGTCTCATGCTTCTGTCCGACGCCGGGTCGGCTCGGCCGGGCACGCGTGAGGTCATGGCCGATGCCATGGCTCGTATGATGGAGGCCATGGGCCTGTTCGATTCTGCACCCCGGGACCCCTTATCTTTCGGTGGACTGCTCGGCGACGTCGACTGGCAAACTCTGCCTGGCTCTCCCTGGGGGGGGATAGTCGGTGGTCCCTCGCGCTCCTCCGCGATGCGGGACATGATGCAGCGATTCGGGGGGCGGATGCTGGAGCCCGGGAAACGGGGTGCAGATTGGCCGCCCGGCTGGAAATCTTCTCAGCTGGAGGGTGTTTGGGAAGGTCGCGATGGTGAGCTCCTCATCGTGCAGGGAAACCGCTTTCGGATCTATTCCCGCGATATGCAGCGGGTGGATGGACTCATCCAGGTCCGCGGCGAGAGGCTCGCCCTCTACAACCCCTTGGACGAGCACGCGCAACCCTTCGAGTTCGCCGAATCCCAGGGGCGTTTGGTGATGCGGGACTTGGCGGGCCAGATTTACCTGTATCGGCGCCTGCGTCTGGACGGCGGAGGAGGGCCAACACCGCGGTAGATCGGGCCCTGAGCAGGAAAATTCCAGGAGGGAACGATCAGGGGCGAGGCGACATTTCGTCATCTGGGACGGCTCGACTCACCCCATGATCGTTGGTGCCGTAAGCTGCCCTTTCCCGGGTCGAGGCTCAGACCGATCGTGGCAATGCAGACAGCAAATTATCGTTGCTATGACGCGGCAGACTTCTTGGAGGCAACCGCTGCGCCGGCCATTACGATAGAGCCGCTGATGCAGAGCAGGGCCACCAGGTCGAGTATCATAGGCACGACGCCGGAGAGTGCAATGATTCCCAGAGTCACTGCTGCCAAACCAGCCAAAACCTGGAGTCCGGCGGACCCGAAAACCGAATCCTGAATCCAATGTGACTTCGCGTATTGGTACGAGGGCAAGTGTGCCCGTCCCCTCGCTAAACGCTCGGTGGCGCCTGCGCCCAGGATCAGAGCACTCCCCATGACCAGTACCGCCACCGACACCAGCGGATCGGTTGCGATGCCGAGGATCGCTAGAATGCCCAGGACAATGCCTGCAATTCCACCAAGCACTTCGAAGGCCATTCCTCCGCCGAGGAGGACATCCGACTTGGCCGTTTCAATGAGGTGCGCGTCGATCTGGCGGATTTGGGAGGCGATTGCCGAGCCCTCCAGGAACATCGCCCCGCCGGTACAAATCACCGCGATAGTCGACATATAGAATGGGACGACTTCGATTAAGCCGAGAATGGCGAGTATGATGGCCGCGCTACCGGCGACGGCTTCTCCGGTCAATCCGGCACTGATGATACTCACGGTCTTGGCTTTTTTGCCGGCCTCATTGCCTTGATCCGGACTTTCTTGATCGGTAGTTGGATTGATATCCATGTTGCTTGACCTCTTTGTGCAGGTGTCTGATACCTGTACGGTATCATCCCTTCGGCTCGCCACTTGCGAGCGAGCCGACCGGACGCCGCTTCCCGAAAAGCCGCAACAGCCAGCAGAGCAAGCGCATGTGAGCCTATGCCTGTTTTACCGGCGGCTATATTGGAAAAGGCGCCTCACCGAATGGCTCAAGCAATATGCATGCCGCGGATTGTCGAGACCTTTGGTCCGTCATCGAGTGAGATTGCCGGACACCACAATAGAGTGAGCACAGAGTGGTCCCACTCCGGCGGATGCCCGGGATGCGGGCGTCCATCCGTCGGCTATCGCCAAACCCCATCCAGCGAGGATAAGCGTGTCGCAAGCTGGTTTTTTACCACCGTCATTGGACGAAATGCACCGGCTCGAAGACTTCATGACTTGCGGCGCAATTCACCCGAGCTCGGCAGATGTGCCGAATTCCTGCTGCGCCAGGTAAGCACCCTTTCGAGAACCGAGCGATTCTTCGTGTATACACGATAGCCCCCGCGTGAGATCCCCAGAGTCCTATAAAGATAGGTTCCACCGAATCGCCGAGCAGACCCCCTTTGGTCGGCTGCCGGGCGAGCAGCGTGAGTTTGTGTACCGCAAGGCCCTGGATTTTCGCTTTTCCCATCAGGAGCTGCGCGAGATCAGCGAGATCGGTGTCGATCTGAATACGTGGGGAGCCCCCTCGCTCATCGATGCCTGGCCCGAGGCATTCGCCTCGGATCTACCGCCTCGGCAACGGCGCGCGCTCATCGTCGCTGCGTTGCGCCGGCACGCGGAAGACCTGCGCAACACCCCGAAGCAATACGAAACGCCGACCTCGGCCCGGAGTCCCGCGCGTTACCGCATCCGGTTCAGTGATCGGGGGCGCGGAAACCTCGGCCTGGGTCTCTGTCCGGTGGCTTCCGAGAGGACGAGGTGCTGCAATCTCCTGACACTCGACGCGGTGGAGAACTGCGGCTTCGGCTGCAGCTACTGCAGCATCCAGTCCTTCTACCACGACGACGAGATCCACTTCGACAGCACCTTTGCTGACCGGCTCGAGGCCCTGGAGCTGGATCCGGAGCGGATCTACCACATCGGGACGGGGCAGTCCTCCGACTCCCTGATGTGGGGCAACCGCTTCGGCCTGCTCGATGCCCTGACGGACTTCGCCCGCCGCCACCCCAACGTCATTCTGGAGCTGAAGACCAAGTCGAAGAACATCTCCTATCTGCTGAAGAACCCCATTCCGCCCAACCTGATCTGCACCTGGTCCCTCAACCCGCAGCGGATCATCGAGAACGAGGAGCAGCGGACGGCAGGGCTCGCGGAGCGCCTCGCCGCGGCCCGCCGGGTCGCCGACCGGGGAATCCTCGTCGGCTTCCACTTCCATCCGATGGTGCACTATGCGGGCTGGGAAGCGGATTACTCGGACCTTTTCCATCGCGTGGAAGAGGGATTCGATCCGTCCGAGGTGGCGTTGGCTTCCCTGGGCACCCTGACCTTCACCAAGTCGGTCATCCGGCGCATCCGCAATGGGGGATTACAGACCCGGATCCTGCAGATGCCCCTGACCGAGAGCGACGGCAAGCTCTCCTATCCCGAGGAGATCAAGCTCCGGATGTTCTCTCACGCCTACGGCAGCCTGTCGGCCTGGCACGATCGCGTCTTTTTCTATCTCTGCATGGAAAACCAGCGCCTGTGGCATCCGGTCTTCGGCTTCGACTACCCCTCCAATCAGGCGTTCGAGGAGGCGATGAAGGCGAGCTATCTGGCCAAGATCCGCGCGCGCTCGCCTCCAGCTTGAGTCGACTTCGGACGACTATTCGAGGGCAAGGATGAGCTCCCAGTGCTCCGGCGCGACCGGCATGACCGATAGCCGGTTTCCCCTGCGCAGCAAGGCCATGCCTTCCAAGGGTCCGTCCGCGAAGTCCTTGAGCTCCGCCAGGGGGATGTTGCGCCTCAGGCGCCGCACGTAGCGCACATCCACCAGGAACCAGCGCGGGTTTTCCGGGTCGCTCTTGGGATCAAAATACTTGTGCTCCGGGTCGAAGGCGGTGTGATCCGGGTAGCCCTCGTGGACCACCTCCATGATGCCCACGATCCCCGGCTCGTCGCAGTTGGAGTGGTAGAAGAAGGCTTGATCGCCCACCTTCATCTCGTCCCGCATCATGTTCCGGGCCTGGTAATTGCGCACCCCGTCCCAAGGCTCGGTCTGCCCGGGTCGGGCGGCGAGGTCATCGATGCCGAAGGCATCGGGCTCGGATTTCATCAGCCAGTAGGACATGTCCTCTCCCAATAAAGTTAAGAACGGTACAAGAACGATTTTGACGTCTTTCAACGAAAAAAGATGAAACTACGAAACACGCGAAAGGCGCGAAAATGGTAAAGAGGCCCTTGCCGATTGGCTTCTTTCGTGTGTTTCGCGTTTTTCGTAGTTTAAAGACGCATAACTTTTCCTTGAACCGGTACGAAGCCTTCTTACGAGCCCCTGACCCAGTGGCTCTCCTCCTCACAACCGCGACAGGCTGACCGTCTGCCGGAAGCGGGCGAGGGCCGCCAGGAAGGCCGCCAGACCGATGACCCCGGTGGCGAGGACCTGCGGCCACAGGATGCCGATCCCGGCGCCGCGGAAGATCAGCGACTGGGAAAAGGCGACGAAGTGGGTGGTCGGCGAGACCAGCATGATGCGTTGCAGGATCTCCGGCATCGAATCCAAGGGTGTGTTGGCCCCCGAGAGCATGTACAGGACCAGAAACACCGGGATCGACAGGAGTCCGAACTGGGGCATGGTGCGGGCGATGGTCGCGAGCAGGATGCCGAGCGCGGTCAGGGCGAAGAGATAGACCGCCAGCCCCAGCACGAACAGGGGCACCGAGCCCGCGATGGGCGCCCCCAGGATGCCGTGCACCACCAGCAGCAAGGCGAGGGTCGCGCCGACCAGGATGACGAGGACATTGGCCCACACCTTCGCCAACATGATGTCCAGGGCCGTCAGCGGCATCACCAGGAGGTGCTCGATAGTGCCGTGCTCGCGCTCCCGGATGAGGGCCGCCCCCGTGAGCAAAATGCCGAGCAGGGTGCACATGTTGACGATCTGCATCACCGACATGAACCAGGCGGAATTGCCGTTGGGGTTGAACAGAAGGCGCGTGACGGCGCCCACCGGCTGCTCCTCCGGCACCTCATGCCTCGCCAGGAAGGCGCCGGCCTCCTGCGCCAGCTCGCTTTGCAAGAAGCGCGCACCCGCCCCGGCCTGGGTCATGGCCGTAGCATCCACGTTGACCTGGAGGGTCGGAGTCAGGCCCTTGGCGAGGTCCGCCTGGAAGCGCGGCGGGATGTCCACCACGAAGGTGTAGCGTCCTGCGTCCATGGCCGCGTCCAGCTCCTCGATGCCGATTGCGACGGGCGGTTGGAAATCGGGCTCCCGAAGCCCGTCGCTCAGGCGTCGGGAGAGCTGTGACTGGTCCTCGTCGATGATGGCCACCGAGGCATTCTCGAGCTCCAGCTTGACGCCCTTCGCTGGGGCCAGGATGGAGAAGGTGAAGGAGTAGATGATCAGAAAGACCATCACGGGGTCGTAGCGCAGGCTCTTGAGCTCCTTCAGCCCCAGGCGATAGACGTTGGACGGACGCATTTCAGCGCTCCCCTGTCAGCGCTCTTGGGTGCGCAGCAGGGCGCGCCCGAGCAGGAAGAAGACCAGCCCGAAGGCGGCCAGGACAAGGTAGTCCGTCCAGAGATCGGCCAGTCCGAGGCCCTTGGTGAAGGTCCCGACGCTCACGTGGTGGAACCAGGCGCTTGGAAATCCGTACCCCATGATGCGCGCCGGTCCCGTCAGGGAGGAGACGGGCACCA
>CAYYHR010000049.1:0-19244 GCA_964471705.1 uncultured Chromatiaceae bacterium
CGGACTGGCTCGGCGGCCGCCTGCATTCCTGGCCCTGGGGCGGACCCGATCCGAATACGGAGCTGGGAAGGCTGGTCTTGGAGCCTCCGGCGCCGTCCCGGGCGCCGTCGGATGCTATCCCTGCTGGCGGCGGTGGCGGAGGGAAGCCGGTGGCAGGGCGACCAGCCGCCTCCCCGGATTAGCACCCATGCTCTCCGGGAAGGGTCCAAGTAGATCACCGGCTGGTCGGGCGTAACTGGGGATTCGGGGTAGCAAGCCTCGCTTCAAGTTGGCGTCTTGATCCTACGCCACAGGCGGCCGTCGTTCTCGAGCAGGGTTTCCGCGGCCGCCGGGCCCCAGGTTCCTGCCGCGTAGTTGGGGAAGTCCCGCGGCGGGAGCGCCGCCCAGACATCCATGACCGACTGCACGATCTCCCAACCCTTCTCGACCGTATCCGCGTGCTTGTACAGGGTGGCATCGCCATTCATGCAGTCGTAGATCAGGGTCTCGTAGCCGGTGGCAGGTTTGTTGCCGAAGTAGTCTTCGTAACAAAAGTCCATGTTGACGGTGCCGACCTGCATGGTCGGCCCGGGCACCTTGGCGCCGAAGCTGATCTGGATGCCCTCGGCCGGTTGGATGCGCAGTACCAGCATGTCCGGCTCGACCTGCTCCACGTCCGTGTCCTTGAACATGATGGTCGGTGCCCGCTTGAACTGGATCGCGATCTCCGTGTATTGCCCGGTCAACCGCTTGCCGGTGCGTATGTAGAAAGGCACGCCGGCCCAGCGCCAGCTGTCGATCTCGAGCTTGAGGGCGGCGAAGGTTTCCCTGTGGGACATGGGGTCGACGTTCGGGGAAGAGCGATAGGCCATGACCCGCTCACCGTCAGGCATGATGCCCTCTCCGTACTGCCCGCGAACGGCATGGGTCAGCACCTCTTCCGGCGACAGGGGCGCGATGGCGTCGAGCACCTTGTTGACCTCGCTGCGCAGGGCGCCGGCGTTGAAGGAGTTCGGCGGTTCCATGGCGATGAAGCCCAAGAGCACCAGCAGGTGGTTGGGGATCATGTCGCGCAGGGCTCCGGCCTCCTCGTAGTAGGCACCCCGGTGCTCGACACCGACCGACTCGGCGACCGTGATCTGCACATGGTCGATATGCTGACGGTTCCAGAGGGGCTCGATGAAGCCGTTGGCGAAGCGGAACACCATGATGTTCTGCACCGTTTCCTTGCCCAGATAATGATCGATGCGGTAGATCTGGTCCTCGTCCATGTTGCGGTGCAGGTCCTGGTTCAGTGCCACCGCGGACTCTAGGTCGTGCCCGAAGGGCTTCTCGATGATCAGCCGACGCCAGTCGTCTTCGGTCTCGTGCAGCAGTCCGACCTCACCCAGGCCATCGGTTACACGCGTGAAGAGACTGGGGGGAATCGCAAGGTAGAACAGGTAGTTTCCGTCGGTGCCGCGCAGTGAATCGATCTCGCTGAGGCGCTCGCACAGATGCTCGTAGTCCGTGTCCTCGAGCATATCGATTTTCATGTAGTGAAAACGCTCTACCAGACGGCCCCAGACCGATTGATCGAACGCGGCCCCGACATGCTCGCGAATGTGCTCGTCCATCAGTATGCGAAAGGCATCGTCGTCGATATCGAGGCGATCCAGGCCCAGCACGGCGAAGCTGTCGGGCAGCAGGCCGGCGCTGTAGAGGTGGAACAGGGACGGGGCCAGCTTACGTTTTGTCAGGTCACCCCCCGCCCCGAAGATGACCATCACGTTCGGGGGTGCAGGCGGAGTATCTGTATAGGCGGTCTGCATCAGAGACACGGTTCGTCACTCCTGCTTCTCGTGGTGTCCGCCGAACTGGTAGCGCATGGCGGACAGGATCCGGTTGGCAAAATCGGCCTCGGCTCGGGAGCTGAAGCGCTCGTAGAGGGCGGTCGTGAGCAGGGGTGCCGGGGCTCCCGTCTCGATCGCGGCGATACTGGTCCAACGCCCTTCCCCCGAGTCGGACACGCGTCCCCCGAATCCGCTGAGCTGCGGGTCCTGGTGCAGGGCGTTGGCGGTGAGATCCAGCAGCCAGGAGGCCACGACGCTGCCTCGTCGCCAGACCTCCGCGATCTCCGCGAGATTTATGTCGTACTGATAATCTTCCGGGTTGCCGAGGGGCGCCGTCTCCGCGTCGATCTCCCGGTCCGCGCGTCCGGCGTTGGCGTGTCCGAGGATGTTCAGGCCCTCGGCATAGGCGGCCATCAGGGCGTACTCGATGCCGTTGTGGACCATCTTGACGAAGTGGCCGGCACCGCTCGGACCGCAGTGCAGATAGCCCTGCTCGGCGGTGCTGTAGTCGCCCTCGCGGCTGGCCGTACGCTCCACATCGCCCGGCCCGGGCGCCAGGGTTTTGAAGATGGGATCCAGGTGCCGAACCGCCCCGGCATCACCGCCGATCATCAGGCAGTAGCCGCGCTCCAGGCCCCAGACGCCGCCGCTGGTGCCGCAATCCAGGAAGTGGATCCCGCTGTCGGCGAGCCGCTGCGAGTGTCGGATGTCGTCCTTGTAGTAGGAGTTGCCGCCGTCGATGATGCTGTCGCCCGCTGCCAGGTGTGGTGCCAGCCCCTCGATCACCGAATCCACCACCCCCGCCGGGACCATGATCCAGACGGCGCGGGGACTCGTCAGCTTGGCGCAGAGGTCGGCGACGTCCGCGGCGCCGGTCGCCCCCGTGCGAGTCAAGTCCTGTACCGCCCGGGTGTCGCGGTCGTAAACGACGCATTGATGCCCGTTGCGTATGAGCCGTGTCGCCATGTTGGCGCCCATGCGGCCGAGACCTATCATTCCGATCTGCACTGATCTCACCCTCCGTTCATGCTTGCCCACAGGCGAGCCCGCCCAGTCACCCCGAATTACCCGAACAGGCGGGCCACCGGAGCGGGACGACTCGCACGTCGATGCCGAAACCGACTTGGAGCACCCTGGCTCAGGATCACGACCCGAGTGCATCTTTGCCCGGCGCGCATCATAGTAACTCATCCCGTCGACCCGTTCTCCGGGCGGAGCGCCCTTACAGGAGGCCACCGCGAGTGATCCCGAGGATGGGATTTTCCAAGGCCCCCGGGAACCGGGTCGCTCTGCCAGGAGAGGCAACCGCCACTGCACGTCCTTTGATCGGTAACCTGCCGGCGGGACTCTACCTTGCCGGAGCATTGCTTTGGTGGTAGCGTTTCTCGGTATTCCAGCTCGTTCTGCCTCGCTCCCGGTTTCCCGAACAGCGTGCCCGACCCATGTGCGGTTGGGCCCGGTGAGGGTCCAAATGCAGTGAATTGAGATGAATACAGAGCTCATGGAATCTCGCGTCGCCGCGATCTGCGGAAAATTCGCCAATGACAAGTCGAGGTTGCTGGATATCCTGCTCGAGGTGCAGCGGGAGCTCCGGTGCGTCGATTCGTCCGCCATGGACGTCATCGCGCGCGAGGTCGGTAGCTACCGCGTCGAAGTGGAAGGGATGGTCACTTTCTACGCCTTCCTCTCCGAAACCAAGAAAGGCGAGGTGGTGATCCGGCTCTGCGACGACATCATCGACCGTCAAGCGGGCCTCGAAGCGGTCTCCCGAGTCTTCAGCGAGGAGCTGGGCGTCGAAGTCGGGCAGACCAGTTCGGACGGACGCTTCACTCTCGAATACACCCCTTGCATCGGGATGAGCGACCAGGCGCCGGCGGCGCTGGTCAATGAAACCGTCATCACCCGCCTGACACCGGAATCGGCACGGCAGACGGCGCGGGCACTCGCGGCGGGGACCAGGCCCGACGCCCTCGATCTACCCGTCGGGGGCGGCAACAATGCTCATCCCCTGATCCGCTCGATGGTGAGAAACAATATCCGCCATCCGGGCGAGGTACTGCTGTGCGACCTTCCAGACGGCGCCGGTCTGGAAAGGGCCCTCGGCATGTCGCCGAAAGCGGTGATCGAGGAGATCGCCTCGTCCCGCTTGTCCGGTCGGGGCGGCGCCGGTTTTCCGACCGCCCGCAAGTGGCAGACGGCGGCGGATGTGCCGGCGGAGCGGCGTTTTGTCTTCTGCAATGCCGACGAGGGGGAACCGGGCACCTTCAAGGACCGGGTGCTGCTGACCGAGCGCGCCGGGCTGATGATCGAGGGCATGACCATCGCCGCATACTCCATCGGCGGCCGCGAGGGCCTGATCTACCTGCGCGGGGAGTACGCCTATCTGAGACCCTGGCTGGAGTCGGTCCTGCAGGAGCGCAGGGACAGGGGCTTGCTCGGAGCCGGTATCGGCGGGAAGGAGGGCTTCGACTTCGATATCCGTATCCAGATGGGTGCCGGGGCCTATATCTGCGGTGAGGAGAGCGCCTTGATCAGCTCCTGCGAGGGATTGCGGGGCGAGCCCAAGAACCGTCCGCCATTTCCCGTGGAATCCGGGTATCTGGGTTTCCCGACCGTGGTCGACAATGTCGAGACCTTCTGCTGCGCCGCCCGCATTCTCGACCGTGGGGGTGCTTGGTTCGCTCGGCTGGGCACGGAGAGAAGCACGGGCACCAAGCTGTACAGTGTCTCTGGGGATTGCGCCCGGCCGGGAGTCTACGAGCTTCCCTTGGGCATCAGCGTTGCCGATCTGATGGAGCGGGTGGGAGCGCAAGAGGTGGCCGCGGTTCTGGTGGGCGGACCCAGCGGAGAGATGATCAACAGTGGCCAACTGGACCGCCGGCTCTGCCTGGAAGATCTGGCGACCGGCGGATCGGTCATGGTTTTCTCGGAATGGCGCAACATTCTCGAGATCGTCGAGCACTTCATGGATTTTTTCATCGAAGAGAGCTGCGGTTACTGCACCCCCTGCCGGGTCGGCAACGTCTTCATGAAGATGCGGCTGCAGACGATCAGGAAGGGATTGTGCCAGCGCGAAGACATCGATTACCTGGAGGAGCTCGGCAAGACCATTGCCATGACCAGCCGCTGCGGCTTGGGTCACACCTCGCCGAACCCGATCTTGTCCACCATAAGGAACTTCCCACTGGTGTACTCGGTGTTGCTGAAGGAGGGCGGAGACGGTCTGCAGGCATCCTTCGATATCCAGGCTGCACTGGAGGAGTCCCGGCGACTCGCCAAGCGCCGCTCCATGATCTACGACCCCGCCTACGACAGCGGACCCTAGCGATGAACGAGGATTTCGATTTTCGTATCGACGGACGGACGGTCCGTGCCACGCCCGGTCAGAGCATCATGGATGCCGCCGACGAGGCCGGCATCTACATTCCGCGCCTGTGCGACACGGAAGGGTTGGCGCCACAGGGCAGCTGCCGGATCTGCGTCGTCAAATTGAACGGGCGCCCGGTTTCCGCCTGCACCCAGCCCGCGGTCGCCGCTTCCGAGGTCGAGAACGATACCGACGAGATTCGGCACTATCGCCGCGACCTGGTCCGCATGCTTTTCCACGAGGGGAACCATCTCTGCCCGATCTGCGAAGCCAGCGGGCGCTGCGAGCTGCAGGCCATGGGTTATCGCTTCGGGATCATCCAGCCGACCAAGTACCCCTATCTGCAGCCGGTGCGGCCCGTGGACGCTTCGCACCCGGACATCGTCCTCGACACCAACCGCTGCATCCTCTGTGGCCGCTGCATTCGCGCATCGCGAGACATCGACGGCAAGCACGTATTCGGGTACATCGGGCGCGGTATCCACAAGCGGGTAGGCGTGAACGGCCCGAGCCTGGCGGCCACGGATGTCTCGATTCACGACAGATCGATGGACATCGAGACCTGCCCCGTAGGGTGCATCATCCAGAAAGGGAGAGGGTTCTTTGCCCCGATCGGCGAGCGCGAGTACGACAAGGCTCCCATCGGCTCGCAGATCGAACAGCGCGGCGAGGACCCCGAGGCATGAAGAAGCGTGTCGCGACCGTCTCCCTCGCCGGCTGCTTCGGCTGCCACATGTCGCTGCTCGATATCGACGAGCACTTGCTAGAGCTGCTCGAAGAGGTCGAATTCGACCGCACGCCGCTCAACGATTTCAAGCGTTTTACCAAGCGCTGCGACATCGGGCTGGTGGAAGGGGGTTGCTGCAACGAGGAGAATGTCCACACCCTTCGGGATTTTCGCCGGAATTGCGATGTCCTAGTTGCTGTAGGACAGTGCGCCGTGATGGGTGGGCTGCCCGTGATGCGCAATGCGATCATGCATGCCGAAGACCCCCTGCGCGAATGTCTGGAGACCGCCTATCTCGATAGCGCTACGGTCTACAATCCCGCCAATCATATTCCCAACGACGTGGCACTGCCGCTGATGCTGGACAAAGTCTATACCCTGGCCGATGTGGTCGAGGTCGACTACCAGATCCCCGGCTGCCCGCCCTCGGGCGAGACCCTGTGGCGCAGCCTCCAGGCGCTACTGGCGGGCACGCCGGGCGAGCTGCCCTACGATCTGATCAAGTACGACTGAGCCGTCTGCGACGCCGGAGGGCGACCATGGCAAAGACCCGCGTAATCGAGATCGAGCCGCTCACCCGCGTCGAGGGGCACGGCAAGGTGACCATTCATCTCGACGATCGCAACCAGGTGGACGAGGCGCGGCTGCATATCGTCGAGTTTCGCGGCTTCGAGCGCTTCATCCTGGGCAGACTCTTCTGGGAAGTCCCGGTGATCGTCCAGCGGCTCTGCGGCATCTGTCCCGTCAGCCACCACTTGGCCGCCTCGAAGGCGATGGACAGCATCGTCGGCGTCGATTGTCCGACCCCGACCGCGGACAAGATCCGCCGCCTGATGCACTATGGTCAGGTCCTGCAGAGCAACGTTCTGCACTTTTTTCATCTCAGCTCGCCGGATCTGTTATTCGGCTTCGACAGCGAGGTGGAGAAGCGCAACATATTCGGCGTAATCGAGGCTTATCCCGACTTGGCCGTCAAAGGGATCAAGATTCGCAAGTTCGGGCAGGAAGTCATCAAGGCGACGGCGGGCAAGAAGATTCACGGTACGGGCTCCGTGCCCGGCGGTGTAAACAAGAACCTGAGCCTGGCCGAGCGCGACCACTTGTTGAAAGATGCCGATCAGATGATCGAGTGGACGCGAGAAGCGGTCGGCATCGCGCGGGACTATTGCCTCGAGCATACCCAGCTGGTCCGGGATTTTGCCAATTTCAACTCCAGCCACATGTCTCTGGTGCGGGAAGACGGCGCCATGGACCTCTATCACGGACAGCTGCGGGCGATCGATGCCTCCGGTAACCTGATCTTCGATCAGGTAGACTACCGCAACTTCAACGACTATCTGATGGAAGAGGTACGGCCCTGGTCCTACATGAAGTTTCCCTTCATCAAGAGCCGCGGGCACATCGACGGATGGTACCGGGTGGGACCGCTCTCGCGTATGAATACGGCCGGATTCATCGATACACCGCTCGCGGGTGAGGCCCACCGGGAATTCATGGCCTTTACCGGCGGGCGGCCCAACCAGATGTCGCTCGCCTATCACTGGGCGCGAATGATCGAGGCACTGCATTGCACCGAGAAGATCCGGGATCTGCTCGACGATTCGGACCTGCAAGGCTCCGATCTGCAGCTCAGGGGCGAGCGCCGGTACGAAGGGATCGGGGTCCTCGAGGCGCCTCGGGGCACTCTGTTTCACCACTACCGGGTCGACGAGAACGACCAGGTGACCTATTGCAACCTGATCGTCTCCACCACGAACAACAACCAGGCCATGAACCGGGCTGTCACATCGGTGGCTCGCCAGTATCTCTCCGGTCAGGACAAGATCACCGAGGGAATGCTCAACAAGATCGAGGTGGCGGTGCGTGCCTACGATCCGTGCCTTTCCTGTGCCACCCATGCCCTTGGGAGGATGGCGCTGAAGGTGGATCTGTTCGATGCCGCGGGGGAAAAGATCGACAGCGCGGTAAGGGGATAGCTTCCCGGCGGTGGTGCCTACTTGCGAAAAGATACTGGTCCTGGGTTACGGCAACCCGGCGCGGGGTGACGATGGTCTGGGACCGGCCCTCATCGAAAGGCTCGAGCGGGCGAGCTTCGAGCAGGTGGAGACGCGAGTCGGCTACCAGCTGTGCGTGGAAGATGCCCTGGACATCGGCGGCTTTCGCCAGGTCATCTTCGTGGATGCGTCCTACAGCGCGGATCCTCCCTTTGAATACCATCCGCTCCAAGAAGATGCGACACGGGCAGTGCTGGATACCCACGGAGTTTCTCCCGAGGCATTGATGCTTCTCGCCCGCACCCTGTTCGGGGCGGAAACCCCCGCCCATATCCTGGCCATACGCGGCTATGCGTTCGAGCCCTTCGTCGAGGTCTTGTCCAGCCGGGCGGAGAAGAATCTCGATCTTGCTTTAGGACACCTGTCGGAACAGTTGTCTATCGGTACCGAAGGAACCCGTGAGAAATTCGACATCCATCCAGACACCGATCCCGAGTTTTCCGAGAAATGCTGCGTTGCCGGAACCTGATGTATCCTCCAAGCTTTTTCGCCTAGTGTCTCCAACATGTCCGGAAAGCTCTTCATTCAAACCTATGGCTGCCAGATGAACGAGTACGACTCCGCCCGCATGGCGGAGGCATTGGGCGAGTCGCATCGCCTGGAGCTCGTATCCCGGCCGGAGGACGCGGACGTGCTGCTGATCAACACCTGCTCCATCCGGGAGAAGGCCCAGGAAAAGGTCTTCTCCCAGCTCGGGCGCTGGCGCCCCTGGAAGGAGCGCAATCCGGCACTGGTCATCGGCGTGGGGGGGTGTGTGGCCAGCCAGGAGGGGGAGCATATTCGGGAGCGTGCCCCGTACGTGGACCTGGTGTTCGGACCCCAGACCCTACACCGTCTGCCGCGGATGCTCGACGAGGTACGAGGCCGTCGCCGGCCCCAGGTGGACGTCTCCTTCCCGCAGATCGAGAAGTTCGACTGCCTGCCCGCGCCCCGGGCGCAAGGCCCCTCGGCCTTCGTTTCGGTGATGGAGGGCTGCTCGAAATACTGCACCTACTGCGTGGTGCCCTACACCCGGGGTGAGGAGGTCAGCCGTCCCTTCGACGACGTCGTCGCCGAGGTGGCGGAGCTCGCGGAGCAGGGGGTGCGGGAGGTCAATCTGCTGGGCCAGAATGTCAACGCCTACCGCGGGCCCACCCACGACGGGGGACTGGCCGACCTGGCGCTGCTGATCCGCTACGTGGCTGCTATCGAGGGCATCGACCGTATCCGCTATACCACCTCACATCCCATCGAGCTTTCCGATTCCTTGATCGATGTCTATGCCGAGGTTCCCGCGCTGGTGAGCCACCTGCATCTGCCCGTGCAGAGCGGGTCGGACGCCATCCTGGCCGCCATGAAGCGAGGGCATACGGTGCTCGAGTACAAGTCCAAGGTCCGACGCCTGCGCCGGGTGCGTCCGGACATCAGCATCTCCTCGGACTTCATCGTCGGCTTCCCCGGGGAGACCGAGGAAGACTTCGCCGCCACCCTGGCCCTGGTCGAGGAGATCGGATTCGATACCAGCTTCAGCTTCATCTACAGCCGGCGACCGGGAACCCCGGCCGCGCAATACCCCGGCGACGTGTCCCAGGAGGTCAAGCAGTCGCGCCTCGCATGCCTGCAGCAGCGCCTTGGCCATCATGCCCAGGTCATCAGCCGGCGCATGGTGGGCACCCGGCAGAGGGTCCTGGTGGAGGGGCCATCGCGCAAGAGCCCGGCGGAGCTCGCCGGGCGCACCGCCAACAATCGGGTGGTCAACTTTCCGGGTGCCCAGGACCTGATCGGGGACTTCGTGGATCTCGGCATTACCCGGGCCTTGTCCAACTCCCTGCGTGGAGAGCTGTCCCGGTGATCCGCGCTCCTCGCCCTGCCGACTGCGGACCGGGTCCTTCTCCGATCTGAGGCGCCGTCCCGCCGGAACCGCTCCATTTTGCCCACCCACCTGGAAACCCTGGACCTGGAGCTGCCCGAAGACAACGCGCGCCTGGCCAACCTGTGCGGCCAGCTCGATCAGCATCTGCGCCAGATCGAGCGTCGGCTGGGCATCGAGATCAGCTACCGTGGATGCGTCTTCCGCCTGATCGGTGAGCACCAGTCCGTGAGCGCCACGGCGCAGCTGCTGCGCGATCTCTACCGCGCGACCGCGGACGAGGTCCTGACCCCGGAGAAGGTGCACCTGCACCTGCAGGAGTCCGGTGTGGATGCCCTCCTCGTAGAGGCCGACGACCGGCTGCCGGACCTGGTCATCAAGACCAAGCGTGCCCTGGTCCGCGCACGCGGACCCAACCAGCAGCAGTACCTGCGCGCCATCCTGCGCATGGACATCAACTTCGGGGTGGGACCCGCCGGCACGGGCAAGACCTATCTGGCCGTGGCCAGCGCCGTGGAAGCCCTCGAATCCGACAGGGTCCGCCGCCTGGTGCTGGTGCGCCCGGCGGTCGAGGCCGGCGAGCGGCTAGGGTTTCTGCCCGGGGACCTGGCCCAGAAGATCGATCCCTACCTGCGGCCCCTCTACGACGCCCTGTACGAGATGCTCGGCTTCGAGCGGGTGAACAAGCTCATCGAGCGCAACGTGATCGAGGTCGCGCCCCTCGCCTATATGCGCGGTCGCACCCTCAACGACGCCTTCATCATCCTGGACGAGGCCCAGAACACGACGCCCGAGCAGATGAAGATGTTCCTCACGCGCATCGGCTTCGGCTCCACTGCCGTGATCACCGGGGACGTGACCCAGGTCGACCTGCCGCGCGGCCAAGCTTCGGGTCTGCGCCAGGCGATCGAGATTCTGCGCCACGTGGATGGGATCAGCTTCACCTTCTTCAGTGCCCGGGACGTGGTGCGTCATGCCCTGGTTCAGCGTATCGTCAGTGCCTACGATGCCTTCGACCGCCGACAGACGGATGCCAAAGAGTAGCCGGCGTGGGATTGGAGCTGGACATTCAAAGGGACACGATGGCGCCGGATCTGCCCACGACCGCACAGATCCGCCGCTGGGTCGAGGCGGCCCTGGCCGGCCGGCGCGAGCGAGCCGAGCTCAGTATTCGTCTGGTGGACGAGCCCGAGGGGGCGGACCTCAACCGGCGCTTTCGGGGACGGCACGGCGCGACGAACGTGCTCTCCTTCCCCTTCGAGCCCTTGCCCGGCCTCGGGGAATGCGACCTGATCGGGGACCTGGTGATCTGCGCCCCGCTCGTGGCTCGGGAGGCCGAAGAGCAGGAGAAGACCTCGGAGGCCCACTGGGCACACATGCTGGTGCACGGGGTGTTACATCTCCTGGGCTACGATCATGTGGGCGACGTCGCCGCGGTAGAGATGGAAAGGCTGGAAACCCGAATTCTCTGCGGGTTAGGATTCCCACCACCTTATGAGGATCAGTAGGAAACGATGAGGAGCGTTCGAGCCGGACTCGGGCTCTATGCGAGAGGCTGGAAGAAGAAGCTCGCTCGGCTTGCCGGCAGCGAGCCGCAGAACCGGGAGCAGGTCGTCGAGCTGTTGAAGGACGCCAGGGGCCGGGCCCTGTTCGATGCGGAGGCCCTGAGCATGATGGAAGGTGCCTTGCAGGTCTCCGATCTGCGGGTGCGCGACATCATGATCCCTCGGGCCGATGTTGTTTGCGTCCGTCGCGACGACCCCTTGGAGGAGATCGCCAGGGTGGCGGTCGAGTCCGCCCACTCCCGTTTCCCGGTTATCGGCGATGACAAGGGAGAAGTGGTGGGAATACTGCTCGCCAAGGACATGCTGCCGCTGTGTCTGGGAAACAGAGAGCGGCGCGTCTTCAACATCCGCGATCTTCTGCGCTCCGCCGTATTCGTGCCGGAGAGCAAGCGTCTCAACGTGCTGCTCCGGGAATTCCGCACCAGCCGCAACCACATGGCCATCGTGGTGGACGAGTACGGCAATGCGGCCGGTGTCGTGACCATCGAAGACGTCCTCGAGCAGATCGTCGGCGAGATCGAGGACGAGCACGACTTCGACGAGGGGCCTCCTATCTTCAAGCGCAGCGCGCGCGAGTACACGGCAAAGGCCCGGACCACCATCGAGGAGTTCAACGACTACTTCGGCAGCGATTTTCCGCACGAGGAGTTCGATACCGTAGGCGGGCTGGTCCTGAGCGCCTTCGGTCGCCTGCCCAAGCGTGGCGAGCGCACCCAGATCGCCTCCTTTCGCTTCACCGTGATGCGGGCGGACAGTCGGCGGATCCACCTGCTCGGCGTTCATCCCCTGGCAAGCGAGGATAGCTATGGCGAGAAATCTGCCGGCCTCTCCGCTTGATGTCCTTTTCGTCTCCAGTCGCCCACCGGAAGCGATGAGGTGACGGGAGCCCGGCGGCTGATATCGCCGCCGGGTGCATCCGGGCTCAGCGGCAGCACTCGTCCATCATGCGCTCGATGATCGGGGCGAGGATGATCTCCATGGCGTATCCCATCTTGCCTCCGGGCACCACGATGTCGTTGCGGCGGGTCATGAAGGAATCGTGGATCATGGCGAGCAGGTAGGGGAAGTCGATGTCGAGCTTCTTCGGATCCTGAAAGCGGATGATCACGAAGCTCTCGTCGGGCGTCGGAATGTCCCTCGCGATGAAGGGATTGGAGGTATCCACCGTCGGCACGCGCTGGAAGTTGATGTCCGTCAGCGAGAACTGGGGCACGACGGTGGTGATATAGTCCGGCATGCGGCGCATGATGGTGTCCACGATCGCCTCCGCGGAGTAGCCGCGCTCCAGGTTGTCGCGGTGGATCTTCTGGATCCACTCCAGGTTGACGATGGGGACGACGCCGACGCCGAGATCCACGTGCTGGGCGACATTGCTCTCTTCGGTCACCACCATTCCGTGCAGCCCTTCGTAGAAGAGCAGGTCCGTGCCGACGGGAAGCTCTTCCCAGGGCGTGAACTGGCCGGGCTCGAGGGAGGTGCCGAGCCGGGCGTTGTGCTCGTCCGCTTCCTCTTCGCTATGCAGATAGTATCTTTTCTTGCCGGTACCCGATTCGCTATATGTCCTGAACAGCTCTTCCAGCAGCTCGAAGTGGTTCGCCTCGGCCCCGAAGTGGCTGAGGTTTTTATGCTCGGCGTGCGCCTTGGCCACCGCGGCCTTCATCTCGGCGCGGTCGAAGCGGTGGAAGCTGTCGCCTTCGATAATCGCGGCATGGTAGCCGTCCCGGTAGAAGATGTGCTCCAGGGCGCGCTTGACGGTCGTCGTTCCCGCACCTGAAGAGCCGGTAACGGCGATGATCGGATGTTTTTGTGACATGGGTGTCTCCTGTTCTCTCTGATTTCGTGGGGTCCCGGCCAAGCGCCGTATCTCGTATCTGCTCGTATCTGTTATGAGTCGGTCAGATGAGATCTGGGGATATGCAGCGGTCTCCGCGACCGTGACCGCGGGGAATCCTACACCTCGATTGATGGGAGGGACATCCGATCCGGAGGTCCGAATCCAGGGCTTGCTGGCATACCTTATCCTCTGAGGATCGGCAGTCGAGGCATTGAAGAATTGTCTAATATAACACGAAAGCGAATGGTCAAGACGTTGGCGCCAATCGGAGTCTACACCGGCCTACCGTGCTGCTCGAAGCCCCGTCCCGGTCGCGCAGGGATGAGCTGGTAGATCCCGGTTTCCTGGAAGTCTGGTGACGCTGATCGAGCGGCAGGGTCGGGCAAGAGCCTCACCCCATGGCGCGAGTCTCCATTCCGCTCGGTACCTCGCGCACGGGCGAGGGCAGGCGTTGCCGCGAGCGCTTGTCGACGAGGTTCTTGACGGCGATCAAGAGCCCCAGTCCGATGAAGGCACCGGGTGGCAGGATGGCGAGCAAGACCCCGTGGAAATCCGGTCCCAAGCTCAGGCTGAGGCCCCGTGCCAGGTCGCCGAACATCAGGTGGGCCTGGTAGAAGAGGGTGCCTTGTCCTGCAAATTCGCGAATCCCCCCGAGGGTCATGAGTACAAGGGTAAAGCCGACTCCCATGCTCAGTCCGTCCACCAGGGCCCGATCCACCGGGTTCTTGGAGGCGAAGGCCTCGGCGCGCCCTATAATGGTACAGTTGGTGACGATGAGCGGGATGAAGATCCCCAGGACTTTGTGGAGCTCATAGAACCATGCCTGCATGGCGAGCTCGACGGCGGTGACGAAGGATGCGATGACCAGCACGAACACGGGGAGCCGCACCTCCGGGCGCACCAGATTGCGGATCAGGGAGACGGTGCCGTTGGACAGGACCAGGACTGCGGTGGTGGCCAGACCCATGCCGAGCCCGTTGGTCGCCGTAGTAGTCGTGGCCAGGAGTGGACACAGCCCCAGGAGGGCTACCAGGGCTTGATTATTCTTCCAGAGACCGTCGCTGACGATCTCCTGATAGGACTTGTCGTTCATGGGGAGTCCTCCTTCGTCCGCATCGGTGCTGACTTGGTCGGTTGCTCGTAAAGCGCGGCGCCCTGCTGCCGGACATAGATCAGCGTTCTCTTGACTTCCTTGACGACGGCTCGCGGGGTGATGGTCGCGCCGGCAAACTGGTCGAAGACGCCACCATCGCGCTTTACCTTCCACTTGTCCTCCGGCGGATTGCCCAGGGACTTGCCGTCGAAGTCCAGCACCCAGTTGGTCTTGGAAAGCTCGATCCTGTCGCCGAGGCCGGGCGTTTCATGATCCGAGAGCACGCGCACGCCTCCCAGGCTCCCATTCGCCAGCACGGATACCAGCAGCTTGATGGGTCCTGCATAACCGTCAGGAACGACCGGGTCGAGAACCAGGGCCAAGGGTCTGCCGCCCTTGCTGCGGACCCGGAAGACTCGGGTCGTCGCCGAGCCCAGCAGCTCGGAGTCACTGACCAGGATCTGGTCCTCGAGTGGGTCATTGCCTACGTCCTCATGGGGAATGATCTCCCTGAGCGTGCGCAAGGTGGCCTCGCGCTCGTTGGCAGCGATGCGCTCCTGGGTCAGTGCCTGGGTGATGGCAACCAAGCCAACGCCGCCCGCGGCAAAGGCCCCGAGGATGAATCCGGCAACGAGGATGGGCGTCTTGCTCATTCGGACCCTTTGCCATGGCCGAAGACGCGGGGCTGGGTATAGTAATCGATGGTGGGCGCGGCGATGTTCATGAGCAGAACGGCGAAGGCCACTGCATCCGGATAGCCGCCCCAAGTCCGGATCACGAAGATCAGCACGCCGATCGAGGCACCGAAGATGATCTGGCCCTTGCGCGTGGTACAGGAGGTCACCGGGTCGGTGGCGATGAAGAAGGCCCCCAGAATGGTCCCCCCGCTGAACATATGGAAGGCGGGAAAGGGATGGGTCTGGGGGTCCAGGGACCAGAAGAAGCCGGCGATGAGAAGCAGGCCCAGCAGCATGGACACCGGGATGTGCCAGCTGATCACCCGTCGCCAGAGTAGGAACAGGCCGCCCAGCAGGAACCAGTTGCCCACCCATTCCCAGCCACGGCCGCCGAAATCCCCCCACAGTTGGCTGGCACGGATCTCTTCGATCATCCGGTTCTGGGCAAGCTGGGTACGCATCTCATCCAGAGGCGTCGCCATGGAAATGGCGTCCCAGCCGAGCTCGTGGGGTGGCGACCCGGTGAAGATCAGGCGCGCCGAGTCCAAAAAACCGAGGCTGTGCTCCGCGAGCATGTGTGGAGGGAGCCAGTTCGTCATGGCCAGGGGGTAGGACACGAGCAGGAAGACGTAGCCTGCCATGGCGGGATTGAAGGGGTTGTAGCCCAGGCCCCCGTACAGCTGCTTCGTCACTCCGATGGCGAAGACCATGCCCATGAGCGTCAGCCACCAGGGCAGGGTAGGGGGCACCGCAATGGCGAATAGCATGGCGGTCACCAGAGCGCTCAGGTCTCGGAGCGTCGTCAGCGGCGGTCGTCGGCGCAGTTTGAGTGCCGCCGCCTCTACGAGGACCGCGAACAGGGACGCCAGGACCAGGTTGATGGCGACCCCCCATCCGAAGTACCAGATCAGGGCCAAAATCCCCGGGATCAGGGCCAGGATGACCTGCAGCATGAGCCAGTCGACCCGATTGGGTCGAATCGTGTGGGGGGACGAGAGAATGATGCCGGCCATGATTCGCTGTCAGTCTTCGCCGGTTCCTTTGGTGGTTGCAGCTGCGGGCGCTTGGCGGCGATTTTCGGCCGCATCGATCTGCCGCTGCTGTGACGGCGTCAGGCCCTGTACATTCTTCGGTCCGATCCCCTGCTCGGCCAGTGCCGCCTTCTTGGCGGCAGCGCGTTTCCTGGCCGCCTCGATCGCTGCCTTCTTGGGATCCTCCGTTGTTGCGGTGCCTCCCGACCCATCCCCGGCCTTGCCGGCAGTGGGCTTTTTCGATAGGGCTTCCTTCTTGCGCTTCAGCTTGTCCTTGCGCTCCTGCTCGAGACGCGCGAGACGGGCTTCCTTGGCCTCGTGACGGGCGCGCGCGCGGTCGGCAGCTCGCTTCTCCCGCTCCCGCGCCCAGCTCTCGGTCTTGGCGTAGCGGTAATACTGCACCAGCGGGATGTGAGAGGGGCAGACTTGGGCGCAGCAGCCGCACTCGATGCAGTCGAACAGGTTGTAGTCCTGCACCTTTTCCAGGTCCTTGGACCGGGCATACCAATACATCTGTTGCGGCAAGAGGTTGGCGGGACAGACCTCCGCGCACTTGCCGCAGCGGATGCAGGCCAGCGCCGGCCCGGGGTCCGGGGCCTCTTCCTCGCTCAGGGCAAGGACGCAATTCGCGGCCTTGGTGATGGGCACCTGGTCCGAATCGAGGGTGAACCCCATCATGGGACCCCCCAGCACCAGCTTGCGCACGTCTCCAGCGAGCCCCCCCGCCGCCCGGATCAGGTCGGCGATGGGCGTGCCGATGAGGACTTCGAAGTTCCGCGGTGCCCGCAGGCCGCGTCCGCTCATCGTGACATAGCGGGAGATCAGGGGCTTGCCCGCGAGCACCGCCTGGGCGATCGCGGCGAGGGTGGCTACGTTCTGGCACAGGATCCCGATCTGGGCGGGGATGACGCTCGTCGGTACCTCATCTCCGGTCAGGATGCGGATGAGCTGCTTCTCTCCGCCGCTCGGATAGAGGGTGGGGATGGTGCAGACCCGGGTGGATTCCTTGATGTCGCTCTCCGCCACTGCCAGGCGCATGGCTTCGATGGCCACCGGCTTGTTGTCCTCGATGCCGATCAGGCACTCGCGCGCGTGCAGTAGGTGCATGAGGATGCTCGCGCCCCGAATGATATCGCCGGCGCACTCGCGCATCAGCATGTCGTCGCAGCTGATGTAGGGCTCGCATTCGGCGCCGTTGACGATCAGGGTACGGACCGGCAGGCGCGGTCCTGGATCGAGCTTGATGCTAGTCGGAAAGGCGGCGCCCCCGAGCCCCACGATGCCGGCCCAGCGGATGCGCTCGCGTACCAGGGCAGGGTCCAGCTCCCTGTAGTTGTCGAGGGGCTTGGGCAGCTTGGCCCACTCGTCAAGGCCATTGGTCCTGATGACGATACAGGGAGCCACGAGCGCCGAGGGATGGGGTATGGGCCGGTCCTCGATCACGACTACGGTCCCTGAGCTGGAGGCGTGGATCGGTGTGCTCACCCAGCCCTCGGGCTCGGCGATTTTCTGCCCCTTGAGCACCCAGTCGCCGACCCTCACGATAGGTCTCGCGGGCTCCCCGATATGCTGGCGTAGGGGTATCGTCAGGAGGGAAGGCAGAGGTGCCCGGGCTACGGGCCGTCCGGTGGAGAGCGCCTTCTCGTCGGGGACATGGATACCGCCATGGAAGCTCCACAGCCGACGTTGGATCCCGGTGGTCTGGGGCTCCTGCAATTCCGTCGCTCCTCGCCCTTCAGGCCGTGCTCGGTCGGAGCTCGGTGTCGGCTGCGGGAGCCGGGTAGGGCCACTTCCAGCTCCTCGAGTCTTCCGCGATCGGGACCATGTGGATGCACTCCACCGGGCAAGGTGCCAGGCACAGCTCGCAGCCCGTACACTCGCCGGCGATCACTGTGTGCATCTGTTTGGCCGCACCGACGATGGCGTCCACCGGGCAAGCCTGGATGCAGAGAGTGCACCCGATGCACTCCTTCTCGTCGATCACCGCCAGCGCCTTCGGCTTTTCTTCTCCGGCTTCCAGGGGTAGGGGATCCTTGCCGAGGAGGTCGGCGAGGGTCAGCACCAGGGCCTCGCCCCCCGGAACGCATCGGTTGATCTCCGCCTCGTCCCTGGCCACGGCTTCGGCATAGGGACGGCAGCCGGGGAATCCGCACTGGCCGCACTGGGTCTGGGGCAGCACTGCGTCGATCTGATCGGCCAGGGGGTCGCCTTCGATGTGAAATCGCAAGGCCGAATATCCTAGGAGCAGGCCGAAGAGAGTCGCGAGCACGGCGATAGCGGTAATGGCGATCAGCATATGCTCGACGGGGGATCCGTGGGGCTATGGTGCATTCTTTGCCTCCTTCAGGACGAAACCAGACCGGCAAAGCCCATGAACGCCAGGGACATGAGGCCGGCGGTGATCAAGGCGATGGCGCTGCCCTGGAATGGCTCCGGTACGTCCGCCACGTCCACGCGCTCCCGGACGGCTGCGAACAGGGCGAGAACGAGGGAGAAGCCGACGGCGGCACCGAAACCGTACAGGGCAGACTCCACGAAGGTCCGGTGCTCCTGCAGGTTGAGCAGGGCGACACCGAGGACTGCGCAGTTGGTGGTGATGAGCGGGAGGAAGATGCCGAGCACCTGGTACAGCACGGGGCTGGTCTTGTGCATCACCGTCTCCGTGAACTGGACCACGACCGCGATCACCAGGATGAAGGCGATGATGCGCAGGTATTCGATGCCGAGGGGTACCAGGATGTACTCGTTGACCAGCCAGGTGGAAACCGCGGAGAGGGTGAGCACGAAGGTGGTTGCCAGCCCCATGCCGGTCGCGGTCTCGAGCTTCTTGGACACGCCCATGAAGGGGCAGAGCCCGAGAAACTTGACCAACACGAAGTTGTTGACCAGCACGGTGCCGATCAGGATGAGGGCGTATTCTTTCATGCAGGTGCGGAACTAAAGTGCTCGAAGGACGCTGGTTAGGCGCGCGACCGTCTCGGATCTGCTCTCGTTATCCAGAGCCATGCGTTATCGATAAAGCCGTTCTTCAGCATATGGATGCGGGTGCTTCCAATGCAACGCCGCTCCAGTGCGGGGATTTTCGGCGGGGCCGGTTGGGATCCATGCGCTAACCGCCGTTACCTGCTCGGGGCGAGCCATATCTTACCGGAAGGTTGCTTGCCGCGGGGTTGACAAAGTAAGGTTCCCCTGAAATTTCGTCTTCCAAGGGTGACGTAAACTGTCGGTCACATTGG
>CAYYHR010000050.1:0-18948 GCA_964471705.1 uncultured Chromatiaceae bacterium
GGCGACGCGACCAGCAGAAGGACGCTGGGGCCAAGTGGCAATGAGGAGGCGCCCGGCGGCTTGCATGCGTCGAAGAGTCCGGTGCCGGTCGGCGTCGGCGGGGGCTTGGCCGCCAACGCGATATCCGTGCCGACGGAGAGCGCGATGGCCTGCCCCAGGCGGTTGATCGCGAGCCCGGGGCTCAGACGGACAACCGGGGCCTGCCCATCGGAGCCGTCGGCCACCAGCGCGGCCTCCAACCCCCAGGCGACCCCGTCGCCGAGGGCCTGGCCCAGCTGCGCGTGCTGGGCCTGATCGGCCGTTTGCAGGTCGGTGAGGTCCTGGGCGGTGAGGATGCGGCCGTTGACGAACGTCGGGTTGGAGATACCCCGTTCGAGGATCGGCTGATCGAGAAAGCGCTGGATCAGGCTCGCGGCCATGGCGGTGCCCTCCTACAGGATCTGCCCGGGGCCGAGCGCGCTGGCCCATTCCTGCTCGGCGCGTGCCGAGAGCAGGATCGGCCGGTCCGATTCGTCGATGCCGACCTGGCCCGGCGGTATCAGCGCGCCCTGGGCATCGACGGTGACCAGGACCCGGCCGGTGGCATCGAGCGCGAAATCCAATGCGGCCAGCAGCAGGCTGTCGCCGGTCGCGGTCTGGATCTGCGGCACGACCTCGGTCGCCCAGATGACCTGGGCCTGGTGGAGCAGGCCGGGGGCCTCGGGGGCCGGTAGCTGGAAGGTCCCGAGGGCAGGGGATTGGGCCATCGGCGGGGACATCGGCTCGGCCAGTGCACGCACGGCATCGATGAACAGTGCCCCATCGTCGCTCGCCGGTGAGCCGAGGGGGACGATCTCGACCAGGCGCAGCAGCTCCCCGAGCGCGCGCGCCGCCTCCTCGGCGGGCTGGGCCGGCGGCTGCCAGGCGAACCCGAGCTGGAATCCCTCGGCCACCCGCGACGGTGCCTGGGCATCCTCGGTCGTCGCGCAGGCGCGGGCCGCGACCGGCACCAGGTCGGTCGGGCACTCGTCGTAGGCGAGGACCACATAGATGCGATAGGGGCCGGGGGCGAGCGGTATCACGGCCGAGGCACTGTTGGCCTGCAGCCACTGGTCCAGGCGCGCGCACTGGGGGTCGTCGACGCAGATCCAGCGCCCCTGCGGACCCAGGGCATGGCCGGCGGAGACCGTGACCAGCACGTCGCTCCGATCGGGGGTCGCGGCGACCTGGACCCGCAGTCCGGAGGCGGTGCCCACGCCGTGCAGCAGGCGGTTCGTCAGGGCGAGCTTGTAGGCCCGATTGATCTGCTCCTGGCGGAAGTCATCGACCCCGAGCACCATCCCGAAGCTGTAGCGTACGCGCTTGCCGGGGGGCAGGGTCGTCTCCTCAGCGTCAGTCTGGATGCAGTTCTTCATCTCCAAGTCCTCTCACAAGGCCGTCGGATCGCCCAGACGGTCACGGTTCAGAACGAGTCGCTGCCGATCATCCATCGGCGGCGCCGCGGCCAGATAGCCATCCGGCAACGCCTGCTGCCCGAGCTCGATGAGGCCGAAGGCACCGGATCTGCCCAGCAGGGTGTCGAGTCCTAGGCGTACCCTGCCGACCCGGAAGCCCTCCAGGGCGGGATACAGGTCGAAGTCGGTGTGCGCCGGCTTCTCGATCCCGACGATGCGCCGGACCATCGCGATCTGCTCCGCAGCGAGGTCGCTCGGCACCAGCACGGTGAAATGATGGGCCTGGGCCTCGGCCTCCGAGCCGCTCGCCAGGGTCGCGAAGCCCTCGGAAAGCCGGATTTGCGACGGCCGCTCGGGTGCCAGCAGGTAGCCGCAGAAAAGGTCATCGATCGTCTCGGCATCGTCGTAGGGGGTGGGGTAGGGCAGGCCGTAACGGGTGAGCACCACGCGCAGCGCCGTGTCCTCGGCCAGGGCCGCGGCCCGGAATCTGGCGAGGATGGACTCGAGCCCGGGATCGAGCAGCAGGTGCAGTGCGAGCCGGATACCGCTCGGGGTGCCGCGCCGCTCGAACAGCCGCGGCGCGAAGCGGATCAGCAGCCGGCGCCGGTCCGCTGCGGGCGCGCCGTCCGAGTACCGGCTCAGCTCGCCCCAGAGCGGATCGAGCAGGAGTCCCAGCCAGCCCGCGAGCCAGTCGAGGACCTCCGGTGGGGCGGTGCGCGGGTCGAACAGCGAGCGTGCCTCGCCGATATGCGACTCGACGTGATCGTAGATCCCCCGCAGGTTCGAGAGCAGTCGCTCGAGGAAGTCGGCCGACTGGGCATCCTCGCGGTAGAGCGCCGGCAGATAGTGCTCGGTGTAGGAGAAGCGCGGGTAGTAGACCCGCAGCCCGCGGATCCGCGGCGACGCCCCGCCATTGCCCTGCAGGTCCAGGCGCAGTTGCAGGTAGCGTCCCTCGGCCTGCTGCAGCAGCAGCTCCCAGGTCCCGGCCTTGGCGGGACGCGGGTCCTCGTCGGCAAACGGGTCGTAGAAGGGCAGCTCGGCGCCGAGTCCGCGCAGATAGAGCGGGGGCTCGGACTGGAACGGCTGCGTCTCGACCAGGTCGCGCTCGTTGTGGACCCGGCTCGATACCAGGAGCGTGGTCCCCGCCGGGATGCAGGCGTCGAGGAACAGACCGTCCCAGACGCAGTCGCGTCCGCGACCGTCGAAGACCGGGCTCAGCAGGACCCCCCGGGACTCGAAGCGGCCCTCTTCGTCCAGTGTCACGAGAGGCGCCCAGCGGACCGAGTCGTCCCGGTTCTCGGGCGGCGCGAGGTCGTAGTGGATCGAGATGGCGTTGGCCTTGCGCGAGACCATGAAGCCGCGGCCACCGTGGCTGTGCAGGGGCAGGAAGTCCCGGCGCAGCGTGAGCGACGGCGGAGCGAGCCCGAGATCGAATGCGATCGCCTGGCGCCCCCAGGCATCCAGGGCGTAGACGCGTGCGGCCTCGGGGTCGTAGGCCAGGTCGATCGCGTGCACCCTGAGCCGCTCGCTGCCGTCGTCCGGCGTCGGGCCGAGCAGGGGCAGCAGCGGGCCCAGGGCGGCGGTGTGCCAGATCAGCAGCCGGGCGCTCGGCTGCGCCGGGGCAGCGTCGAGGATCAAGGCGCCTGCGTTCGGCATCGCCTCGATCGCGATCGGGTCCTCGGCCATCGCCAGGTCGATCCCGACCGATCGGACTTGAGGCTGCGGCGGCGCTTCCGTGCTGCCGGCCAGCGGCCCGAAGACGGGCGTCCGGACCGGGCCCGGCTCGGTGCGCAGCTTACCCACCGCGCGCAGCCGAAAGGTGCAGTCCAGTCCGTAGAGCCTGCGGCCCAGCCGATCCAGGACCCAGAGCCCGCCGTCGGCATCGGCGGCCAGGTCCCAGGGATGCAGCTGAAGGTCGGACGGAAAGGTCAGGTGAGTGGGCGGCCCGCCGCTGGACAGGTCGAACAGCAGCAGTCCGCCGGCGACCCCGGCGGCCAGATAGCCCCGCGTCGTGATCGCGAGGCCCGACAGCTCGGGCGGCGCGCCCGGCGCGGAAACCGGCGCGAAGCCTCGGGTTGCAGCCGGGACGGACGCATCCGGCCCCCACCAGAGCGCCGGCAGACCCCCACCGCTCGGCTGCCACCAGATGCCCCGGCGATCCGCCCCGATCCAAAAGCGGTTGCCGTCGCCATCCGCAGCAGCCCCCCGGCGGCCTTGCGGTCTCAGCGGCTGGTTGCCGGTGCGGCGGCGAAACAGCGGCAGCCTGGCCTCCAGCCGGATCGAGCAGGCCTGATCCACCCGCTCGCAGCCCGCCGTCTGCCCCGATGGAGGCTGTCCGGGAAGGTACCGATCTGCGGAGGACCGTGAGTCGACCCGCTTCAGGTGCACCCAGGTGCCGGGCGCCGCAAGGCCGCCCCCGGGGAGCTCTTCGCGGCAGCCGTCCCAGTCGCGGCGGCTGCGAAGCAGGTGGAAGCGGGCTCCGTTGGGGTCCATCGGTCGGCCTCAGCAGCTCGTCTTCAGCACCGGGACCTGGACAACCTTGTCCGGGTCGGCGACCGCCGGCTGCGGGTTGGCAAACAGGCTGTCGAGGCCGGCGGCATCCCCGATGTCCACGGCCAGGGACGCGAGCCGCGGCAGGGCCAGGTCGGTGAGCTCGATCGGGCTCTGCTCGGTCGCGTCGAGCCCCAGGCGCACGCCGGTGACATAGTCCACCCCGGGGACCCGGCTGACGACCGCCTCCAGGTCCTGCTCGAGTAGCCGCTTGCCCAACGGCCAGCCCCGTCCGTCCGGACCGCCGGGGGGCAGCGAGGAGAGATACAGGCTCAGGCGGTCGCGCACGGCCTGCCGGACCTTGTCCGGGAAGGAGTCGCCGCGCGCCTGGATGCCGACGGTCAGATAGACGTCCTGGTAGACCGGGCCGCGCAAGTGGAGCTCGGTCGTGATGAGTCGGCGTTGATCGAGGTAGTCGCAGATCCGGCGCAGGAACAGGCGGTCGGACTCGGGCCACAGTGGATTGATGGCATCGTGGAGAGGCAGCGCGAGCAGGGTCACGACCCCTGCGGCGTTGCGCTCCGCGGGGGTCCCGGGCCGGAACAGGGGCAGCACCTCGACCCGACCGACATCGACACCGGGCACGCGCCTGGCGATGTCTCTGAAGTCCTGCGCCGTGACCAGTCGATCGCGATGCCGCAGCACCAGGGGCAGACGCTGCTCGCCGTCGGCGCTGGTCTCCCCGAGATCGCCCCCCGATGTCGGCACCGGATTGTCGACCGTGAATCCGCCCGGGAGATCGCGGCTCGCCTTCACGGCACCGATGCCGACGTTGCCCTGATGGCCCCCGCCGTACTTGTAGTCGGCGAGCAGGCGCGCCCCGGCCGGCGGCCTTGCGCCCCGTATTCCGTCGCCGAAGCGTACCAGACCGGCCTCCGGGTCCAGGTCGAAGACGGCTTCGTCCGGCTGTGCCGCGAGCAGATCGTCGGTCCTCCGCCAGAGGACCACGGCCCCGGACTGGGCGTCGCGGGTCGCGATCAGGACCGTGCTCGGCAGCACCGGGGTGTTGGAGAGGTTGAAGCTCTGGTGCGGCTCTCCGCTGCCGCTGCCCAGGGACTCGTTGGCGACCGGCACGGCCTGGTGGATGCGGGCCGCATTGATCCCGACCCAGGACAGCCTCAGCTGCGGCAGACTGCCCCCTTCGGTGGTGGGCTTGAGCCGGATCCGCAGCCAGGTCAGCAGCCGCGACTTGATCGCATCGTCCTCGATCCGGGGCGGAAAGTCCCCGGTACCCTCGTCCAGGGGATCGTTGAAGACCCAGGTCGCGAGCCCCGCTGTGTCGGGCAGCGGCAGCATGACGATCGCCGGCTGGTCGGAGACCCCGGCCCCGGACAGGGGCTGGATCGGCCGGTAGCTCGCTGACAGTGGGTCCGGACCAGGGTTGCCGGGCATCTCGAAGAGCAGATTCGCCGCCGTGGACCGGGCTGTGCCGGACTGCTTGGGTGGCAGGGGCTCGACGGTGCCGGACACCGACGGGACCAGTCCCACCGATAGGGTCTGGCCGGCGATCGCCGAGCGCAGGGTATCGAGCCCGTCCGCGGCCGTGCCGGCCGGGGCCAGCAGGGCCAGATAGAGACAGCCGTCCAGGGTCCGGGACAGATCGAGCGCCGGATCCGTCTCCGCCGGGCTCGGGTCGGCCATCGTCTTCGGCTCGTAGAAGCGCAGCGCGACCGCGGCGGTCGAGGTCCCGCTGACGGCCGCCTCGGCGAGCCGGATCGCCTCGTAGCGGTCGGCGAAGTCCTGGTAGCGCGTGTCGCCCGGGGGCACCTCCGACTTGTAGTAGACGAGGCCCTCGATCGGCAGGACGTTGAGGCCGTCGGCGGTCAGGAAGTCGACGCTGCCGGCCGAGACCACGAGTCCGGGGGCGAGCGGCTTGGCCACCCGCTTCGCCCGGGTGTTGCGGATGCGGATGATCCCGCTGGCGGCCGCCGCCGGCTGAAGCGGGATGCCGAGAAGCTTCAGGAACTTGAGGCGGTTCAGCTCGGTGATACGGCTCGCCCGGTAGACCAGGGCATCGGTCAGGAAGGCGAACAGCTGCACCAGGGTGATGCCGGGATCGCTCTCGATCCCGAAGTTGGTCCATTCCGGCGTGAAGGCCGGGATACGCCGCTTGGCCTCCTCCAGCAGCTGCTCGAAGCTCAGATCGTCCAGGCCGGGCACTAAGAGCGGCATGGGTCAGCCCTCCAGCTGCAGGGTCAGCCCGAAGCGCCCGGGCTCCTGGGTCGCGACGAGCCGAAACAGGATGCCGACCCGGACCTCGGTGGAGGTCTCGGAGTCCGTCTCGACCAGCACGTCGTCAAGGGTGATCCGCGGCTCCCAGCGCGTGAGGCTGCGCAGCACCGCATCGCGGATACGCTGGCGGGTCGCCGCGGTGTTGGGCTCGAACAGAAAGCGGCTCAGCCCACAGCCAAACTCCTCGCGCATCATCCGCTCGCCGGGCTCGGTCATCAGGATCACACGGATCGACTCGCGGATATTGTCCTCGCCGGCCGACCAGGCGAAGCGCCCGTCGGCGCCGATCCGCGGCGGAAAGGCCGGTCCCTGTCCCAGGAAATGCGGTTGTGGATTGGCCATGGCTCAGCTCGAGAAAAGCTTCTTCGGGATCGGCAGGCAGATGCGGAAGAAGGGCAGCCACCAGAACACGAGGTTCAGGATGATCACGAAGAGCAGCAGCAGGAAGAATGCGACGATGAAGATGATCTGGATCGAGAAGGAGCAGACGAACGCGAAGTCCCCTCCCTGCTCGTCGTTGATCCCCTCGTCGTTGAGCAGCGCCGCCTCTTTGCCGACGATACGCTCGACCTTTCGCTGCATGGATTCGGAGAGCAGAAAGGTCACACCCTTCTTGAACTTCCGCAGCCCGCCGATGCTGACATCGGTCGGCAGCGCGATGCGCACCGGGCGGGCCGGGGCCTCGTTGTCGAAGAAGGCCGCGACCCGGAAGGCCCGGCTGGGCTGGCTGACCCGCATCTCGATGTCGCACTTGGGCCTCTGGTAGACGCAGCGCACCAGGAAGCTGGTCCCGGCGCGCTCGGTGTCGCTCTGGGAATCCGCGACGAACTTCGGGATATCGAGCGATTGCTGCGAGCTCGCCGGCAGCGCATCGCGCACGCGCTGGGCCAGGATCGTCAGCGCCGCCGGAGGGAAGGCGGCCAGGCTGTATTCGGCGCCGAAGCCCAGGGTCGTGATGTCCCCGTCGCCGAGCCCATCCAGGTCCTGCTGCCGGGGCACGATCCCGGCGACGGCCGAGCCGAGGGTCAGACCCGTCCCGATCGTCTGGCCCTGCAGGAACTGGAGGAGGGCGGACTGGTGCGTCGCCTTGTCGCCGGTGAATGCCGCCGGGGTCAGCAGGGCGGTGGCCACCGCCGGGAGATACAGGGCGAGATAGTCGTAGAGATCGAGCAGCAGATAGACCGAGAGGCTCAGCGCCCGCCGGGCGGCGAGCGCCACGGCCTCCGACGAGGCGCCCGGCGGGGTCGCGGCCGCCTCGGCGAACAGGCTCGGCACCTGCGACATCGGCCGGATGAAGCGCGCCTGAAGCTCCTGGAGGCGCGGGTCCTGCGCGGCCGGCAGCGGCGGACTCAGCGCGGCAGGGGCGACCGAGTAGGTCTCCCGGCCCGACAGGGGCAGATAGCCGAACCAGAGGCTGCGTCCGCCGGCCGCGTTGGCCCGGATCAGCGGCAGACGCTCCTCGTCGGAGAGCAGCGCCTGCCCCGCCACCGCCTTCCACGAGCCACTCGTCTTCCCGGCGGGCACCCAGCCGTACTCGGCACCCTGGATCGACTTGCGCAGCACGAAGAACAGGCGCTCGTCCTCCTCGGGCTTCGGACTGTGGTCGGGAAAGTCCGGCAGCCGGCAGGCGAGCGAGGCACAGACCAGGTAGAAGCGTCCGTGCGCCGGTTGGAAGAGCTTCAGCGGCCTGCCGTCCGTCGCTGCCGGCGGGACCAGCCTGGTCAGGGCCGAGCCCCCGGTCGCCGCGGCGGCGAGGAATACGTCCATGAAGTCGTCGGTCGCGTGCTCCAGGATCTGCGGCGCGAAGAGGTCGGCGTCGACACCGGCAGCGGTGATCGGTCCCCGCAGCGGGGAGGGCTTTAGCCAATAGACCGGGACACGCATGGGTCTTGCTCCGTTGGTTACCAGATGTTGCCCGCGCCGGGCGTATAGCTCGAGCTGATCGTCGCGTTGGTCAGGTTGGTATCCGACTGCACGACCCCGCTGAACCTCGACATGCCGGCGTTCACGGTGACCAACCCGGCGCTGATCTCCATCGTCGCGGCGTTGATCGTTAGCTTTGCTGCGGCCGTGATGGTCACGCCGGCACTCTCGAACCGCACCGAGTTGCCGTTGCCGTCGGCGATCTCGACGGTACCGGGGCCATCCTTCAGCGACAGCCGCTGCCCGCCCGGGGTCTCCAGGGTCAGGCTCTCCCGACCGTCGGTGTCGTCGAGGGTGACCTTGACCCCGTTGCGGGAGCGGATCGTCTTCTTGTCGTTGTTGCCCGCGCCGTCCATCTGCTCGGGCGGGGCGTCCTGGCCGTTCCAGAGGCCGCCGATGATCACCGGCAGGCGGGGATCACCGCCCTGGAAGGCCACCAGGACCTCGTCCTGGGGATCGGGCATGAGCCAGGTACCGCGGTTGTTGCCGGCCATCGGCACCGCGCACCTCGCCCAGACCTCGAAGCCGCCGTCGTCGTCCGGTGCCCAGGGCAGCTCGACCTTGATCCGACCCTGACCTTCCGGGTCGACGATGTCGGTGACCAAGGCGGGATAGACACCGAAGAGCCGGTGCCGCTCGAACGCCGCCCTGCCTTGGTCCCGGGTATGCATTCAGCCCCCCAGCCCCGGGCGCTCGACCTCGAAGGCCGTGCGGTAGCCGTCGCGCAGGCTGAAGCTGTGACGGGCCAGGGTCACGTAGTAGGGTCCGTCGAACCAGGGGCCGAGCCCCTTCAGGCTGAGCTGGGTGCCGACCCGCACCTGGACGTTGCCTTCGGCCAGGCCGTAGCCGCGCACGAAGCCCCGCGCCCGTGCCCGGTAGTCGGCCTCGGCCAGGCCGCGTGCCTCGTCGCGGCTCAAAGGAGCGAGCCGGGCGGCCGGCTCGATCCGGGTCGCCAGCGCCTGGCCCAGCACCGCGCTGCCGCTGCGCCCGCCCATCAGCTCGTTGGCGATTGCGCTCTCGCCGGCCTCCTCGCTGATCGCGTCCTTGTCCGCCGGACTCCAGCCGGTGACCCGCACCGAGGTGCGCTGGTGGGCCAGGTCGGCCAGCACCGAGAGCTCCAGAAGCTCCTTGCCCCAGGTCAGCTCGGCCTCGGCGGCCTTGCGCCTGGACCTCGCCTGGGCATAGAGGGTGCGGTCGTCCATCCAGAGCTCGGCGTCGGCCGCCGCGACCCGCTCGCGCAGGAAGGCCAGATCGCTCTGGTTGAGCTGCACCAGGGCCGGATAGGTCGGCCCGTCCAGATCGACCTCTGCGCTCAGGCTGTGCCTGGAGGCGATCGTGCGGATCACATCGGCGTCGGTGACCTGCTCGAAGCTGCGGGTGTGGCGCGACATGCGCAGGTCCTGGAAGCGGTCCTCGGCCAGGACCTGGATCTCGGGGGGGCGCTCGGGCGGGAAGTGGGCCTCGATCCCGGTGATGCGCCCGGCGAAGACCGGACCGCTGGCACCGGGTGGGCCGAGCTCGACGGAGAGGGTTCGGCCGAAGTCCAGGGTCCGGCGATCGAAATAGAGGAACCCGGTCTGCCCGCCACTGGGGCCCCAGTTCAGGAAGCTGGCCTCGGCGCGAAAGAGTCCGAGCGTCGTCTCCTCCACGATCAGGGACTGCAGCTCGCTCTCGCCGAGGGCCTCCTGCAGGGTGCCGTCGAGGCGGATACGGGGGCGGGCCGGCTGGTAGCCGGGCTGAAGGTTTGTGGCCATCTCAGTCGGCCCTGACCCGTAGCTGACGCTGGCGCTGGCGCTCGATGATGCGCTCGATGTCCTCGGGGCGGAGCACGGATTCCTCGTTGGCCTCCTGCTGCCCGGAGGGCTGAGCGGCCTCGCCCCGCTCCGGCGGGGGTGCCGGGATGATCTCGAGCTCGTTGATGATGATCGGCATGGTCAGGAGTCCTTGATGCCCGCGCTGAAGTCCGCCTCGGCCTGGAAGCCACCACCGGTCCCGAGGCTCGCACCTCCCGATGCCCCGAGGCCACCGCCGATCCCGGCGCTGGCGCCGAGGCCGATCCCGGCGCCGGCCCCGCCCGAGACCCCCAGACCGCCGCTGATCCCGGCGCCGGCCCCGCCCGAGATACCCAGGCCGCCACCGATCCCGGCGCTCGCCCCGGCCCCGATACCGAGCCCGGCACCGGCGCTCGCGCCCCCACTGAAGCCGACCCCGGCCCCGAGCCCGGCGCTGAGCCCCACCGCAGCGCCGGCGCTCAGCCCCGCCTGGGCACTCGCGCCCAACGAGACCCCGAGACCGCCGGACACCCCGGCGTTCAGGTCCAGCAGCTTGCCCGGGGGCACGCGCAGTGGATCGTCGACCCCGTTGGCATCGGCCACGGACTTCCAGTCGCTGCTGTTGCCGTTGCGGCCCGCGGCCTTGGGCAGGTTGCCGTCCGCCGGCGCGGGGCTCAGGGGCTGGGAGCCCGGCTGACCGCTCCTGGTCGTCCCCGGCCGCTCGCTGTCCGGGAAGACTATGTCGAGCCGGGTCATGCCGAGCTGCACGGTTGCCCGCAGCGGGGTGCCGTCCTCGGAGAAGTACTCCAGGGTCTCCTGCAGCGAGTCGACGACGCCCGAGAACTCGAAGGTGCCCCAGGCAAACTGGGCGCCCGGTGGGGTGCGCTTGTTGTTGGGGTCGGACTGTCTGCGGGCACCGAGGAAGTAGGCGACCTTGCCGGTCCACCAGCGCACGTCCGTGCCGCTCTGGCTGGTGTCGAACAGGAGCTCGACGCTGAGCTTCGAGCTGCCCTGACCCACGAACTGCTTGGACGAGCCGCCGGGCTGCTTGCCGCCCTTGTTCTCGGTCGAATAGGTGATCTTGAGTGTCTGGGGGTTGAACTGGACCTCCAAGTCGTTGTTGCCGTTCACCGGCGTGGGCGCGGCACTCTTGCCGTTCCATTTCATCTCGATCAGCTTGGCCTTGCGCAGCATCGCTTCAGCCCCCCGGTACCGGCTCGATCGTGAAGTAGCTGTAGGCGAGTTGGAGCTCCTCGACCGCGATCACCCCGTCCTTGGCGTTCAGCGGCCCCGCCTTCAGCTTGATCGGCAGGCAGTCGTAGAGCGCATAGCGCAGGACCGGTGTCCTGGCCGCATCGCGCAGGATGATCTCGGCCCCGGCGAGCAGCCCACGCTGCACCGGGTGATCGACGCGCCAGTTGCCTGCCGCGGCGTTGAACCATTTCCAGAGGTCGAGGCTCGAGGTCATACCGCGCTTGAGGGTCAGGTTGCCATAGGTCACCGGCCCGGCCAGGTGGATGACCTGGGTGTTGTTGCCGCCCTCCTTGACCGTCTTCGGCTCCATCGTCATCTCCAGCCCGTCGCACTCGGAGAACGCCGCGTCGCACAGTGGGTCGGCGAGATCGAGCCCCGCCGGGGCATCCCTGACCGTCAGGGACACCAGGAAGTTGAAGGCCGAGAAGGGGTATTCCTGGCCCGCCACGACCTAGCCTTCGGAGATCTGCAGGTTGCCGTCACCGGCGCGCACCATGCGCACCGTGATGAATTCCACCGGGCGGGAGGGCGCGATACGCACCTCGACGATCAGCTGGCCGAGATCCGCCCGGGCACCGGAGACGTCGACCTGGAATGCCTGCCCGTAGGAGCTGCCGGCCAGCGCGCCGAGATCGAAGAAGCTGCGCAGCAGGTCGTCGAGTGCAAGGCGCAGTCGACCCTGCAGGCGCTTGGTGTTGGCCTGGAAGACAAGCTGGGCCCCGGCCGCGGCCAGGGTTCTGCGCAACAGGATCAGCAGCCGCCGCACCGAGAGCTGGGTCAGATTCCGATCTGCACCCAGGGTGCGGGCAGCGGCGACCGAGAAGCCGCGCGGCCCCGGGCGGATCAGATTCAGGCGCCGGGCCAGAAGCTCGCCGGCATCCGAGGGACCGATCTCCGGGGCCAGGCCCAGGGGCTGGCGCAGCGGGATGTTGGCCGGCGCCGCCCATGCCTGGCGTTGCCGCTCGGACGCGGCGATCATGCCCAGCACGGCGCCGTCGGGCGGGGTGACCCGGTAACCGGTCGGCCCGTTCGGGTCGCGCTGAATGGGCCAGGGATGATAGACGGCCGCGTAGCTGAGGTCGGCCGCGGTGCCCAGCTCGTCGGGCAGGTCCCCATGGCTCGACCAGCCCAACAGGCCGCGGATGCGCTCCAGCCAGTCGAGACACTGGCGCTTCTCGAAGTGCATCGGCAGGGAGAGCAGGCCGACCGCATCGGCCCGCCCCAGACACAGGCGCACGAGCTCGCGCTGCACCGCCAGCAGGGGGCTTCGAGCAAGGTCGAAATCGGCCGGGCCCCGTGCCTGGGGCAAGGCATCCGTGGCCCGGGTCTCATAACGAAAGCCGACGCTCAGGACGGCAGCGCCGGTCGGGACCTCGACCGAGACCTGGACAGTGCCGGCCTGGACCGCCGGCGGGGTACGGCAGCTCAGGGTCTGGTCATCGCCGACCCGGACCTCGCTGGCCGGGACCTCGCCGAAGGTCACCCGGGTCGCCCCGGGCACCAGTCCCTGGCCGGAGATCCGCACAAGGGTGCCGCCGGCATGGGGGCCGAAATCGGGCTGGACCCTGTCGATCCGAACCGCCGTGGCGCAGGCCAGAAAACCGTCCGGGAGCGCGGCGGGCGTTTCCGCAATCGGGGTCTCCGCCCCTTGCTCCGACCCGGTGACGGCCGGAGCCGGCCAGCCCGGCTGGACGGCGTCCGGCACCGAGATCAGGGCCACCTCGTCGACCGCGAGCAAGCCGTGCAGCCCGCGCAGACGCCGACCCTGCCGATAGACCAGGTCGAAGGCATCGGCCATCAGCGCGTCGGTGCCGGGATAGGCCGGGGGGTGGTCCGGGTCCGCGGCGGCGAGGCGGGTGAGGTCCCGGACCAGGTCCGGCTCGAGGAACCAGGCCGCGCTGGCCGCATCGAAGCGCGAGAGTCCGTCGTCTCCGAAGCGCTCCGGCAGGCGATCGTCGTCGAGGTCGGCCGGCATGCCCAGCGGGACGAACCAGACCCCGGGCGGCGGGGCCAGGGGTGCGAGGAGGCCCGCGAGCGTCGCGGTATCCGGTATTCCGTCTCGGATCGGATCGATCCGGGGGAAATCCACCTGGGACGGTGACTGGATGGCCTGGTCCGTCGGCTGGAGCTTGAAATAGATGCGCGCGGAGGCGGCGTTGTCGAGCTGCGTCCCGACCGGGCTGGAGCCGCCGCTCCGGCTCGCCGGCGGTGCCGACTCGCGCAGCAGGGCGTCGCCGAAGAACCGGGGATGCCCGGGATTGAAGGCCAGGTCGGTCAGGGTGCGCGGCTCCCCGGCGAGACGCAGCCGCAGGTCCATGCGCAGCCGCTGCACATGGCTCGGAGTCGCGGGCGAGGTCAGAGCGACGGAAGCGGGGAGGGGACTCAGGGCCACGCTCGCCAGCACCCGCCAGGGCGCCGCGTCGCGGACGGGTGGCCGCAGCTCCTCGACCGGCAGGAGCCAGGACCCTGCTCCGGCGCGAAGCTCCAGGATGTCGCCGCGGAGAAGTCGTCCGGCGTCCTCGGCCAGGATGTCGACGCGGATCCGCCCACGGCCGCCGTCGAGCTCGTCGCCGACGGAGCCACTCCAGGCGTCCCCTTGCCCGATGCGGCTCAGGGTCACCTGGACCGGCAGGTCCGCCGCGGCCTGCACCAGCGGCCAGAAGCCAGGGCCGCGCAGCAGCACCAGTGATTCCGTGGCCGAGTCCGACTCCGGGACCTCGATCGCGCGGATCGGGAATAGGTAGCTCCGATCGTCCCAGGTGATGCGCAACAGGTCACCGACCGCGAGCGCTGTTGGTGCGCCGCCGCTGTCCCAGGCGAGGGAGTCCGGGTCGGGCCCCGGGCCGAAGGCTGCCGGCGGCAGGCCCAGGGTGACGAGCCCCGCGCCGAGCCGCAGGTCATTGGCCCAGGTCCCGGGCCAGGCCGCCGCGAGGCGTGGCAGCTCGCGGGCGCCGTCGGTGCGCAGGCCGATCAGACCCGGTAGCCTGAAGCCCGCCTGACTGGCCCCCGGGGCCGCGACGCGTACCACATGGCAGCGTCGCCCGCCGTTGGCGAAGAAGGCCTCGACGCAGCCGGGCAGATGGGCATCCAGTGGACGGCCGAGGTGATCCCGGGCGACCGCGAGAGCGGACCCGAAGATCGCGCGATAGGTCGCCAGGTCCTCGACCGCGACCGGCCAATGCAGCGGGCCACGCTCGGTGAGGCCGACGAAGGCGGCCACGTCCAGTGCAGGCAGACCGGCCTGTGCCCTGGGCTCGGGCGGGGCGAAGTAGACCCCAGGCAATGCCCTCGCGGCGGCCATGACGGCTCTGTGCCTCAGGAGACGTCGAGCTTCTCGCAGGAGAGCACCAGCTCCTCGATCGCCACGTCGGTGCCACCCTTGGCGTTCAGGGTCGCGCCCTTGTAGCTCTTGGGCTTGGCGTTGCTCAGGGTCCAGGTCATCACCGGGGTCTCGTTGTGGGCCTCGTCGAGCAGGGCGATGATGACCTGGCTGCGCACGCCGTCCTGCTTGCCGTCACGCACGTCCTTGATCCAGTCGAAGAAGGCCGTGAAGCCGACGATCCCGCGCTTGAGGGTCACGTCGGTGACCTTGTAGAGACCGTTCATCTTGCGGACGTGGTTCTCCGGCTCGTTGCCGTTGCGGTACTCGGCCTCGGTGAGCTCCATGCCCAGGCCGCTGATCTCCTGGAAGCCGGCCTGTACGCCCGCCGGATCGCCGAAGCGATCGACCGTGACCAGAAAGTTGAATGCCCCGTAGGGATTGCCGTTTTCGCGTATGACCGCCATGACTCATGCCCCTCCACAGGTGACCGGGATCAGCTCTGCTTGTCGGCCGTGAACTGGCCGATGCGGAAGATGACGAACTCGGCCGGCTTGACCGGCGCCACCCCGACCAGAACGATCAGACGACCGAGGTCGAGGTCCTGCTGAGACATCGTGGATCGGTCGCAGCGCACGAAGAATGCCTCGTCGGTCGATGTGCCCATCAGGGCACCGTTGCGCCACTCGTTGGTGAGGAAGGCGGTGACCGTCTCGCGGATGTTCCTCCAAAGGGTCTGATTGTTGTTCTCGAACACAGCCCACTGGGTGCCCTTGTCGATCGAGTGCTCGAGATAGGCGAAGTAGCGGCGCACGCTGATATATCGCCATTCCGGGTCTGAGCTGATCGTGCGGGCGCCCCAGAGACGGAAGCCGCGGTTCTCGAAGTAGCGGAAACAGTTCACGCCGATCGGGTTCAGCACGTCCTGTTGGGCCTTGTTGAGCAGGGTCTCGAGGCCGACCGCGCCCAGGACCACCTCGTTGGCGGGGGCCTTGAAGACCCCGTGCAGCACGTCGGTGCGGGCATAGATCCCGGCCACGAAGCCGCTGGGCGGGACGACCAGCTCGCCCCGTCCGGTGGGATCCAGGGGATCGGCGATCTTGATCCAGGGGTAGTAGAGCGCTGCTCGGGTGGAGTCGAAGCGGCCACGAAAATCCCGGACCTCGGAGAGGACCTGGTTGTTCGGCGCGTCCAGCACCGCGACCCGGTAGGGCATATGGACGTCGCAATGGATCAGCAGGTTCTGGACGATGGCCCGGACCCGAACCTGGTTCTCGTTGGTGTAGTCCGCAGTCGCCCCGGGCGCCGAGACGATCGAGATTTCGTCGACATCCTCGAAAGTGGTTAGGCCGGTCTTTACCTGGCCACCGTCGTCGCCGGCATAGCTGTCCCCAGTCGGCTGATTGCCGTCGCTGCCCTGCGCAAGCGTGAACGTGAACACCTGCTGGGACTGGGTGGGGTCGATCGCAGCGCCCGCGCTCAGTGCAGCGAGTAGCTCGGCGGCCGAGGCGATCGGGCTCGCCGCCGGCGCCTCGAATGCGAACGGGATCGAGAGGTAGTCGGCACGTCCGGTCGGGGACACGGTGAAGGTCGCGAGCAGCCCGGTCGAGCTGGTTGGACTCGGCGACAGGTCGGGCCAGATCAGCTCGTTTTCGAAGCGCCCGGGACGCTTGATCCTGACCGTGACGGTGAGACGAAAGACCTGGTTCGCGACCAGGTCCAGGTCCTGGATCCGTTGGCTCCCTCCGGCCCCAGAGAGGACGATTTCATCGTTCTGGGCGACCACATCGTAGACACCGGCGGAGACCCCGATGTTCGGCGACACCACGTCATGGGTCACATAGACCGCATCGCCCTCGCGCAGACCGCTGATCTGGACCTGCCCCCCGGACGTAAACAACGGATTGGGCGTTGCCTTCAGCACGAGGCTGATGCGCTGATCGCCGCCGCGTCCCGGGAAACGGGCGCGCAGGGTCAGCAGGGTCGGGGAGCCGCTCGCGGGCAGGCCCAGCGATGACTTGCCATTGTTCGGGTCGTCGGCGACGGACGGCTCGAAGACCCGGGTCACGTAGAGCTTGGTGCCGCCATTGTCGAAGAAGGCGCGGACCGCGTGTGCGAGATAGTTGTCCTGGTTGGTGGTGCCGAAGCGCAGCGCATCGAGCCCGCCGTAGATCCGCTCATAGTCCGAGAAGCTGGTCAGCAGCTCCGGTGTTCCCCCGACCGGCCCAAAGCGGGTCGGACCGATGAACCCGGCCACACTGGTGCTGAGGCCCTCGATGGACTTGGAGCGGAAGCTGACCTCTTCGATGTAGACGCCTGGGGCGAGATATTCGGGCATGACCGGGTTCTCCTGAGTCGCAAACGCAAGGGTCAAGGCGAGGTCGCCGCTGAGCCGAGAAAGAGCCGCGCATCGGTGCCGGTTCGCAGTACCAGCTCCTGGCCGAAGACCAGATCGGCGGTGAGCTCAGCCACCGGTTGATCTACACCCACGCCGTCCGGCACCAGGAAGGGCGCCGCGGTCTGGGCGACAATGCTGCGGAGCTCCGGGAGCGGGCCGGCTGGTCTGTTCAGGACCGAAGGCTGGAAACGGGCGCGCACACCGAGGGTCCAGGATTGGCGAGGTGTCGCCGCCGTCGGCGGCGAGACCGATCCTGGCGACGAAGGGGCGAAGGCCGGGTAGGGCATGAAGATGGCGACCGATCCCTGGGGATCGGCGATGCCGAGCTGCAACAGGGTGCCGCCGAGATAGACCTCGAGTACCGCATGGGCGGCCGGTCTCGCGGTCCCGCCGGCGGTGACGGCGGCAAGCTGGGCGCGGATCACGGCCGGCCCCGACGACGGATTGCGGGTCGGGGCCGAGAACAGATAGAGGCCCGGGGGCCCCGACGCCGTAGAGCTGGTCGCGAGTCCGGTCGGGTAGACGCCAGAGAAGGGTGCCGCGACGCGGAGCAGGGTGGGCAGGAAACGCCCTGCGCCATCCAGCACCTGGATCAGAAAGGTCCGCGTCAGGGGTGGGCTGGTCGGAGGCGCGTCATCCTGGGGATACTCGTAGGTGCGCAGGCCCGGCAGCCCGTGGAACGCATAGATGCCGGACGGGGTCCGGTACGCGTCGATCCGCGGCTCGCCCCCGGGCAGTGGGATTGCGATGACCCTAAGAGCGTCGGTGACTTGGCAGTCGAGGGCCGGGTCCCAAAAGCGCAGCCCGAGCGCCGTCACCACCCGCCTGCGCGCTCGCGCCCGCAGCTCCCGGGCGGCGAGCGCAGTCACGACCCATCCCCGGTGGGCCGCCCGGTGTCGAAGATCCGCTCCTGCACCGGCCGTCCGCCTTCGTCGGACGGCTCTTCGGACTCGATGCGAACCATCCGTGCGACATAGGGGATCGACAGCTGATAGCTGTGATTCACGATCACCTCCCAGATCCGAAACAGCTCCTCGGTACCCAGCTCCGCCGGGGTGATGGTCACGACCTCTTCGCGTCGGAAGAGACCCGGGAACTGCCGATTCAGGAAACTGGCCGGCAAGACCGGAGTGTCCTGAATGGTGCGCATCATCCATCCGGCAATCGTGTGCTGCATCGACGCGTCCTGTGCCCAGATGCTTAGCAGGAAATGCAGATCCAGCGGTAACACCGTTTGGCTCGCCATGCCGTCTGCGGGGCGCCAGGTATGGTTCTTCTGCATGCCATTCTGGAAGATCCGGTAGAGGAAGACCGAAACTCCGGCATTCATCGGCTCCGCGAAATCCCTCGCGAGATAAAGGCGAAAGTCGAGCGGGGTATTGAAGTCGCCCGGGCGATAATGGTCCTGCAGCAACAGAACGATCGCCTGACCCACCGCCGGAACTGCGAGATAACCTGCCATGAGGATCCCGTGCCTCCTCTCGTCCTAGCCTACGGGCTTGATTGGTTTTGGCCGAGGTGATTAGCTCGATTCCTCAGCTGAAACTCAGCGGTGGTGATCTACCGTCCAAACCAAGAGGATTTGGTTGCCACATCACCCGTCAAGCCGCCAATATTCCGGTCGCTGCGGGACCCTGTGGAGCGGCGGCAAAGTCAGCTGAGTAATCGAGCCAATCACCTTGGCCGAAGCCAATGGCGGGAAACCACTGCTTCGCTGCTCCCTATCGGAAACGCCGCGTGATCACAGGAGCCGCGTCCTATCTCTACTCCTACAGTCACCCCAACCGACAAGTGAAGAAACCAATCTCCTTCCCCACGTACCCAGGGTCGGTGTACGAAGTCCATGGCTGCAGGGGCGGCCCCGGAGTTCGAGTGTGTCGCGGAAAATATCGGTGACCCAAGCTCCTGTGTTTCGCGGGTTGCGCCGCTCGCCGCTTAACGCCAGCTTTACCTTAATATAGCGACCAACTCCGCCTTCCTTCGGCGTCTACCATAGAAATTGGACATCTTGATTGAGAAGGAGTGTAGACGGCAAATGGAGAAAAGCAAATCGACCTTGTAGCGTTT
>CAYYHR010000051.1:0-1779 GCA_964471705.1 uncultured Chromatiaceae bacterium
GTCCCGATCCGCACGTGGCTGCGCGCCACCCGTGTGAGCACGGCACCGGGGAGCTCGGTCTCGCGGTAGACGGGCTCCCCGGTCGTTACCGCGGCGAGCGAGCGCGTGGTCGGGATACCGAGCGCCTGCATGGCCTCGCTGATGATGTACTCGCGGAGGACCGGCCCGAGCCCCGCCCTTCCGTCGCCGGCACGCGAAAAGGGCGTGCGGCCCGAGCCCTTGAGCTGAATGTCGAAGCGCTCGCCCTTGGGGTCGAGGATCTCCCCCAGGAGGATCGCCCGCCCGTCGCCGAGCTGGGGCACGAAGCCCCCGAACTGGTGGCCTGCGTACGCCATGGCCAGGGGCTCGGCGCCGTCGGGAACCGCGTTCCCGGCCAGCATGGAGATCCCTTCGTGCGAGCCCAGCCAGTCCCTATCCAGCCCCAGCTCGGCTGCGAGGGTCTGGTTGAGCTTCACCAGCGTGGGTCGTGCGACGGCGACCGGCGGTTGCCGGGCGTAGAAGCGCTCGGGCAGGCGCGCGTAGCTGTTGTCGAAGGCAGGAGGCATTCGCTTTCCCCATGATGCAAGTTGACTTACTTGGGGCCTCTCCGGCTCCGGCCCAAGGGACTCGCAAATCAGGTCGGTGCGGCTCACAAGCTCACCGCACCCTACACTGGGTACTTTCTCGGTAACCCTTTGCAGCCGGGTCGCTCGGCCACATCTGAGCCCAATAGGCAACTGCGCAGTCCGTCCCCATGTACCAGCTTCGTACCTACGACTCCATCGAGGCGATCCCGCGCGCCGAGTGGAACCGTCTCGCCGATCCGGATACCCCATTCCTGCGTCACGAATTCCTTGCCGCCATGGAACGCCATGGCTGCGTCGGCGAGCGCTTCGGCTGGCTGTCGCGTCACCTGGCCCTGTACGATGTCGAGGGCGCGCTGGTCGCTGCCGCCCCCTGTTACCTCAAGACCAATTCCTATGGCGAGCTCGTCTTCGACTGGAGCTGGGCGGACGCCTACACGCGCAGTGGCCTGGCCTACTACCCGAAGCTGGTCGTCGCCTCCCCCTACACCCCGGCGACCGGTCCGCGCATCCTGGTCGCCGAAGGACCCGCCAAAGACGAGCAGACCGCCGCGCTGATCCACGGCTCCCTGGAGGTCGCCGGGCAGCTCGGGGTCTCCTCGCTGCACTGGCTCTTCACGACGGACGCAGAGACGCGGGACCTGGAAGGACAAGGGCTCATGCGCCGCGTCGGCTGCCAGTTTCACTGGGAAAACCACGGGTATCAGGATTTCGAGCACTTCCTCGCCGCCTTCTCGTCGGCCAAGCGCAAGCAGGTCAGGCGGGAGCGCCGCCGGGTCGCCGAGGCCGGCATCCGTTTCCGGCTGCTCTCGGGAGGGGAGGTCAGCGCGGAGGAGTGGGCGACCTTCCACCAACTCTATTGCGACACCTTCGACAAGCGCGGCGGCGTCCCGACCCTCTCCCTGGGCTTCTTCCGCGAGATCGGGCGTACCCTCGCGGACCAGTGCCTGCTGGTGCTGGCCTATCATGATGGGAAGATCGTGGCCGCGGCCTTCGACCTGGTCGGCACGCGCTCCCTATACGGGCGCCACTGGGGCTGCTTCGCGGACTTCCACAGCCTGCACTTCGAGGCCTGCTACTACCAGGGGCTGGACTACTGCATCCGGCGGGGCCTGTCGCGCTTCGAGCCTGGGGCCCAGGGCGAGCACAAGATCAGCCGCGGCTTCCTGCCCACCCCGACCTGGTCGGCCCACTGGATCGCCGACGCCCGCTGGCG
>CAYYHR010000051.1:1879-18948 GCA_964471705.1 uncultured Chromatiaceae bacterium
GCTTCCTGCCCACCCCGACCTGGTCGGCCCACTGGATCGCCGACGCCCGCTGGCGCGACGCCATCGCCCGGTTCCTGGACCAGGAGCGCGACGCGATGAGCGACTACCTGGCCGAGATGCGCGGGCGCAGCCCCTATAAGGAATCTGACGATCAAGGGGCAATGCGAGCCAACCTGGAGGATGAAAGATCGCCTCGCCCCTGATAGCACCCTCACCCCGCCCCTCTCCCATGAAGGGAGAGGGTGAAAGCGGAGGGCCTTCGGCGCGTACTTTCACGGCAACCCTAGAAACGACAGTTGGCCGCTCCGTGCACGGCAATACGCCTCAGGCCATGTCGAGCACGATCCGATAGCGCGGCTTGCCCGCCCGCAGGTGCTCCATGGCGTCGTTGACCCGGGCGAGCGGAAAGTGCTCGGTCTGGGGCGCGATCCCGTGACGGGCGGCGAACCGCAGCATCTCCCGAACGGTCGCCGGGCTGCCCAGGGGCGAGGCCCCCAGCGAGCGCTGGGACCCGAGCATGGGGAATACCGTCGCGGTAACCTGGTGGGCGGCCCCGACCAGGTGCAGCTTGCCCTTGGGGGCGAGCGCCTGGATGTAGGTGTCCCAGGGCAGGTCGACGTTGACGGTGTCTAGGATCATGTCGAAGCTCCCGGCGAGCTTCTCCAATGCCGCCTCGTCGCGCGTGGAGACGAAGTGGTGGGCGCCGAAGGCGCGCGCCTCGGCCTCCTTGTCCGGCGTGGTGGAGAAGGCGGTGACCTCGCAGCCCCAGGCGCTCAGGAACCGCAGGGCCATGTGTCCCAGGCCGCCGATGCCGACGACGCCGACACGGTGGGTGGGGCGGATGTTGTTCTGGATGATGGGGTTGAACACCGTGATCCCGCCGCAGAACAGCGGACCGGCGTCGGCTCTTTCGACCCCCTCGGGCAGGGGCGTCACCCAGTGGGACTGGACCCGGACCTTGTCGGCGAATCCGCCGGGGCGGCCCAGCATGATCCCTTCGGCGCTGGAGCAGAGGTTGTGATCTCCCCCCATGCACTGGTCGCAGACCAGGCAGGAGCGCGAGAACCAGCCGACCCCGACCCATTGACCCACCTGCAGATGGGTGACGTGCTCGCCCACCGCCGCGACGGTGCCGACGACCTCGTGCCCGGGGACGAACGGATAGCTGCTGTTGCCCCATTCGTTGTCGAGCACGCTCAGATCGCTGTGACAGATGCCGCAGTAGCGGATGTCGATCTCGACCTCGTCATGCTGCAGGCTGTCCGGGAGGTCGTACTCGAAAGGATCGAGTCGGCCGCCGGCCTGGGTGGCTGCGTAGGCGTGTACTCTTGGCATGGTCTTTCTCCTGGAGTGGTCGCGCAGAAGGCGCTTCTTCGGGCTCTTCGGGCCCTTCCTTCGACTTCCAAGCTGAAGTCCGACCGGACGGTTTTCAACGGGATGAGGACTTGGCGTTCCAGGGGCTGGACCGGAGCTGGAGCACTGATGAGGAGCGACTGAAGCGCAAGACCGCCCTTCAGCTGGTCTCCGCCGCGAAGGCCAGGCGCTCGGGGACATGCCGCTTGCGCAGCGCCTGCCCGGCGGCGTCGAATACGTGGCAGTCGCGGGGACGCACGCGAACGTCGACCTGCACCCCGGGCTCCAGCACCAACGTTCCCTGCACACGCACCGCCAGGCTCGCCTCGGCGGGCCGAACCAACTGCACGTGCACCAGGGTCGCCTCGCCCAGCGGCTCGACCACGCGCACCTGCCCACTCAGATGGCCTTGCCCCGGCGGCGTTACCGCCAGGTCCTCCGGGCGCACGCCCAGGGTCGCCTCGCCGCCCGCCTTGGGCGGTGCCTCGACCTCCGCCGCCAGCGCCAACCCTTCGGCGAGCCGCACCTGCACCTTGCCGTCGGTCAGCTCCAGGCGCCCGTCGAGAAAGTTCATCCGTGGCGAGCCAATGAAGCCGGCGACGAAGCGGTTGGCCGGGCGGTGGTAGACCTCCAGCGGCGGGCCGACCTGCACGATGCGCCCTTCGTTGATGATGGCGATGCGATCGCCCAGGGTCATCGCCTCGACCTGGTCGTGCGTGACGTAGACGGTGGTGTTGCCCAGCCGCCGGTGCAGCTCGATCAGCTCCAGTCGCATCTGCCCGCGCAGCGCGGCGTCGAGGTTGGACAGCGGCTCGTCCATCAGCAGCAGCGCCGGCTCACGCACGATGGCGCGGCCGATGGCAACGCGCTGGCGCTGGCCGCCGGAGAGCTGGCGCGGCTTGCGGTCGAGCAGGTGGTCGATCTGCAGCAGCCTGGCCGCCTCGCCCACGCGGCGGGTGATCTCCTCGCGTGCCGCCGGCCCGCGCTTCTTGCCCTGCAGCTTGAGGCCGAAGGCCATGTTGTCGCGCACGCTCATGTGCGGATACAGGGCGTAAGACTGGAACACCAGCGCCACGCGGCGCTTGACCGGAGGCAGCTCGTTGGCGCGCACGCCGTCGATCAGCAGATCGCCGGTGGTGATCTCCTCCAGCCCGGCGATCATGCGCAGCAACGTCGTCTTGCCGCAGCCCGAAGGACCGAGAAAGACGATGAGCTCGCCGTCGCGGATGGTTAGATCGACGCCGCTCAGCACGGTGGTGAGTGCCTTGCGCCCGTAGGACTTGCCGATCTTGCGCAGCTCGATTTCAGCCATGAACGACAGCTCCCGGCAAGTAATGATTTTGATGATCGGCTCTCCTTGGCCTCTGGGTCCCGGCATTCCCTGCCGGGATGACGGACTTCGAGCAACAGGAGCTCATCGTCGTTCCGGCACCTGTGCCTCGGCAATCCGGCGCACCATCAACCCTTCACCGCGCCCATGGTGAGGCCGGAGGTGATCCAGCGCTGGAACACGAGCACCAGTATGACGAGCGGCGCGCTGACCACCACCGAAGCGGCCATGATGTTGCCGTAGGGCGGCATGAATGAGCTCGAGCCTCCGAAGACCGTGATGGCGACGGGCACGGTGCGCGCGGTGTTGTCGAGGGTGAAGGTCAAGGCGAACAGGAATTCGTTCCAGGCCGCGATGAACGCGAGCAGTCCGGTGGCTGCCATGGCCGGCGCGAGCAGCGGCAGGAAGATGCGCGTGACGATGGTCCAGGGACCGGCACCGTCGATGATGGCGGCCTCCTCCAGCTCCTGCGGCAGCTCGCGCATGAAGGCGGTGAGCACCCACACGGTGAAGGGCACAGTGAACAGCAGGTAGGAGAAGATCAGCCCCCACCAGGTGTTGTACAGGCCGAGCCCGCGGATCACCGAGAACAGGCCGCTGAGCACCGCCGCCTGCGGGAACATGGTCGCACCGAGCATGGTCACCAGCAGGGTCGAGCGGCCGCGGAAGCTCACCCGCGACAAGGCGTAGGCCGCCGGCAGCGAGACCAGCCCGGCGACGAGCACGGTGAGCGTGGCGACGATCACCGAGTTGAGCACGTTGCGCCCGAAGCCGAGCTCGAAGATGTGCACGTAGTTGGCGAAGGACGCCTCGTGTGGCCACAGGGTCGGCGTCATCACTGCGAAGCCGGTCTTCAGCGAGGTGACCACGGCGTAGTAGAACGGAAATACCGCCCACAGGAAGAACAGCCCGGCGACGAGGTAGAAACCGGCCGTGCGCACCGCCTTCATCGCGACTCTCCCAGCAGGCGCTTGCGCCCGCTCCAGATGATCCCCACCAGCAGCAGCGCCATGATCAGGAACATCACCACCGAGGCCGCCGAAGCGTAGCCGATCTCCCCGAAGCCGACCAGGTGGCTCTGGATGTAGACGGCCATGGTCTCGGTCTGCGGCACGGCGCCGGTCATGACGTAGATCAGGTCGAACACGCGTAGCGCGTCGAGCATGCGGAAGATCACGGCGACCAGCACCGCCGGCCACACCAGCGGCAGGGTCACGCGGAAGAAGGTCTTCAGCGGCCCCACGCCGTCGATGCGGGCGGCCTCGTAGACGTCGCGCGGGATGGTCTGCAGACCGGCCAGGATCAGCAGCGCCATGAACGGCGTGGTCTTCCAGATGTCGACCATCATCACCGCCGGGAGCATCAGCGACGGGTCGGACAGCCAGTCGATGGGCTGTCGGATCAGGTGCGTCTCGAGCATCAGGACGTTCAGGATGCCGCCCTGCTGCTGCAGCATCCAGGTCCAGATCTCGGAGGAGACCACTGTCGGGATCGCCCAGGGGATGAGCACCGCCGCGCGCAGCGGCCGACTGCCGCGCAGCCTGGAGCTCAGCACCAGCGCGAGCAGCATGCCGATGATGGTCTCCGCGCCGACCGTGACCAGGGTGAACAGCGCGGTGTTGCCCACGGACCGCCACCATTCGTGGCTGGCGAGCACGCCGCCCCAGCCGGTCGCGCCGTGATGCAGGAAGTTGCCCAGCCCGACGAAGCGACCGTCGCCCCCACTGATGCTGGCGTTGGTCAGGCTGGCCAGGAAGGTCGTCACCAGCGGCCACAGGGCCACCGCCAGCAACGCCAGTAGCACCGGCGACATGAACGCCCAGGCCCAGACGACCCGGCGCTGCTGCAGGGTCATGCCCTGCGAGCGCGCGTCCCCGGGGCTCGGCTCGGGCACCGCCATGACCGACTACCAGTCTTTGCCCTTGTCGCTGAGCTCGTCGAGCTTGGCGGCGATCGACGCGACCGTTGCCTGTGGACCGGACTCGCCGAGCAGCATCTGGTGCAGACCGGTATAGAGCACCGAGCTGACGCGGTTGTACTTCGCACCGGTCTGTGCGCTTGGCCGCGGAGAGGCGCTGAGAATGGCGTCGTAGAAGATCTTCATCGCCGGCTCCTTGGCGAGCACGGACGGATCCTCGTACAACGCCATGCGCGTCGGCATCAGTGCGCCTTCGAGAAAACGCATCCGTTGGACCTCGGAGGAGGTCAGGTACTTCACGAGGTCGATCGCCGCCTCGCGGTGCTTGCCATACTTCGACACCGCCAGCGACCAGCCGCCGATGGTGCCGGCGTGCGCCCCGTCGGTGCCCGGTCCCTTCGGAATCGGAATGATGCCGACCTTGCCCGCGAGCGGGCTGTCCGGCGCCTGAGCCACCGACCAGACGTAGGGCCAGCTGCGCAGAAACAGCGCATTGCCCGCGTAGAACACCTGCAGCGTCTGCGGCTCCTCGGAGCTGAGCACCCCGCGCGGCGAGATCTTGCCGACCCAGCTCTTGGCCATGGTCAAGGCGGCTACGGCACGCGGGTTATCGACTGTCACCTTGCCGTCGAGGGCGACGATGGAGCCCGCCCCGTAGCTGGCCAGCCATTCCACCGCATTACAGGTCAGCCCCTCGTAAGCCTTTCCCTGCCACATGTAGCCCCAGAAATTCGGGTTGCCCGCGGCACGTTCCTCGGTCTGCACCGACTCGGCGTCCTTCTCCAACTCGGCCCAGGTCTGTGGCGGCTCGAGGTGGTATTTTTGCAGCAGATCCTTGCGGTAGTACATCACGCCGACCGCCGCGAACCAGGGCATCGCCAGCAGCTTGCCGTCGAGCATATCGATCTTCAGATAGGCCGGGAAGAGCTCGGTCTCCTCATCCTCGAGGTACGGCCTGAGATCGACCAGGCCCTTCTCGAGAACGCCGGGATAGAAAACATCCGTCATTAGCACGTCGATGTCGGCCTGCGCCGCCATCCATTGCTGGTACAGGGCGAGCCGTTCGGAGCTGCTGGCGGGCGTGGTGATGAATCGCACCTGGTTGCCCGCCTTCTGCGCCCACTGGTTGGATGCCTTCACGCACAGGTCGTAGCTCGTACCGCCCTCCGAGCCACAGGCGATGGAGACCGTCACACCGGCGGCATGCGCCACGCGGCCTGAAGCGAAGGCAACCCCCAACACCATGGCCGCGCAGATCGCGACCGCATGATTCGCTTTCGTCTTCACATTGCCTCCGGATGTGTCGAAGGGGGGCTGGCCTCGATGGCCATGGCGACGCGCCGGAAGCGTACCAGGGCCCGGAGGATCAATCCGCCGAGAAGGGCGGCGGACAAGGCGAGGGCGATGCCGGCCGGAACGATCAGGACGGGCACGGCCCAGGCCGCGAGGGTCCCGACCAGGGCGAGCAGGTGGCAGGCGAGCTGAAGGCGCGCGGGACGATCCGGAAGGAACGTCAGCATGTTCGGAACCCGCACCTGGAGCTTGCCGCTCGTCAGCTGGCGGTGTTGGAGGTGAAACCAGGCCAGAAACGGAACGATCTTGAAGAGCATCCCCGAAACGACCCCGACGCCGGCACCGAGCAAGAGCAGGATCCCGGTCACCACCGGCGGCCCGGCGAGCAGCCAGCAAAGGGCGGCGAGCAGGACGCAGACCATGGCCGACCACCAGTGGAGCAGGGTCGCATCGACCCGTTTGCGCTCGCGGCGGGCCTGTAGTCCCAGGGTCACCAGGGCGAACAGGGAGAAAGCCAGGGCCAGAACGCCGGTCGCGGCGACACCGGTCTCATAGGTATCGGAAACGAGCCTGAGGGTCCCCAGCAGGAGCGCGGCAGCCGCCAGGGGCGGCAGCCAGAACGAAAGCCACTTGGGGTACGGCGGCGTGACGTGGAACATGGGCACCACCTGAAAGGCGACCCCCATGACCAGGAGTCCCACCCACCCGAGCAGTCCCCAGGCGAGATGGACATCCACCCAGGCCGGAAACTGAAGAATCCAAATCCGGCCGCTCAAGGCTTCGGTGAGTACCAGACCCAAGACAACGGCGACCAGCAGGGACCCGAGCGCAAGGCCCATCGCGCGGACCGTCTGGGGTGCCCCGCGTGCCCGCAGCAAGGCGAGCCCGGCGGAGAGAACGAGCACCAGGAACCCGAGCGACGCGCAGACGGCCCCGACGGATAGCGCCATTCCTCCACCACCGAGCAATCCCCAGGCGAGCATGCCGGCACCGACCGCCAGTAGCGGATTGACCGTCCCTCCCACGAGACGCACTGACGGGACCGGCGACCCGGCGACTACGGGCAGCATCTGCAGCAGGGCGCCGCTCATGACCTGACCCAGAAAGCCGACGACGATGAGGTGGGTTACCGCCAGAGCGGCGGGCGACCAGCGGGAGGCGAGAAGAGAATCGCCCTTGAGCGCGAGCAGCAGGGCCGCTGCGAGCAGGAATAAGGGTGCAGTCAGGAAGAAGCGAAACGGGATGTGGATGGGGGGCGCCTGCTCCAGGCTGAGCCCGGCGGTGCTCAACATCAGTCAGAGCCGTCCGTGACCGGCGGGGCGGTGCGCCAGATGAGGATCTGGAAACGCCCCTCGCTGCCGCTCGTCTCCCATGCATAGCCCATCCGCTGCAGGATGTCGTAGAGGGGAAAGGGCTCGCGGCGGTGCCGCACGCACAGCCGGTCGCCGTCGGCCAGATCGAACAGTGCCTCCAGGATCTGGCGCATGGGCTCCGGGGGCTCCAACGCGCTCACGTCGAGCGGCACGTCCATGGTCAGATCGAGTCCAGGCGCTCGATCAGACCCTCTCCCCCGCCCTGCAGGCTGCGGTCGGCGAGGGGATAGAGGATGCCCTCTTCCTTGGTGTTGTGCTGCTGGCTGATCATGTGCAGGGTTTCGAGATCCCCAAAGCAGGTGTCGGCATCATGGACACGGACCGCCTCCGTCAGTCCGTCCAGAAGCTGGCGCATCTGGTGGTGCTCCATACGCATGACCCCGGTGGGTCCTGCGGCGCCCGGGTTGGCCTGCTCGAGCTCCGGGAACAGCACCTCTTCCTCCATCGCGAAGTGGCGCACCAGGGCATCGCGATATGCGGCTATCGCCTCGTCAGCCCTGTCCCAGGCAGCTGCCGATATTGTCGATTCGCAGGCGGCGAGCAGCCGGTCGCAGCGGCGATGATCCTCTGTGAAGTAGCGGGCGATGGCGTCGGTCATATGGGACTCCTCGGGTTGTCTGACGTTTGCTCGGCTCACCCATGTCATTTGGATGGACTGGCGACAAGCAGCGCGTCGAGGCGATCTCACGCAGGAGGCATGCGCCTGAGCCAGGCGGCTCGACCTCGATCAAAATAGCGCCCATCCCGGCGAAACCCAAGCTTCTAACGGACATGGGGCGAGGCGAGCCACCTGGAGCAAGAGCCCAGACCCGGCGGTCAACCGCGAATGAACCCGAGTAAACCCTGATGAAACAATGCATTGCCTGATGAGATCTAGTCTCCGGTAGGCGACGGACTTACACACGTATCTCCCTGATCTCTCTCTGCGTTCTCAGCGTCTCTGCGGTTCAACTGCTCTTCTCGGGATGACAAGCTCGCCTCACCACTGATCTTTGTCCACCCTGGCCATCTCCCACAAAGGGAAGAACGTCCTGCTCGACGTTGCAAAGGAGTGCGACTTATCCGGAGAACGGCGATTCGCTACAATCCAAACGAGGGAATCAGAGCTCATTCCACATCGAGGTTGCATGCTCCATGAAGAGACGAGACCGATTGACCATCGCCGCCATTGGCCTCCTTTTTGGCTGTGTCGCGGCGGCCGATGAAGAGGTATACAAGTCCATCGATGCACAGGGAAGGGTTACTTACTCCGCTAAGCCACCGCCCGAAGTGCCCGGCGAGATGGTCGAAGAGGTCAAGATTCGTCCTGGACCCACGGCGGAACAGGTACAGCAGGCCGAGCAGCACGCCAAGGCGCTTCAGGAGCTCACGCAGCAGACGCAAAAGAAGCGCCAAGAGCAGCGCCAGACGCAAGAGCAGGACAAGACCTTGAAGGACTTGTCCAAAGCGGAGAAGGAGCTCCGCGAAGCCACCTCTGTGCTCGAGGAGGCCGAGAAAACGCAACCGGGCGGTTATTACCTCGGGCCGGAACAGTATAAGCGGATAGAGGCGGCCCGGCAGAAGGTCCAGCAGGCGAAAGAAGCGGCGCAAGCTGCACGCCAGAACCAGCCTCCTGACCTGCCCATCCCGACCGATCACGATCTGTAAACGCTCGGCTCACACTTTCGATCTCGACCAGCGCAGGATCGGTCCAGCCAGATAGGTGAAGGCCGCGTAGGCCAAGGCGGCAACGGCGAGGATCACCTGCAAGTCCCTCACCCCCGGATAGCCCCCGTCCCAAAGGAGCAGCGATGCCCCCATTCCTGCGGCCAAGGCGACCAGGGCCAGGTGCACCCGGGGATCCTTGCCGAACGCCTCGCCCCGAGCAGCGAGGCGCACCCCCAGCCAGAGGGCCGTCGATCCGACCGCCAATCCGGCCGCTACGTCCACCGGCCAATGTACGCCGAGCGCCACCCTGCTCAGGCCCACGGCGACCGCCGCCAGGATCAGCAGGAGGCGCCGCCACCGACTGCGGACGTAGTAGACCCAGGCGCCGAAAAAGATCGTTGCCGTTACCGTGTGCCCGGAGGGAAAGCTCTGCTTGTGCAGGGCGGGGCCGATGAGGTGAAAGCTCCCGGGCTCCAGCACGGACGGCGGTCGCAGCGCGGAGAACAGGGGCTTTAAGGAATGGGTGAGAGCGACGCCGACGAGGGCGGCGGCGATCAGGGTCCAGAAGACACGCGGATAGCGGCGCGTGAAGAAGAGGGTCAAGGCAAAGGCCACCCGTTCGTCGCCGAATATCGTGAGCCACTGCCAGAGTTGGTCGGGAAGCCGGGCTGCTGCGAAATTGACCCTGGCGAAGCCCGCATGGTATCCGCAGAGCAGGAAGAGCAACATGCCGATGAGGGCACTGATGAGGGCCCAGCGAGCCAGCCAGAGGCCGCCGTCAGGAGAGACCGCCGGGGTGCGCCGGAAGCCCGCATCCAAGGCCTCGCGCAGGTCGCGTCCAAGGAAGGCGAAAAGGGTCTCAGCCATCGCGTGAAGCGGTCGTCAGCTCGACGAGGGCGACCGCGCCGCGCCGAAAGATCAGCTTCCGGTGCAAGTCGGGGTGCTCCGTAGCAAGCCTGTCCAGCTTGTCGACGCGCAGGAAGACCAGGTCACCGGCCCGCGGCTCGCGCTCGGCGGGGATCGCTTCGCGGTAGAGGCTGAAGCTGGGCATGCTGGTGCGGTAGACGACCGTCGGCATATCCAATTGCCGGGCCAGCAGGGCCGCCTCCTTGACGGGTCCCTGCAGGACCTCCATCACCCGCGGTACGAGGACCCCGGAGACCAGGGCCATCTGGACAAAGCCGACTAGGATCAGTCCCTGCCAGGGCGGCAGCCTTCGCCAGAAGGCGAGCACCAGCACCAGGGCCAGTCCCACCCCCACCGGGATGCGGTACTCGGCGCCCAGCAATCCTTCGCCCATCTCGAACATGGCAAGCTGATGGGGCGCGTGTGTCTTGGCGGCGGCCAGTGTCACCAGCTCCGGTAGAAACAGCAGCAGCAGGAGGAAAAGCACCGCGGGCAGGAAGGCCAGCCAGCGGCTCGCGAGCAGTTGGCGGTAGCGGGCCATCAGGATGAACAGGGGTGTTGCCCCGTAGAGCACATAGTGGGGCAGCTTGGTCGCGGAAAACGAGAAAAAGACTAAGACGACCAAAAACCAGATCCAGAGAAAACGGTCCAACGGGTCGGCCCAGGTCCGCTTGATCCGCGGCAGCAGGCCCAGGAACCAGCCCGTGAAGGGCAGCAGGATCAAGGGCAGCACCAGGAAGTAATAGCCGACGGAGCCCTTGTGTCCCTGCATGGCATCGCCGAAGCGCCCGAGATTGTGGCGTAGGAAGAAGCTCTCGAAGAACCCGGGGCCGCTATCTAAATAGATTGCGATGTACCAGGGCAGGGCGACCGTCAGGAAGAGTATCCAGCCCCAGGGATAAAAGATTGCCCGCAACCACCGCCTCAAGGAGTGCTCGCTGAGGAAGAACAGGAAGCTGACGACGACCGGGAAGAAGACCGACACCGGTCCTTTGGTCAGGAATCCGAGGCCCATCCAGAGGTAGGCGCGCAGCAGAGGGGCGCGCCGTGGCTCCAGATACCAGCGATAGATCTCGAAGAAGGTCAGGGCGAGGAAGAGATTCAGCAGGGCATCGGCGATCGCCGCCTTGGCGATGATGGATACCTCCAGGGTCAGCGCCATGACCAGGGTCGCTACCGTCGCCGTGGGCGCATCCAGTCGCCTGCGCACGAAGGCCCAGAGGGCGACTAGCCACCCGCTCGCCGCCAGGGCCGAGGGCAGGCGCAGGGCGAGCTCGTTGAGGCCGAGCAGCTTCACCGACGCCGCCTGCAGCCAATAGATGAGCACCGGCTTGTCGTAGCGGGGCTCCCCGTCCCTGTAGGGCGTGATGTAGTTGCCGCCGGCGATCATCTCGCGGGTGGCCTCGGAGAAGGCCCCTTCGTCCAGGTCATAGAGGGGCACCGACCCCAGCATCCAATAGAACGAGAGCAGCAGCGCCGCCGCCGGCAGCCACGGCGAATCGAAGAGCTTTCCGTCCGCAGGACCGGCCCCGGTCATTCGGGCATCCGCCAGCCCGCCTGCTCAGGGTCGCTCTGCCGGGCGATATTGAAGTTGGGTTGCCCTGAGGACGCGAAGAAGGTCCTCGCCAGGAGCTCGGCGAGGACCCCGGTCGTGAGGAGCTGGATCGAGGCCACGAGAAAGAGGATCCCCACGAACAGCAGGGGGCGCTGGCCGATGTCCTCGCCCAGCCAGAACTTCACGATCAGCAGATGGGACATGATCAGTCCGCCGAGGAGACCGAGGGCCATCCCGATGGAGCCGAAGAAGTGGCCTGGGCGCGAACCGTAGCGCAGGAAGAAGAAGGCTGCGAGCAGGTCCAGTAGCACGCGGAAGGTGCGCGAGATGCCGTACTTGGACTCCCCAAAGCGGCGCACCTCGTGGTGCACGACCGTCTCACCAATGCGCCGGGGATCGGTCACCCCGGCTACCCACACGGGGATGAACCTGTGCATCTCCCCGAACAGGCGCACCCGCTCGAGGACCTCCGCCCGGTAGATCTTCAGGCTGCAGCCGTAGTCGTGCAGGGCGACGCCCGTGACCTTGGTGATGAGGCGGTTCGCGATGCGCGAGGGAATCTTGCGCAGCACGAGTCCGTCCTGGCGCCTCTGCCGCCAGCCCTGCAGCAGATCCAGATCCCACTCCTCGAGCTCCTGCACCATGCGCGGTATATCCGCCGGATCGTTCTGCAGGTCCCCGTCCAGGGATGCGATCAGGGCACCGCGAGCCGCATCGAAGCCCGCCTGCATGGCCGCCGTCTGACCGAAGTTGCGGCGCATCTGGATGACCCGCACGTGGCTCCCGTATCTCGCCGCCTCCGCGCGCAGCCGGTCTCCCGTGCCGTCGCGGCTGCCGTCGTCCACGCAGATCAGCTCCCATGGGGCCGGGTACTCGCTCAGGCCCTCGTGCACCCGTGCCAGCATTGGGGCGACATTGTCTACCTCCTGGTACATGGGGATGACGACGGAGAGGCTGTTAGGATCAGGGGTGTCGGTGGACATGTTTCGAAAGACCGAGGAAGTGCCGGCAAATCGGAGCGCCCATTAGCAGCGGTGCGAAACGAGCCGAGCTTGCGTACAGCTAACTGTGAGCGCCGAAGGCGCAAATGGTAAGCGCAATCTGTCACCCAAGCGCAGATTTTTGTGTCGCAGAGGATCCCCTATGCGAAATGACCCAGCAGAGGCCGAGGAGCACCTTAGCGGTGCCGATGCCGCTGCCGCATGCCGCAGCGCGCGTCGAGGTAAGACGATGACACCGACTCTCGGCTTGCTCGACCTCGGCCGGGCGGCCTTTACGGCTGCGCACAAGTGGCGGAAACATGATGTAACCGGACCGCGGTGAACGGCTCAGCCCCGAAGGGGCATGACATATCAGCCCAGGGCAACGCCCTGGGTCTGTCTTAGGGCTCCTCGGGCCTGGAGCCGAAGATTCCCGCATCTACCCCATTCACTCGTTACCGTTACTTGCACGCAGCCTTGCTACAGCAGCACCCGCTCGATCCCGCCGGTGCGCACCTTGTCCAGAAAGCGCTGTTGCCAGCCTTCGCCGAGCAGGCGTCTTGCCAGCTCCACGACGACGTAGTCGGTCGCCAAGCCGGTGGCGTCCGCATACTTGGCCAGGCCCTGCTGGCAGGCGGGACAGGAGGTCAGGAGCTTCACCTCCCCGTGTGCCAGGTCGCTGCCGGTCAGGGCTCGGATGCCCTTGGTCAGCTCCTCCTGTTTGCGGAAGCGCAGCTGGCTGGCGATGTCCGGGCGTGCCGTGCCCAGGGTTCCGGCCTCGCCGCAGCAGAAATCCGACAAGAGCACCTCCTGTCCGATCAGGCTCGATGCCACCTTGATCGGGGTATGGGTCTTCATGGGCGTGTGGCAGGGATCGTGATAGAGGTATCCGACCCCTTCGACCCCGTCCAGGCTCACGCCCTTCTCCATCAGGTACTCGTGGATGTCCAGCAATCGGCAGCCGGGAAAGATCATCCCGAACTCGTACTCGAGGAGGCGGTCCATGCAGGTCCCGCAGGAGACGACGACGGTGCTTATGTCCAGGTAGTTGAGAGTGTTGGCGACCCGGTGGAAGAGCACCCGGTTCTCCATCGCGATACGGCGCCCGCTTGCTTCCATGCCGGCGGCGCTCTGTGGATAGCCGCAGCAGAGGTAGCCGGGAGGGAGCACCGTCTGCACACCCTGCTCGAAGAGCATGGCCAGGGTCGCCAGGGCGATGTCGGAGAAGATGCGCTCCGAGCCGCAGCCCGGGAAATAGAAGACCGCCTCGGCATCCTCCGCGGATCGCGCGGGGTTGCGCAGGATGGGCACCCGGGTGGCGTCTTCTAGCCCCAGCTCGTAGCGGAAGGTGCGCCTGGGCAGCTCGACCCGTATGGGCCTTCGCACCATCTCCTTGACCTGGGTCCCCAGCTTGGGTGGGCGACCGGTGGCCGCGGGCGGCTGCTCGCCCTTTCCGAGGATCCCGCTGACTCTGGTCAGGGTGTGGGCCAGATTGACCCCCTTGAATCCCCATTGGGCCAACCCCTTGCGCAGGTATCGGACCGTTCGCGGATTCGTGGTGCTCAGGAAGTGCATGGCCGCCCAGGCCCCGGGACTGAAGCGCTTCTTGCCCCGCTCGACCAGGATGTGGCGCATGCGCATGGACACCTTCCCGAAGTCGATGTCTACAGGACAGGGGCTCTCGCACTTGTGGCAGAGGGTGCAGTGGTCCGCCAGGTCGTTCAGCTCATCGAAGTGGTGTGCGGAGAGGCCGCGCCGGGTCTGCTCCTCGTAGAGAAATGCCTCGATGACCAGCCCCGTTCCCAGGATCTTGTTGCGCGGGGAGTAGAGGAGGTTGGCGCGGGGGATGTGGGTCATGCACACCGGCTTGCACTTGCCGCAGCGCAGGCAGTGCTTGACCTCGTCGTTCAGCGCCCCGAGCTCCGTCTCCTCCAGGATAATGGCCTCCTGCTGCACCAGGCGCAGAGAGGGCGTGTAGGCGTTGTCCAGGCCGGAGCCCGGCATCAGCTTGCCGCGATTGAAGCGCTCGCCGGGGTCGACGTCGAGCTTGTAGTTCAGGAAGGCATCTCGCTTCTCCCGCTCCAGGTACCTGAGCTTGGTCAGCCCGATGCCGTGCTCCCCGGAGACCACGCCGCCGAGCGAGCTCGCCAGCTCCATGATCCGGTCCACCAACCGGCCCGCCTCCCGGAGCATCTCGTAGTCCGACGAGAAAACGGGGATGTTGGTGTGCACATTGCCGTCGCCGGCGTGCATGTGCAGGGCGACGAAGAGCCGGGAGTCCCGGACATGGACATGGATAGCCCGCAGACGCTCCCGCACCCCGGCCATGTCCTGGCCGGCGAAGATCTCGTCCAGACCCTGGGCGACCTCCGAGCGGTAGGATTGGCGCAGGTCCCGGCGCAGCATCAGGTCCAGGAGGCTGTCGCCGTCCCGAACCCGCGCTCGTTCCTCGTCTCCGAGCAGTCCGAGATGCTCTACCGCCGGGGCATCGAGCCGATCCAGGACCTGCTGCCAGCGGGAGCGCGCCGCCTCCAGCCTGACCTGCGCCGCTTCCCGTTTGGCGGTCAGGACGGCGGTGGCCTCCTGGGATTCCTCGTAGCCGGCCCAGGCGCGGACCTCGGGCAGATCGCCGCCCAGGTAATCCGATACGGCGTCCATGATCCTCAGCTTGTTGCGGATGGACTGCTCGATGTTGATCCGCTCGATCTCTTTCGAGTAATCGGCCAGCCGCTCCAGGGGGATGACTACGTCCTCGTTGATCTTGAAGGCGTTGGTGTGGGCCGAGATGGCCGCGGTGCGTGCCCGGTCGAGCCAGAAGCGGCGGCGCGCCTCGGGACTGACGGCGATGAAGCCCTCGCCGTCGCGCTCTTTGGCCAGCCTCAGTATCCGCTCGGCCGCTTCACCTAGGGCCCGCTCGTCGTCTGACACCAGGTCCGCCAGCAGGATCATCTTGGGCAGCTCGCGGCGCACCGCCTTGGTGGAGTAGCTGACCTCGCGCACGTAGCGCTCGTCCAGGTGCTCCAGGGCCGCCAGCTGCACGTCCGGCAGGGACGCGAGGAAATCCCGGATCTCCACGATGGCGGACACGGCCCGGGACAGATCCGTGCCGAAGAGCTCCAGGCAGAGGGTGCGCGCATGCTCGGGCATGCGATGGAGCAGGAAGCGGGCGGAGGTGATCAGCCCGTCGCAGCCCTCCTTCTGCACGCCGGGAACGCCGCCCAGGAGCTTGTCGGTCACGTCCTTGCCCAGTCCCGGCTTGCGGAAGGTATGCCCCGGCAGCTCGAGGATCTTCGGCAGGCCCTTGGGGGTCTTGCCGTCGGGCTCGAAGCGGGAGATCCGGAAGAGGACCTGGGCCTGGTCGTGGATCTTCCCCAGGTTGTGGTCCAGGCGCTCCACCTCGAGCCAATCCGCGTCGGGAGTGACCATCCTCCAGGAGACCAGGTTATCGAGCGTCGTGCCCCAGAGCACCGCCTTCTTGCCGCCTGCATTCATGGCGATGTTGCCGCCGATGGTGGAGGCGTCCTGGGACGTGGGATCCACGGCAAAAGCCAAGCCTTGCTGCTCGGCCAGGTCCGAGACCCGGCGGGTGACCACCCCGGCACCACAGTGCACGGTCGGGACCTCGCCTGCGACGCCGGGCAGGGTCTGGCGCTCCACGGCTGAGAGGAAGTCCAGCTTCTCGGTGTTGATGACGGCGCAAAGCTCGTCCAAAGGCACCGCCGAGCCCGTGTAGCCAGTGCCGCCGCCGCGCGGGATCAGGGTCAGACCGCAGTCGATACAGGCCTTCACCACCCGTGGGACCTCCTCCTCCGTGTCGGGCGAGATGACGACGAAGGGCAGCTCCACGCGCCAGTCGGTGGCGTCCGTGGCGTGGGAGACGCGGGCCAGGCCGCTGAAATCGAGATTGTCCCCGCGGGTGATCCCGGCCAGGGCCTTGCGGACCTGCTCACGCAGGTCGTTTTGGGCAAGGAGCCGGTCGCCGAAGTCGCTCACCGCCTTGCGAGCCGATTCGAGCAGGCGCGCGGCCTCTGGGTTGTCGTTCAGCCTCTGCTCGAACTGGTCCAGACGGTGCTTCAATGCCCCGATCAGCAGGTCCCGGCGCTTTGCACTGGTAAGGAGATCGTCCTGCAGATAGGGGTTGCGGGTGATCACCCACATGTCCCCGAGCACCTCGAACAGCATCCGCGCCGAGCGCCCGGTGCGGCGGGTGCCCCGCAGCTCTTCGATCAGTGCCCACATCTCCGGCCCCAGGAAACGGATCACGATCTCCCGATCCGAGAAGGAAGTGTAGTTGTAGGGGATCTCGCGCAGGCGCGGATGCTGGGGCGCGGCGTCGGGTAGGGTCATGGCAGGCGCGGAAGTTACTGCGGGGGAACAAGTTTACCCCAGCGGGACTCGGTCGGGAAAAGCGGTTCGGGCCATCGGAGCCCCCTACCGTGGAGCAGCGCCTTCGTTTGTGAAATACTCAAACCGAGAGAATCAATCGTCGGTGAAGATTTGCATCCTGTCCTGCGCGGAGCGGGAATTCGCAGAGGCAGTGGACTACTAGAATTCCGAGCGTCCCGGACTTGGCCAGGTGTTTGCGGCAGAGGTGCAGAAAACCTTCGAACGAATCGGTTCTTTTCCCGAGGCGTGGCCGCGATTCTTGCGCCGAGCCCGGCGTTGTATCGTCAGCCGCTTTCCATACGGAGTGATCTACCGGCTTCGTTTCGAC
>CAYYHR010000052.1:0-18913 GCA_964471705.1 uncultured Chromatiaceae bacterium
GTGTCTCGAGCTTTTTCGGGTCGCCCTCCCAGTAGGCAAAGCCGGCGACGGTGTCATAGTACATGCGCTCGAAACCTGCATAGCTGATCAACCACAGGGAGCGCGGCATCCCGCCTCGGGCACCCTCGAGCACCGAGACATTGGTCTCGTGCCGCAGCACCGTGAGCCAAGCGTTGCGGTTGTCGCCATCGCCGTCCCAGATGGCATCGAGCGACCAGCCCTCGGGTGCCAGGCGGGCCTTGGTCTCGGCGAAGGCGCTCAAGTACGCCGCGTTGCCGAAGACTGAGCGGTCCATCAGTATCGTCGGGCTGGGCAAGCCGAGCAGGGGCTCCTGAACCGAAGGGTCATGGGCCGGGTCCAGAAAGAACACCCAAAACTGATCCTTCACCGCATAGGTGGCGGTTTGGCCGTTACAGACTGGGCCATAGGTGATGCCCCCGACCATCACTTCGGCGTTCTCCAGGATGAAGCGATAGCGCGACTCGGCCGGGATCGCCGCGAATTGGACAAACGGGTTTTCGATGCCGTAGGGCGGATCCAGGCCGGCCTCGGGGCTCCATCCGGCGCCGCTGTCGACGGCGAAGAGCCGCGTCAGGTGTGCGATGTCGTCCGGGGCGAGGCGCCATATGAACTGATTCTTCTGCACCGGCGCCTGGGTGCGCTTCTCGAGCCGATACCAGAACTTGTCGACATTCGCATAGCTGTAAGGGTCGTCGTAGGGTAGGCCGGTGCCGATGACCTTCACCGGCGAAGACTCGACCCGCCTCTTGCCGTTGGCCTCCTCGACGACGCGAGCAGGCGGTGTACTGGAGCGCACCAGACGGAATTGGTCACCGGGGCTGTCCGTCAGCACGATGGTCGCCAGAAAGACGTGCTGGAAGATGTAGCGGCTGACCAGCCGGGTGCGCGGGTCGTCCGCGTTGAAGAATGCCTCCCAGGCGGCCACCGCCTCGGGATTGGCCACCTCCATCGCTCTCTTCTGCGCCCTTTCATTCGGACCCGGTGAGCCGCCAGCCACCCAGGCTTTCAGCGTAGCAAAGTCCTCACTCGATATTGCGGGCAGTCCGAATGGCATGCCGATGGCCGGGTGTTGCGCCAGCTGTGCCGAGAGCGCCGCCGGAGTCGCCGCGCAATTGGCCTTGTAATGCTCGGGGCGAAGCCCATCCAGGGCGTGGCGGCTGAAGCCCGGAGCATTGCGCATGCCGGCGGCGACCATTTGGTACAGCAGCGAGCCGTCGAGGTTCTTCTCTTTCGTGCCGTCGCGGGCTAGGATCGGATAGAAGCCACGCTGGCGCCAGGCCCGTGTGCTGTCGGCGGCGTCCATGTCTGTGCGCGGGTATGCACCGAAGTGAACCGAGTAGGCATTGAGCCCGAAGCCGCCGCGGTCGACCCCAGGAAAGGAGTCCAGCTTGACGTTGCAGGGCGAGCCGAGACAACCGTGGCAGGCGATACAGCGGCGGTTGAAAATCGGCTGGATTTCCGCGGCGTAGTCCGGGGCCGCGTTTGCAACGGCCGTCACAGCCTCGTCGGCTGAAGAGGCGACTGCCGATACGCTGGATAAGGCACAGAGCACGAGCCCAGCTATGAGCCAACCGCTGCGGTGCGCGCACCTGAGAAATAACCGAGCCATCAGACCCACCTCGCTAAGTATGTCCAAGATATTCACAGCACTGGATGCCGGAATCATCCTTGGGACAATTGACATTACCTTCCCTCATCCCTCCTTCACTTCTCCATATCCGCCCCCACCCGGGGTCTCCACCCGGATCAGGTCGCCTGCTTCGGCGTCGATCGAGGCTTTGCCGTCTAGGTTTCGTCCATTGAGCAGATTGCGCCCGGCGGCGCCCGGCTGCCCCCCGAGCAGGCCGAAGGGCCGGCAGGTGCGGCGCTCGGAAAGGATGGATACGTGCATGGGTGCCAGCAGCTCGATCTCTCGTATGACACCGTCCCCTCCCCTGCGGGCCCCGGCTCCGCCCGAGCCCGGGCGTAGTCGGAATTGGCGCAGACGCACCGGGAAACGCGTCTCAAGGATCTCCGGGTCCGTGATTCGGGTGTTGGTCATATGGGTGTGCACCCCGGAGGCGCCGTCGGCCGTCGCCGTCGCGCCGGCCCCTCCCGCGATGGTCTCGTAGTAGCCGAAGGTGTCGTCACCGAAGGTGAGATTGTTCATGGTGCCCTGGCTGGCCGCCGCCTTGCCCAGGGCGCCCAGGAGGACGTCGACGATGCGCTGGGAGGTCTCGACATTACCTCCGACAACCGCCCGCCACGGAGAGGGGGCCAGAAGAGAGCCCTCGGGAATGGAGATGGAGACCGGACGGAGGCAGCCGCTGTTGAGGGGAATGGGCACGCCGACGAGCGTGCGCAGGACGTAGACGACGGCCGCCGTGGTGACGGCTCGGGGGGCGTTCAGGTTACCGGGGGATTCCGGCCCGGTCCCGGTAAAGTCGATGTGCATGCGATCGCCCTGCACACGGATCGCCACGCAGATCGGCGTGCCGTCGTCGAGCGCGTCCTCGAAGGAGTAGCGGCCGTCGTCCAGGCGAGCGATCTCGGCCGCGACCTGGGCGGCGGCATTGTCCTGCACGTGACCCATGTAGGCGAGCACCAGCTCGCGTCCATAGTGGTCGATCAGCTCGTGGAGAAGACGGGCACCGATCTGGCTCGCGGCGATCTGGGCCTGGAGGTCGGCCAGGTTCTGGCGCGGGCTGCGCGCGGGGTAGGGACCCGCGCAGAGCGCCTGGAGGATCGCCTGCTCGTCGAAGACTCCATCCCGGACCAGGGGCAGGGCACGCAGCACGACGCCCTCCTCGGCGAGTGTCTTGGAGAAGGGCGGCATGGATCCGGGGCTGATACCCCCCACGTCGGCGTGGTGCCCCCGGCTCGCTGTAAAGAAGATGAGCTCGCCGTCGGCGTCATGCACGGGAGTGACCAGGGTGATGTCGGGGAGATGCGAGCCGCCGGCAGCCGGGTCGTTGGTCACGAGCACCCAGCCGGGCGCTGGACGCGGGTGATCCGCCAGAATGCCCTTGATGGACTCGCCCATGGCGCCGAGATGGACCGGAATGTGCGGGGCGTTGGCGACGAGCCCCCCCTCCCGGTCGAAGACTGCGCACGAAAAGTCCAGGCGCTCGCGGATGTTCGTCGACAGGGCGGTCCTCCGCAGCGTCTCTCCCATCTGGGTGGCGATGGACATGAAGAGGTTGTTGAAGATCTCGAGCAGGACCGGATCCGGCGCGCTGTCCCGAGCGGTGGCCGCCGGCACTACGGCCGCTGCCTGGTCGCGCACGATGATCCGGGCGCCCGGCTCCACCTCCAGGTCGAAGCCGCGATCCAGCGCGATGGTGCCGGTCTGCTCCAGGATCAAGGCAGGTCCATCGAGCCACATCCCCGGATGCAGGTCCTCCCGCCGGTAGATGGGGACCTCCTCAAAGCGATCACCCGTCCACATCTGTCCGGTGCGCTCCGGGCTCGGGAGGATTGCATCATGGTCCGAATCGTCCGCGCGGGATGCAGGTCCCTGGCTGAGAGCGGAGTCGTGCCCGACCACCTCGACGCGGATGGTGACGGCCTCGATAGCATGCTCCGGTCGCTCGTAACCGAACAGCTTGCGATGGGCCTCCTCGAAGCAATCGCGCAGTTCCTTCTCCGTGCTTGTGCCCATATCCAGGGTTATCGGCGTGTCGGTTCCCTGGTAGCGAAGATCGATGCGGCGATGGACCTGGATCTCGTCCCGCGCAAAACCCTCCGCTTGCATGACGCCCTGTCCCTCCGCGACCAGCCCCGCGTAGCTCGACTCGAGCCGGTCTCCGAGCTGCGGGCCCAGTGTGCACCTTCCCGCGTCTGCCTCGCCATTCCAGGAAACATCGGCCAAACCCATCCCGTAAGCCGAGAGCACGCCTGCGTACTGATCGAAGATGAGGGTGCGAATGCCCAGCTGGCGGGCAATGGGGCAGGCATGTTGACCGGCGGCAGCCCCGAAGGCGACCAGGGCATAGTCGCGGACGTCCCGTCCCTTCGCGACTGAGACCTGGCGTAGCGCCTCCGCCATCTTGGCGTTGGCGATGGCAGAGAGGCCCCAGGCGATGTCCGCCGCCGTGCGCTCGATCCCCTGCTCGGCAAGCGCCGCGACGAGCCCCTGCAGCGTCGCATCGACCCGGCCCCGATCCAAGGGAAACGGGAAGCGGTCCCCCAGAATGCGTCCCAGCGCCAGGTTTACGTCGGTGAGCGCCAGCTCACTGGCCTCCGGGTGTCCGTAACAGAGGGGGCCCGGGACAGCACCAGCGCTTTCCGGCCCGACCGTGAATCGAAACCCGTTGTAGCGGCAGATCGAGCCTCCGCCCGCGGCGACCGTGTGGATCGCCAACATGGGGGCGCGCAGGCGCACGCCGGCCACCTCGGTCTCGTACTCTCGCTCGAAGTCTCCCTCGTAACAGGAGACATCGGTGGAGGTGCCCCCCATGTCGAAGCCGATCGCCCGGCTGAATCCCTCCTCCCGTGCCAGGTGGGCGCAAGCCACCACGCCGGCAGCCGGTCCCGACAGGATGGCATTGCGTCCGCTGAACCTGGCCGCTTCAGTCAGACCGCCGCTCGACTGCATGATCCGCAGGGAGCTCCCAGGAAGCTCCGCGAGCAGGGTTGCGACATAGTCGCGGATCAGGGGGGTGAGATAGGCGTCGACGACGGTGGTGTCGCCGCGGCCTACTATGCCGATCTCGTTGGCGACCTCGGACGACAAGGACACCTGTGAGAAACCGACGCTCCGGGCGACCTCGCCGATCTCCCGCTCCAGGACGGGGGAGCGATAGGCGTGCAGAACGACCACGGCCAGGCTGTCGACGCCCCTAGCGTGCAGCTCCCGCAGGTCGCTTGCCAGCGCATCCTCGTCGGGGCGCGCCAGCACCTGTCCCTGGACGTCGCAACGGGCATCGACCTCCACCACGTGCCTGTAGAGAAGCTCCGGCTTGACGATGTCCAGGTCGAAGATTCGGGGGCGGGCCTGGGTCCCGATCTCGAGCAGGTCCCGAAAGCCACGGGTGATGACCAGGGCGCATTCCGCGCCGCGGCGCTCCAGCAGGGCGTTCGTGGCGAGCGTCGTGCCCATGCGCACCTGGCAGGGGGGAATCGGGTCGTTCTCAGCGATGCCATGTAGACGCCGGATGCCGATGAGCGGCGCGCGATCGCTGGAAAGCACCTTGACCGAGCGGACCTCGCCGCTGGTCGGGTCCCGACTCAAACAGTCGGTGAAGGTACCGCCCCTGTCGATCCAGAACTGCCAGCTCATGGTCACTCCGCGAGGTTACCGTGAAAGTACGCGCCGGAGGTGCTCCGACTGTCCCTTTCCCCTTATGGGAGAGGGTCGGGGTGAGGAACGATCAGTGGCGAGACGACCTTTCATTGACCGGGGTGACCAGACGCGCCCCATGATCGTTAACGCGGATGATCGCGGCAAGGGAGTCGAGGTGGATGCCCCCTCCCCGCTCGCGTCCCGTTTCGATCACTGATTCAGCCCGCTTGTCCGGATCCATGTCTTCAGAAGAGCTCTCTGGATTGCATCCGGTGCTGTTAGGTACCGCTCCCCGGCGGGGGAGATGCTGCTATTTCTGCACGAGCTTCACGTAGGGCGATTTGGCGATATACGCATGCCGGATGCAGTCTCCCGGTTGGGAAGAGTAACGGCTCAGGTCCCCCATGGCGCAACGCCCCGGGTCGGCGATCTCGATGTGATCGATTCCCTTACAGGTCGTGCCTGTGAATTCGATCTCCCGGTACTCGCTCTCGCCGGGATCGATCTCGATGAAGTTGCGCAGCACCTGCTGCGGCAGGGGACCGTCCTTTGTGTAGGCGGTAAAGCGGAAGGAGATGTTGGTAATCCCGTACGGCAGATGATTGGTGAGTGTGAGCCCGTATTTGCAGGCGTCCGGATAGGAAAACCTCTTGTGCAAGCTGAGCACCGCCTGTCCCTTCCCGCCGCTGGTCACCGGGTCCATCTGGTCGATCTTTGCCTTGTCCGGGCCCTGATCGCCGTCCTGATCTCCCGGCTTCGTCGTCGAGCAGTTCGTGGAGAGCGACAGGAGCATGACGACGACCAGGGTACCGCAGGACCTCTTCAGGATCCGCTGCTTTGGGAAGGATCTCGACACTGGAGCATGCAATGCCGGTTATGCCTCAGAACTGCCCGGTCCGCAGCAGGACCAAGGTGCAGGCGTGCTCATGGGGAATGCGTGCGTTCGCCAGGGCGACCTCGAGATCGTGGGACTCGGTCCCGGGATTCAGGATCACCCGTCCGGGCGAAAGCGCGACGATATCATCGATCATCGCCTTGCTCCGTGCCGGCCCCACGTACATCGTGAGGGTGTGGACGGGTCCTTGGATCTGGCGCATGTCACTGACTACGGGAACGCGATCGATGCGGCTAACCTTCGGATGTACCGGAATCACGTGATAGCCATGATCGTCGAGCATCTTCACGGCTTGATAGGAGTAACGCGTCGGCTTCGGGCTCGCCCCGAGGACGACGACGGTATGCTCCTGCGGCTTCAGATGTTTCCGGTGCTGCACGGTCTTGGTTCCCAATTCTGTTCGTTGGCCTAACCAGGTGCCATGGTAGCGGAATGCGCCTTGGCGGGTCTATGCACGAGTGCCCTTGCCGGCCTCGGAAATAGTAGTGCAGGCACTTGCCGGTGATCGGTTTGAACAAGGTTTTGCCGCTGACCTTCTCGTGCCAGGGGCGATAGGAGGAACAGCTCTCCATGGCCGAGAAGATGTGCACCAAACCGGGATGATCACCGCGCTCGGCGAGGATCGACTGGACCCGATCCTCCTTGCGAAACGTCTTGAGCTTGCGGACAAACTCGATCTCAAGCCCAGCCTCCGCGGCTAAGCGCTCGGCGTTGGTGCGGATGTCCTCGCGCAGCGGCTCGGCCCAATGAGCGTTATCGAACAGGCGGATGTCGCGCGCACCGAGATAGCTGGCCATCGCCTTGTCGTGGCAGATGTCCGGCAAGGTGCCGGTGACCACGACCCGGTCGAAACAGGACAGAACGCAGCCGATCTCCTCTTGGTGCTGTTCGATAAAGGGGTCCATCGCCTGCTCTAGAACGCTCGTCGTGTTACTCCTTACGATACTCGATCGGACCTGTTTGGTTCCGGCTATGCCGGGTTAGGAATCCAGCGCCCGGTATCAGAAACCTTTACAATTACCTTGCTGGATTCGAAGCCAACGCTGATATCAATGCAACTGCCTTTCGGGGTGTTACGCAAATCGTTTTCTAGAAAGTTTTCCAGTACCCGCCGCATCAATGCGATATCGCCGCGGATCGGTTGCACATCGGATTTCAGGTCGGCATTGAGCCGGAAGGAGATAATCGAGCGGCTCTACCTGCAGGGAAATCTGTTACCGTGTAAGCTCCTTCACAGTGGGCACCTGAGCTTCACCGGTCAGGTGGCCTCATTTCTCGAGCATCATGGTATCCGGGGAAGCCAATTCAATTCGCCCTACCGTCGCTCTGGCCAAATTGTCCCGGCCACGGCTCCCGGCTGTCTTTCCTCGCGAGCGCTTGTTTCAGACGCTGGACGACCACCAACACCGGCCTTGCTGCTGGATCGGTGCGCCGGGCGGTTACGGCAAGACGATGCTGGCGGTGAGCTATGTGGAGGCGAGGGGGATCCCCCATCTCTGGTACCAGCTCGACGAGGACGACAGCGACCTGGCAACCTTCTTCTACCATCTGGGGATCGCCGCCGCCGGTCGCGGGTCGGGCCCACCCCTGCCGATGCTCACCCCGGAATATCAGGGCGACGTCGTCACCTTTACCCGTCGCTACGTCCAAAACCTGTGCCAGCGTCTCCGCTCACCCTTTATCTTCCTATTCGACAATTACCAACGGCTGGCGGCGGACGCACCTTTTCACGCCATGCTGGCAGAAGCCTTGCCTCATCTGCCCGCCGGCATGCGCTGCCTGATCACGAGCAGAGGGGAACCGCCGCCCAAGCTGGCTCGAGCACGCCTGAATGGGCAGCTGGCGGTAATCGATACCGAGGATTTACGCCTGAGACTGCCGGAGAGCGAGGGCATCGCCGATTTGCGAGGCGAGGGCCGGGTGAGCCGCGATGCAGTGCGGTCCTTGAACGAGAGGGTCCAGGGCTGGGCGGCCGGCTTGACGCTCCTATTGCAACACTCCCGAGACGACCCGGACACACCGGCACAGGCGGTCACCGAGATTCTGTTCGGCTATTTCGCCGAAGAGGTGTTCCGGGAAACGGATCAGGCCACGCGGACCTTTCTGCTCAAGACGGCGCTATTGCCAAAGATGACCGCCGCCATGGCCGACCGGATGACCGGGGGAGACGGGGCGGGGGCGGTGCTCGATGCGCTGGTGCGGCGCCACTACTTTACCATTCGCAGTGAAGCCGCCCAGCCAAGCTACGAGTATCACGATCTGTTCCGAGCATTCTTGCTAAGGCGCGGTCGCGAAGACACGAGTGCCGCCGAGCGCGAGCAAGATCAGCGACGGGCGGCGACCATTCTCGAAGCCGCCGGCGAGACCGGCGCGGCAGTGGATCTTTGGCAGGAGCTGGGCGACTGGGAGCACCTCGCCGAGGTCGTCTGCCGGCACGCCGAAGCCTTGCTGCGCCAGGGTCGCGGCGGGCTGCTGGAGTCCTGGCTGCGCGACTTTCCGCCCGAGATCATGGAGCGCTCGCCCTGGCTGTTGTTTTGGCTGGGGCAATGCCGGCTGACGCGCGATGCGGTCGCCGCTCGCTCCACCTTGACCAACGCTTACCAGATCTTCGAGCATCTCGGCGATACCGACGGTCTCTGGCTGGCTTGGTCGGCCATTACAGATACCTATATCCTGGCCTGGGACGATTTCGGAGCGTCTGCCCCCTGGCTGGATGAATTCGAGCGGCTTCGCGCGCTCTACCCGAAACCCGGTTCCGATGCCCTGGAAGCGCGCGTCGCTTGCGGCATGTTCAACCTCCTGGTCTTCGCCCGCCCGGACCATCCGGAGTTTACCGATTGGGAGGAGCGTGTCCGTCGCCTGGTGCAGAGCGGTGTGCCGCCGCACATCTACCTGGTCACGCTCAACAACCTCCTGTTCCATTACATCTGGAATGTCGGGCGGCGTGGCAAGGCCGCCTGGGCGCTGAGCCTGATGCGTGCCGCACACGCGCACGCCGATCAGATCGAGCCGGTGCTGCGCTGTGCTCGCCTCTGTTGGGAATTCTGCTATCAGTATTGGTTCGAAGGCGATCGGGAGCGCTGCCTGGCCCTAGCGGAGGAGGCATGTGATATCGCTGCCGAGCAGGGGATCGGTCTCTTCAACAGCCTCGCCTTGTCAGGCCCCGTGTATGTCCACCTGACCACCGGGGATGCGCAGGCCAGCCGCGCAGCACTGGCACGCTTCGAGCCGGTGCTGGGTTCCTTTCGTCCACTGGAGAGGGGCCATTACACCTGGCTGAGCGCCGGGGAGGCCTTGCTCTCCGGGCGGATGTCAGAAGCGCTGGAGATGTGCGGGCAGGCACTGGAGATCTCGCGGGGCAGGTTTTATCAATCGGAGGGTTTTTGTCAGTTGGCGTTTGCGCAGATGCATGCCGGTCTGGGTGATCAGGCGGGCGCCTTGCGCCAACTGGCGGGCATGCGTCCCTGGAACCGGGCAGCGGGGAGCCGGGTCGGCACTTTCCTGCGTGCTCTGGCAGGGGCACAATTTGCCTTGGCCCGGGGGCGGCGCGACCGTGCGCTTGGGCTGTTGCGTCGAGCCCTTGCGGTGGGGCGGGAAGAAGGCTACGTTTTTTTCCCCTTGTTCAAGCCGGACGACATCGCGCGACTCTGCGCAGCGGCCCTGGATGCGGACATCGAGACTGAGTACGTCCAGAGCCTGATCCGCAAGCGCGGGCTGTTGCCCGATCCAGGGATCGTCACATCGGTGCGCTGGCCCTGGCCCGTCAGGCTGAATGTCCTGGGAGGCTTCGCGCTGGAGGTCGATGGCCGGCCGGTCACCTTCGGACGCAAGGTCCAGCGCCGGCCGATGGAGCTGCTCAAGGCCCTGATCGCCGCCGGCGGACGTGACGTCCGGCTGGAGAAGCTTGCAGATTGGCTTTGGCCCGATACCGAGGGTGACATGGCGCAGAATGCCCTCGCGACAACCATCCATCGGCTACGCCATCTGCTCGGCCACAGCGAGGCTTTGGAGTTGAGAGACCGCCGCCTGAGCTTGAATCCGCGCTATTGCTGGGACCTGGAGCGACAAATCCGCGATCTACAGGAGCGGCTGTCCAACGTGGACGCAAATCCTGCGCCGAAGGACCTCCAAAGCGCGACGCAGATGCTGTTGCAGGCGTACCCGGGACCTCTCTTGGCGCAGGAGTCCGCGAGCTGGGTGGTTCAGGCGCGCAGACGCCTGGCCGACAAGTACCGCAAGTGCCTGCGTGCGCTTGGCGCTGCCTGGGAGAAGCAGGGGAATGAGATACTCGCCTGCGCCTGTCGCGAGAGGTTGCACGAAGTGGAGCTGGAACCGGAGGCTGGTCGCTAGCGCGAATCCCGTGTGCTTGTTTCCCAGGGATCCCGTCGTCAGGACGCACGATCAGGTTTTCGTAGGGCGGATGCCCGCAGGGCGATCCGCCATTGGCCAACCCGCCGGAGATGGCCGAACCTCCACCCGACGTCGCAATGCCATGTAGGGCGGATGCCCGCAGGGCGATCCGCCATTGCCCGATCCATCGCAGAAGTCCGAACCTCCACCGTAGATGGCCGAACTTCCACCGGACGTCGAAATACTGTTTCACTGACGAAGGTGGCGGTATTGGCGGAACCTCCTGCGGAGTTCCGCCCTACGCGTTACGGCTCGCCCACGGGAAAGTCAGCGATGTCGCCAGCGGCCCAGTCGGAAGCCAGATGGCCCGCTCGCCGCGGGTGACACGCACGCACGAGCGCCGCTCGGTCGCTGGAAGCGAACGCACGAAACGTGTCTTGATCGCCTTGATGCGATTCGAGAAGTCGTCGTCACCATCGGGAAGCCTGATGATGCAGTGCATGTGATCGGGCAGCACCACCCAGGCATCGATAACAAACGGCCGCTCCCGCCGTGTGCGCCGGACCGCCTCGCGCAGGACATCGATGTGCCGGACCAGCAGGTCCGATTTCCGCTCGAGCAGATTGATCGTGAAAAAGTAGGTCCCACCAGGAACGCGAGCGCGACGATAGTCCGGCATCCCCCAAGCTTACCCGATTGGAACGTCGTAGGGCGGATGCCCGCAGGGCGATCCGCCATTTGCCAACCAATCGAAATGGCGGAGCCTCCCCCGAATGTCGAAATGTCATTTCAGAGCCGTAGGTCCCCGCAATTGGCGGAACCTCCTGCGGAGTTCCGCCCTACGCGGGCTGGTAGGCATCTTTGGGTCCGACAGTTACATGCAGTAGCCTTGTCGATCTAATAGCTCTCGAAGGCTATCTGCTAGGCTCCCAGGGAAAATGTACATTCCGTCGAGATCCCAGAACTCTTCCGCGTTAGATTCCTCGAGAACACTGCAAGTAGCCATCGCGCAGAATCCAGGCATCATGCCACCCTGTTGTGTAATTGCTTCTGCTAACGAGGACTCTTCCTCTGGTGATGTGTCGAACCGGAAGATATCAACCCTGGATCCTGTTGTCTCGTGAAAATCAATAAAAGGCTGAAGGGCAGCTTCATTGTCGAAAAATGTATCCTGAGTTCCCCGTGTGCCGTCACCATAGCTACCGCCTGGGTCATACAAAACCGGAGATCCATTATTATCTACATGAAGTGCTGAATGACCACCGAAACCGTTATCATAGGTAATTATTACTGTAGTAACTAACCCAGACCGATCCACCACGGTCACTGGGTCGTTTCTTGCGTACGAATATACATTTATACCGCCTTTCAACAAGATCGGATCCTTGGCTGCCCATCGGCCCATCTCCGCATCATATTCCCGAGCCCCAAACCGCACGAGTCCAGTATCCCCATCGCATAATCCGCCGGCAAACCCGAACGGCAGGTCGAACCCGGGATTCGTATCGAGAATCACCTGACCGAAGCTGTCGTAGTCGATCTGCTTGACGACGCCGCCGGTGTCGTCCACGACGAGGCGCGGGCTGCCCAGACGATCGGAGACGATGTGGTATGTCTGCCCGCCGCGGGTCAGGCGCACGGGTGTATTGCTGCCGGCATACACGAAGGACTGGCGCAGGTTGCCGGTACCGTCAAACTCGGCGATCTGGCGCAGCCCCTCGCGGTAGAGCCAGGCGTGGGTGCGCACCCCGTCCACAGAGCGAACGATGCGCCGCCCGCGGTCATCGTACAGGTAGCTGATCTTCTGCCCGGAGGGGAGCTGGACCGAGCCGAGGGTGCCGTCGGTATTGTAGGTGTACGTGGTCGTTTCGCCGCCGGTGGTCGCGGTTGCGAGCCTGCCGTCCGGATTATAGGTGTAGGTCGTGGCCCCGGCCTGCAGGAGCTTGTTGTCGTCATCGTAGGCGAAGGATCCCTGCGGAAGGTCCTGGCCGGTGAGGCTGCTGGTCATTGCGACACGGTTGCCGACCGCATCGTAGCTGTAGGTCTCGACGACGACGCCGTCTAGCTCGACCTCGACGAGCTGGCCGATCGCGTCGTAGGTGTAGCTCCAGACCTTGGTGGTGCCACCGATGGTCTCGGTCTTGGTCGCGATGCGCCCGAGAGGATCATAGGTGTAGCTCAGATCGTAAAGAGCAGTTGCGCCCTGGCTGGCGCTCGTGGTCTGCAGGTCGGCGAAGGGGTCGTAGCTGCGGTCGACCGCGAAGTCGCCGTCGGAGACCTGGAGGAGCAGCCCGTTCTGGGGATCGCGGCTCAGGGCGATACTGCCGACGCCGGCGAGCAGGCCGTCTGCATCGTAGGTCATGGGCAGGGCCTGATCGGCGTAGGCGATTTGCGAGATCTGCAGATTGTCGTCATGGGTAAAGGCGACCGTCCCATTGACCAGGCCGCTTCGGGTCAGGGCTGTGCGGAGATAGCCGTCGTAGCTGTAGGTCGTCTGCTCGCCGTCCCGCGAGGTCGCTGTTTCCATCAGGCCGGTCGCCGCATCGAAGGTGTACTGATCGCTGCCCTCGGGCGTGGTCTCGGCGGCAAGCTGGCCCAAGGCGTTGTAGGTCCAGTCGGTTCCATCGCCGGAGGGATTCTCGCGCCGCGTCAGCCGCCGGTCACTGTCGTAAGTGAAGTCGTCGATGGCCGCCAATGGGCTGGTGTAGCTGGCGAGCTGCTCGATCGGGGTGTAGCTGAAGGCGTGGGTCCTGGTCCCGTCCGGCTCCAGAAGCGAGGATAGATTGCCGGAGTCGTCCCAGGTGGAGCCCCAGGTGTTGGTATCCGGCAAGGTGAGCGTGGTCACCCGCCCAACGCCGTCGCGGTCGAGGGATGTGACCTGGTCCAGGGCGTCGGTCAGGGCGGTCAGAAAGCCGCTGCCGGCGTCGTAATCGAGCCTGAGACCCCGGTCGCCTTGGGCCAATGCGGCGAGGCGGCCGCTGGAATCATAGGAGTAGGTGACCGGCGTCACACCGGCGACAGCCAGCTCGGTCGTCCGGCCTTGGGCGTCCAAGACGGTCTCGACGCTTCGCCCGGCGGCGGTGGTCAGGGTAGTGGTGCGCGTCGCTGCGTCGAAAACGCTGGTGAAGACACGCCCGTTGATGGCGACGCTGTCCGTCTGCGTCTGCAGGCTCAGCAGGTTGGTGGGGTCGGCCAGGACAGCGGTTCGTCCCGAGGTGGCTTGATAGGTGCGCCCGCCGGGGGTAGTGATGGTCACATCCGTGAGCGGCGCCTGCATGCCCCAGCGTGGGTCGGGATGGCGCTTGGTCGTTACCTGGGTACCGTCGGCATAGGACAGGGTGGTGGTGCCGCTTTGGCCGATCTTGGCCTCCGTTTGGGTTCCGTCCGGCAACCGCGTGATGCGGCGCTGATCCCCGTTGGCCAGATTGTCCACGGCGTAGGTTGTGACCAGGCCCTCGCCCGTGGTGAGCGCAACCTCGTAGCCATCGTCGGTGTCGGTTCTCTGCAGGGTCTTGAAGCCCCCGGCCGGATCGTCGTCACGGGTCAGGCGCCCCAGCTCGTCATAGGCTGCCAGGGTGGCGAAGTGCCGCGGGGTCTCGAAGCGCGTAAGCAGGCCGCCGGCGTCCTGGTAGGCGAGCTGGTGGGTCTCGCCTTCCGGGTTGGTGATGCTCGCCAGGTAGCCGTCGGCGTTGACGCCCAGCCCCGTGCGCTGGCCGAAGGGGGCGACGATGGCGGTCGGATTGCCGTCCGCATCCCGCTCGATGCGCGTCATGTTGCCGTCGCCGTCCTGGATGCTCGCAAGCCGCCCGGCGGCGTCGTAGGCGAAGCTGTACAGGGTGGCACCGGTCAGCGGATGGACAGTGCGCAGGTGGCGGCCGGAAGCGTCGAGCACATAGACCTCCTTGCCGTCCTCGGCTACCAGCAAAATGTCGTCGGTTGCGGCGCTGTTCGGGTCGAGAACACCCGGAGAGCCTGGCTCCATTTTCCACAGGTAGTACGCCGGCTGGCCGATCAGAAGGTGGTCCTCCGGATCGACGGCGAGCGTGACGTCAGCGTTTGTGAAATGGGCCTGTTCGGCCGGCATGAAGTTCTGGAATGGGACCTCGGCGGAGCCGTTCCCTGCGACGGTGAAGATGAGTCCGGAGGGGGTAACCTGGCGAACTCGCTGGTTGTAGGTATCGGCGATGAAGACATTGCCGGCGCGGTCGACGGCCAAATGCCTTGGCAAATTGAGCTGCGCCTGGGTTGCGGGCCCGTTGTCCCCGGAGAAGCCGCCGGGTGCGACACCGGCCAGGGTGTGGAGCACGCCGTCCGCGCTCATCCGCCAGACACGATGCAACTGGGTAGTCTGTACGTACTGGGAGATGTAGAGGTTTCCCCGCCGGTCGAGGGCGATGCCGGTCATGCCGCCCATATTGGCCTCTGTCGCCGGCTGGCCGTCGGCCGCGTCTCCCACCAGGGTACCACCACCCGCAACGGTCAGGATGTAGCCGTCCGGGCTGACCTTTCGCACCCGCACATTTCCGGGGTCTAAGATGTAGAGGCTGCCTTCCGCGTCGACCTCGACATCCCTGATGTTGTACAGGGAGGCCTCCGTTGCCGGACCGCCGTCGCCGGCGAAGGCGAAGGTGCCGTTGCCGGCCACGGTGGTGATGATGCCGGCCTGATCCACCTTGCGAACGCGCGAGGCCAAGCTGTCGGCGATGTAGAGATTTCCGGCGGCATCGACGGAGATCCCGTACACGTATCCGAGCTCGGCCTCGACGGCGGGGCCGCCGTCACCGGAGTAGCCGGTCACCCCCGTGCCCGCCACGACCGTCTGGGTGCCGTCGGGCGCCAGCTTCCAGACCCGGGAGTTGCCGCGCGCCTGGAAGATGTTGCCGGCTTGGTCGACGGCAATGTCGTACAAGGTACCCGCGGTGGCATCGGTATGCAGGACCGTCTCCAGGACGCGGTCCAGCCGCTCGGCTCGCCGCTGGCGGCCGTTGCCCTGGTAGAGGGTGCGGGCGGCCGGGTCGTAGGTATGGTGGGCGTCCAAGGTCCAGCCGCCGATGCCTTCTTCCAGCTTGGGGTCCCAGGTGGAGATGGCCGTCTGGTAGTCCTGCCAGAGGGTGACCGGCGAGCGTGTTCGTCTGCCGACCGCGGACATTCGCACGCCGCCGCCGCTGTGGCCGAAACTCCGGTAGGCGGCTGCGAGCGCCGTTTGGTCGTAGTAGAACGACTCATAGACGTAACCGATGCGGACATCGACCGGGACGCTCCCCTGCATGGGGCGCCCGTAGACGTCCTTGCCATCCCAAGTGATACTGGTTACCAGATTGGGCTCGGCGGGAAAGCTTTCTTGGAACCGCTGGCCGGCGATCACGACCTCCAGGTCGATGCGCAGCAGCGTCGGATGCACCGTATCGCCACTGAGCGGAATAGTGAGGCTGCGGGCCGCTGCAAATCCCGGCATGCGGTTGCTGCGGTAGTTGAGGGTGAAGGGCGTGCCGGCGACGGCCACCGTCTCGCCCAAGGCCTGGTTCTGGCACTCGATGATTGAGCCCTGCTCCTCGCAGCTGTTCGGCTCCGGGAGCGGCGACGGCGGCTCCCGATTGTTCGGGGGCGGTGCTTCCGGGGGCGGTCCCCACCCGAGATTGATGTCCCAGGCAGAGAAGTGCGACATCCGGCTTCGCCACAGGCTCTGACCGGCTGTATAGAGTGCCGCGAGCTGGGTACGCTCCGCATCGCTGATCCCAAAATCGGCCAGAGTCTCCGGATCGGCGGCGGAGCCGCTGCCGTCCATGTCGATGGCCGCGATAGCGCCGCTGGTGTCGAGGATCTGAATAATGCGGCCGTCTTCCGACGGGACCCAATCGCCACGGTCCGGGTCGTAGTAGCCGACCGGCACGTCCATTCCGACCGGCAGGTCGAGGAAGTTCTCGATGTAGTAGCTCACCGGCTGGCTGAACAGGATTCCGCGGCCGGCGGCCTCGTCCGCGCTCAGGTCCACCGCATAGGTGTAGCCGGTGGTGGGCGGCAGCCCGGCCGGCATCGCCTGCGGCCCCAGTGCGCCGACGGTGTACTCGGTCGCCCGCACGTTGAGGGTATCCACGGCTTGGGTGCTGCCATCCGGCAGGACCAGCTCAGCGGTGGTGCCGGGTGGGAAGAGCATGGTCGCCTGACGGGTGCCGTCGTCGTCGGTGACGACGCTGCCCCGCGCCACCTGCACGTCGTTGCCACCGCTGACATCGACGGTTGTGACCTGCGCATCGGGTTGCTTGAGCACCACGTCGGGAAGCCATTCAGAGGTCCGCCAGGGCACCTCGATCTTGCGCTGGGCGGGCAGATAGTCGGTACGGACATAGTCGACCACCAGCATCGCGCCGCCGTTGACCACCAGGTCGAACAGGCCGTCCTGGCGGCTCAGGGTCTGGCCGAGCTCGGGGTGGCCGAGGATGCTGATGGTTACGCCGGAGAGCGGCTCGCCCTGGTCGGTCATCACCTTCCCGCGCAGGAGCACCGCGCGGTGCGACTCGATGGCACCTTCCGCCACGCCGGTCTGGATGGGGTCGGGCCCGGTGTAAAGGAACTCCGTGGCATCGTACACGCTGGTGGGCACGGTCGTGTCCAGCGGCGGGGCGACGGTGGCTGGATCCGGGGGGAGCCCGTTGCCGGCGCTCACGCTGAGGGTGAAGGTCTGGGCGTCGCTGCCGCCCCGGCCATCTGTGACCTCGATACTGATCTCGTAATCGCCCGCAGCGTCCGGTGTCCAGGAGATCAGGCCGCTGACCGGATCGATCGTCATGCCTTGCGGCGCTGCGGTCAAAGCGTATTCCAGAGGATCTCCATCTGCGTCGGTCGCGTCCACATCGTAGCTGTAGGGCTGACCAACCACACCCGCTGTGACTGGGGCCGAGATAACCTCGGGTGCCTGGTTGGCCGCCGCTACGGTGAGGACGAAATCTTGGGTGGCGAACAGACCACCCTGGTCTTGCACCCGAAGCTCTACGTCATGAGCACCGATATCTGCCTCGGTCGGTGTCCACTGCAGGAGTCCTGTGGTCCCGTCGAGACTCATGCCTTGCGGGGCGGTCAATAAGGTGAAAGTGAGAACGTCGCCCGTGTCCGGATCGCTCGCCTCGACGCCGTACGCGTAAGGCACGCCGGCAATGGCCTCCGTGATGGCAGCAGAGGCGATCACCGGTGGGTGGTTGGGAGGCAATGTGGTTATGGTCGTCGTGGCAGGTTGACTTTCGATTTTGCCATCGCTGACGATCAGCTGTCCGACGAAGTCGCCAGCCTGATCGACCAGGAAAGTGGGATAGACCGTATCGGGATTGGCCAAAGCCGCGGTGCTCCCGTCGGGTTTGTAGATCAAAGACCAGTCGAACGTCAGCGAATCGCCGTCGGCATCCGTGGACTTGCTGCCGTCCAAGGTGACCGTGTCGCCGACGGTGGCGGTCTGGGGGAAGCCGGCGTCGGCAACCGGTCGGGAGTTCAGCGTCGTTATCGAGACCGAGTCGAGGGTACTGTCGCTCCTGCCGTCATTGACGAGGAGCTCGACGACGTAGACTCCCGGAAGGTCGGCTGTGAAGGACGGCTGCACGGCGGCAGCATCGGACAGACTCGCGCTGCTGCCGTCCGGTATCGAAAAGAATGACCAGGTATAGGTCAGCGGGTCGCCGTCGACGTCGCTGGATGCGCTGCCGTCCAGAGTCACGACATCGCCGACACCGATGAATTGGTCGGCACCAGCGTTGGCAACCGGCGGACTGTTTAGCGTGCTTACCCGGACGATGTCCGCCATACTATCGACCTGACCGTCGTTGACGACGAGAGAGATCTCGTAATCTCCCCAAGCGTCGACGTCGAAGGTGGTAATCGGTGCGCTCGGGTCGGACAACGAGGCCGTGCTCGTCTCTGGACGTGATAAAATTCTCCATTCGAAGGTGAGTAAATCACCGTCGGCGTCAGTGGAGCCAGAGCCGTCGAGTTGTACCCTGTCTCCGACGAAGGCCGTCTGATCGAGTCCGGCATTGGCAACGGGCGACCTGTTGAGAAGCTCACCGATAACACTCAGGGTCAAAAAGCTCCCTGGTTTCCCTCGAAGCTGAACTTCAATCTGGTTCGACGACTGCAGACTGACTGCCTGCTCCAATGAAAAGACGCCTTTCTTGAAGTCGTCCGGCTCGAAAACGGTGTTTCCGTCGAGAAGAATCAGGGCGCTCGTTACCCGGTGCTTACCGGTATCAAGATCGCCGTTGCGGACGACGAGGGTGGCATCGCCCCCCGGCTCCGCGAGGAACGTATCCCTGACAGTTTCGGGCTCGCCCTTTTCCCTTACAAACTTGGTTGGGCTGTAGATAATGTCCTGCGCTGCGACACTCAAAGAACAGAGCAGA
>CAYYHR010000053.1:0-18806 GCA_964471705.1 uncultured Chromatiaceae bacterium
TCCACGGGAGCAGCGTACTCTAGCTACTTCCTTCTAACGCGTCAAGTGCTATCTAGCCGAAAATCCCGGCGCCAAATGGACGGTGGGACGGTGGGACGGTGTCGCGCCGAAATCCAGCGAAGTGCTCAATTGTGTAGAGAGCGCGAACGGTAGCTGTCGCCGTCGAGGTGTGAGAAGAAGTGGTCGAGAAGGGGATGCCGGATCGGCGCTCCGGACAGGTCGGGCTCCAGGTTGCGCTCCGCCACGTAGGTTTCGTGCTCCGCCTCGTGAACCAGGATCCGGTACCAGGGCTTGTCCCTAGGGGGGCGCGAGCGCGCCATTTGGTCATACCACTCTTCGCTGCCCAGAAACACCGGGTCCACATCCAGGACAACACCCCGATAATCGAACAGCCTGTGGTGTATGAGCTGTCCGATGTGGAACTTGGCTTCGAGTGACATCATGAGAGGGTGTCTCCCGGGGTGTTTTCGACCATGGTCTCGACGACACTGCCCCATGCCTGCGCGATATTCTTTCGATTGTAGCCCCCACCGCCGACCGCGAGCAGACGTCCGTCGCAGTATTTGTCTGCAATCCGACACAAGGAGGAAGCAACCTCACGATACACAGCGGTGGTCAGGCGCAAGTGGGTAATGGGATCGCCCGCGAGGGCGTCCGCCCCGCACTGAAGAAGGATGAGCTCGGGCTGCGACTTATCGATGAAACGCTCAGCCTGGGTCCACAAACGAAGGAACATCCCGTCCTCGGCATAAGGAGGGAGGGGGACATTCAGCTTGGTTCCCTGTGCCGGGCCGGTTCCGGTCTCGCTCGCGTGGCCGGTACCCGGATACAGATAGCGCCCATCCTCATGAAAGTCGGCGATGGCGAGATCGGGGTCGTCGGCAAAGGAATAATAGACCCCGTCACCGTGGTGAGCGTCGATATCCACGTAGGCGACGCGCCGAATTCCGTGCACCTCGCGCAGGGTCTCGATAGCGATTCCACAGTCGTTGAAGACGCAGAAGCCGCCCGCCCTATCGCGGCGTGCGTGGTGGAGACCGGCTATGGGCACCATGGCGCGTATCAAGTCGCCGGTCATGACCCGTGCCACCGCATCCAGCACGCTCCCGACGACGAAGAGGGCGGATTCATAGATCCCCTTCACGGCGGGGGTATCACCGTAGTCCAAATACCCCACACCGGTAGCGGATTGCTCCCGCACCTTCTCCAAGTACTCGGCGGTGTGGAAACGCAGCACCTCCTCGTCCCGGGCGCGAACCGGCCCCATCACGCGGATCTTCTCCTTCAGCCCCCACTCCGTAAGGGCGTTCCAGAAGACGTCGTGGCGGTCCGGACCAAAGGGATGACCATCGCCGAAGCCGTAGCGAGCAAGCTGCTCACCGCCGTAAACACCGACTGATTTCTCAACTGTCGATTGGGGGTTCATCGTATTGCTCGCTCCTCAACCGAGTGACCGTTGCGTCTGATCTTACTCCATCTCATTCAATGGGGCGGCTCGGCCTACGACCGTTAGCCCTTGCGTGCACCGATCCCCTTGCTCGTGCACAATACCCCAAGTGATTCCAAAAGGAGTTAACAGAGGCGTGACCAAGAAGATCCTGATTCTTCCAGGAGACGGCATAGGCCCCGAGATCGTCACCGAGGCCGTCAAGGTGCTCGCTCACCTGCGCGACGAAGGTGGGCTCGAAATCGAGATGCACGAAGCGCTGGTCGGCGGGGCGGCAATCGACGCGACGGGGGTATCTCTGCCTGACACAACGCTTCAGGAGGCGCAGGAAGCGGATGCGGTGTTGCTGGGAGCGGTCGGGGGCCCGAAATGGGATTCTCTGCCCATCGAGATTCGTCCTGAGAAAATGGCACTGCTGGGCCTGCGCAAGGGGCTCGGGCTATTTGCCAATCTACGCCCCGCCATCCTGTATCCACAGCTGGTCGATGCTTCATCCTTGAAGCCGGAGCTGGTCTCGGGCCTGGACATCTTGATCGTGCGCGAGCTCACTGGCGGCATCTACTTCGGGCAGCCACGGGGCGTGAGCACCCGCGAGGACGGCGAGCGCGTGGGCGTCAACACCCTCATCTACGGCGAGTCGGAGATCCGGCGCATCTGCAAGGTGGCCTTCGACATCGCCCGCAAGCGCAACCGGTGCGTCTGCTCCGTGGACAAGGCGAATGTGCTCGAGTCCACCGAGCTGTGGCGGGAGGTGGCCACGGAGGTGGGAGCAGGGTTTCCGGACGTCACGCTCAGCCACATGTACGTGGACAACGCTGCCATGCAGCTGGTCAGGGCACCGAAGCAGTTCGATGTCCTGGTCACCACCAACATGTTCGGCGACATCCTCTCGGATGCGGCGGCCATGTTGACGGGCTCCATCGGCATGCTGCCCTCCGCCTCCCTGAACGAGTCGGGGCAGGGCATGTACGAGCCCATCCACGGCTCCGCTCCGGACATCGCCGGAAAGGGGATCGCCAATCCCCTGGCCACCATCCTCTCGGTGGCCATGATGCTGCGTTACTCGCTGAACGAGCCGGCCGCTGCCGACCGCATCGAGTGGGCAGTCTCCGCAGTCCTGGACAAGGGCCTGCGCACCGCGGACATCGTGTCACGGGGGATGCGTCAGATCGGTACGGCGGAAATGGGTGATGCGGTAGTGGAAGCGATGGGCAATGCGGCCTGAGAATGCGCGGATGAATCGGGTCGGCTTCGTGGGATGGCGCGGCATGGTGGGCTCGGTCCTCCTGGACAGGATGCGCGCGGAAAACGACTTCGCGGAGATTGCGGAGCCGGTCTTCTTCAGCACCTCCCAGGTCAGCGAAGCGGGCCCGGACGTGGGCAGGGGAAGCATGTCCCTGCAGGACGCCTGGAATCTGGACGCCCTGGCAGCCATGGACGCCGTGCTCACCTGCCAAGGGGGGGACTATACGAAGAAGATCTACCCGGCTCTAAGGTCGAAAGGCTGGCGCGGCTACTGGATTGATGCGGCCTCAGCACTGCGCATGGAGCTCGACAGCGTCATCGTGCTTGATCCGATCAATCGCGACATCATCGAGAAGGCCCTCGTAGAGGGCAAACGGGACTTCATCGGCGGCAACTGTACCGTCAGTCTGATGCTCATGGCCGTGGGGGGATTGTTTCGACACGGCATCGTGGAATGGGTCAGCGCCATGACCTATCAGGCTGCCTCCGGTGCTGGGGCCCGGCACATGCGCGAACTGCTTCAGCAGATGGGCGCCCTCCACGCGGAGGTGGCTGCGATATTGGATGATCCGGCATCTGCGATCCTGGAGATCGACCGCGTGGTCACAGAGACCATGCGCAGTACCGATTTTCCCAGAGCCCAGTTCGGCATCCCCTTGGCGGGCAGCCTGATCCCCTGGATCGACACCCAACTCGCCAACGGCCAGAGCCGGGAAGAATGGAAGGGCATGGCGGAAACCAACAAAATCCTCGGATTGGAGGATCGCCCTGTTCCCATCGACGGCATCTGTGTGCGTGTAGGGACCATGCGCTGCCACAGCCAGGGCTTGACCATCAAGCTCGCCAGGCAAGTCCCGATGGACGAGATTGAAGACATGATCGGCTCGGACAACGACTGGGTAAAGCTGGTATCCAACCAGCGGGAAGCATCCGTGCAGGCACTTTCACCCGCCGCTGTCGCTGGCACTTTGGATGTGCCGATCGGACGACTCCGCAAAATGAAACTGGGCAAGCGTTACCTCACGGCCTTTACCGTCGGTGATCAGCTCCTCTGGGGAGCAGCCGAGCCTCTGCGGCGCATGCTCCGTTTGCTGATCGAGAGCCGATGACAAGGGAAACCTTGGTGTTCTCCAATAGTTAGGATATATTCTTTAGAAATATGGGTTAGACATAGGCCCGAGAGATACGTCCTTACTTGAAAAAGATCGTGAGCTTGGCGCATGGCTTTTCGCGTATGTTTCGAAGACCGGTTGCCGTTCGGTAAGCGGGGGTGCAGGATGTTTCGCTATTCAGCTCTCGTATCCACGCTCGCCTTCGCTCTCTTGCCGGGTGTTTCGGGCGCGCTTGAGCTCGGTGACATACGGGCCCAATCAGCCCTCAACGAACCCTTCGTAGCACAAATCGACCTGTCGGACGTTGCGACCGATGAGCTGGAGTCGGTCAAGGTATCACTCGCCTCCGAGGCCGAGTTCGCAAAGATGGGCACCGAGCGGCCCTTTTTTCTTTCGAATCTCGAGTTTCGTCCGCAGATCTCCTCGAACGGACGAGCCGCCATCCTGGTGACCAGCCACGAGCCGATCAAAGAGCCATTTTTGGATTTTCTCGTCCGGATCGATTGGCCGAAAGGTCAGTTGATCAAGGAGTACACGGTCCTCCTCGACCCCCCGGTCACGGTGAATCGCCCGCCACCGAGGCGGGTGCAACACCCCCACTTGCCTGCGTCAGTCGACACATCTGCGTTTCCGATGCATCACGGGCCCGTGCAGAAGGGCTCGAATCTGTGGGGGATTGCGCGCAACATGGCCCCTGCCGCCGGGGCGTCCGTCGCCCAGACCGCGTTGGCCTTGTACCGAGCCAACCAAGCGGCATTCATTCACGGGAATATCAACCAACTCAGAGTTGGCGCGGTCCTGGAGATCCCATCGGCTAATGAGCTGTTCGCCCTCAATGAAGGGCAGGCGGATCGAGAGTTCAAGGCCGCCATTCGCGGAGAGCGTGTAACCGCGGCTCCCCTGACCGATATCTCCGCGTCTCAGCCGGAAAACCGGCTCCAGATCGCCGGCATACCGGAGCGCGCGCCTTGGGCCAAAACCACGGACGCGGCGCAGACACAGCCGGTGCCATCACCACAGCCCTCACCCCACACGACTGCGGAGACAGCAGAGCACGACCGAGCATCGGGAACTCCTGCGGAGACGGTACCTACCGGGCTCCCAGGCCAGCATGAGCAAACTCCCACCGGGGGTGAGGGGCGACCTGGGATCGGTACAATCAAGGACGACCTTCTGCTCGTCCAGGAAGCCGGAGAAAGCACCCGCCAGGAGACCGAGGAGCTTCGCGGACGAATCCGCGAGCTGGAAGGTCAACTGTCTGATATACAACGGCTGCTCGAGCTGAGCAACGAACGGTTCGCCGCCCTCCAGAAGTCCGAATCCAGGCAATCGGAGGGCGCCGGTCTCGCCTCCTTGGCCGATGCTCCTGCCTCCCAGATCGAGCCCCACGGAAAGCCGGAAGAAACAGTAAGAAGCGGCATTGCAGCGGCTTCGACTCGCGAAGATGCCCCGTCTGCGGGTACATCGCACTCCGACCCCGAAGAGGCTACCAGCAGCGATCACTCGCAGGCAGCGTCGGATACCGATCGTTCCTTCTGGGAGTCTGTCTCCCGCCCCCCCGTCCCGTTGATCCTGTCACTGGCACTTCTGCTCTTGATTCTCGGCTGGATCTACGTCCGACAGCGCCAACGACCGGAAGAGACCTTGGTCCCTGCAGATCTTCCACCGACCACCCCGGCTACAGCACCGGCAAGCGTCCGCACCGCCTCTCCGGCGACGGAGCAGCCACCACTGGATGTTGTCTCGGATCTGAAGGACCCCTCCCCTTCCAGCGAGCTCGGAAACTTGGGAGCGGGAACGGAAGAAAGAGACGTCCTTTCCGAAGCCGACGTTTACATCGCCTACGGACGCTATCGGGAGGCGGCAGCCATCTTGGAGGAAGAAATCAATGCCTCGCCCAATAGGCTCGACGCCAAATACAAGCTCGCCGATGCCTATTACGGCGCGCGAGATACGAAGCACTTGAAGACACTCCTGGAGCACCTGCACAGGGTGGGGAGTGATCGGACCGATCCGGACCAATGGAACAGGATCAGCGGGTTGTTGGAAAACCTCGAGGGTGACAGTAGCGAAGGTCCGAACCCGATCGTTCCCGGTGGAGCGGTACGCTCCGCCGCTCCGCCCGCAGAGAACGTCGAGCGATCGATGCCACAGGCAAAGATTCCCAGCCTGGGGAAGGTACGTCCTGATCCAACGCCGGAGCCGGATACGGAAACCGGGCTGCGTCCGTTGGACTCTCCAAGCCAGAGCCAGGCCACGCCGACCCAAGTCGACTCGCCTGGACCGCCATCGCAGGACATGGATCTCGACATCGAAGATCTGGACATCATGAGTACCGAGCTTTCCGCCCCTCTCGACGAAGCGTCGTTTCCGACTCGCGAAGCAACTTCGGATTTGGAGATTCAGCTCGAAGAGCTCGATGATCTCGAGCAAGACGGCTCTACCGCGGTTTCCAGCGCCTCCCCCCACCTCGATCCCTTGTCTCTGGAAGATGTCTCGAAGCTCCCGAACGATTCTCAGGTGGATCTCCTTGACGTTTCGCAGCCGAGCATAGATATCCTCGATAGTGATTTCTCCTTACCCCAGTGGTACTCGTCCCATTGGCAGAAGGATTCTGGTATGTCGGGCGAAGTGGCCACCAAAATCGATCTCGCACGGGCCTACATAGAGATGGAAGATCCGGAAGCGGCGAGAATCCTCTTGGAGGAGGTCGATCGGGAGGGCAACGAGACCCAGCGCGCCGAGGCAAGGGCGATGATGGAGCGGCTGGGCTGACCTGAGTCCCGCCGCTTGGTGCGGATCTCGCTTATCTACAACCATTCGCTTGAGCGATCGGAATTTCCCATCTCTACCCGAGATGCGTCGGAGCCGTGGACGCAATGGTTGAGGCAATGCCGACCAACGGAACTATGCGCATCGCCATGGGGGTGGAATATGACGGCAGTGGGTTTCACGGCTTCCAACTCCAGAAAGAGGCACGTACGATCCAAGAGTGGCTGGAGCAAGCAATCGGCAAGGTTGCCGATCACGCCGTGCGCGTTCACTGTGCGGGACGCACCGACGCCGGTGTTCACGCCATTGAGCAGGTGATCCATTTCGACACGGGCGCGCTCCGTAGCGAGCGCTCTTGGACGCTCGGCACGAACGCCAATTTGTCGCCGGACATCAACGTGCTGTGGGCACGATCGGTGGGCCCGCAATTTCACGCCCGTTTTCGGGCTACAGCTCGGCATTATGTCTATCTAATCCTCTCGCGACCGACGCGACCTTCCTTGATGCGAAACCGGGCGACATGGGTGCACCGAGACCTGGATCTGGATGCGATGCGCCGTGCCGCGATGGATCTCATCGGCACACATGACTTCTCCAGCTTCCGCGCCCTCGGATGCCAGGCGAAGAGCCCGGTGCGATCCGTGAGCTACCTCGACATCGAAAGACATGGACAAGCGCTGATTCTGCGCATCGGGGCCGACGGCTTCCTCCATCACATGGTACGCAATATCGCCGGGGCCCTCATGGCGGTCGGATGCGGAGACAGACCCGTGTCCTGGATGAGCGATCTGCTGCAGATCCGCAACCGGGCGCAAGCTGGTGTCACCGCCCCACCTCAGGGTTTGTATTTCCTGCGGGCGGACTACCCGGCGCGGTTTGACCTGCCTCAGTCTGCACCGCAGGCGACGCATCTGAATCTGTGACGAAACATACACGAACGGGGCGGACCCGAGTTAAGATCTGCGGATTGACGAGGGACTCGGACCTGAAAGCAGCCGTCGATATCGGCGCCGACGCCATCGGGCTGGTGCTCCATGCGCCGAGCTCGCGTGCCGTGGAGAAAGAGCAGGCCCAGATATTGCTGAGCCTGCTGCCCCCTTTCGTGACCAGCGTGGGCCTGTTCGTGGACGCCGAGCCCGATTTCGTGCGAGCCGTGCTCGAACGGGCTCCGTTCGACTCCCTGCAGTTCCACGGAGAAGAGCCCCCGGACTACTGCGGGGCATTCGGCAGACCCTGGATCAAGGCGATACGCATGCGTTCGGAGACGAACCTCCAGGCACAGTGTGAGCGCTATGCCGGGGCCCGCGGATTGCTCCTGGACACCTACGATCCGGCAACCGCCGGCGGAACCGGCCGCCGTTTCGACTGGGATCTGGTGCCTGAATGGCTCGCTCCGCGTATCATCCTGGCCGGCGGGCTGACCCCGCACAATGTGGCAGAGGCGGTACGGCGGGTCGGTCCCTACGCCGTCGACGTCAGTGGGGGGGTCGAGTCGGCAAAGGGTGTGAAAGACCGGGCCAAGATGGAGGCATTCCTGCAAGGTGTGAGAGATGGCGACAAATCCCAATGACAGGTATCGACTGCCGGATGCCGGAGGCCACTTCGGGCATTACGGCGGCATGTTCGTTCCCGAGACCCTTATGTACCCCCTGCAGGAGCTTCGGACGGCCTACGAGCACTACCTGAACGACGAGACCTTTCTCGCCGAGCTGGACGCAGACCTGCGCGACTATGTCGGACGCCCGTCCCCGGTCTATCACGCCGAGCGCTGGAGCCGGGAACTGGGCGGCGCCCAGATCTTCCTCAAGCGCGAAGATCTGAACCACACCGGTGCCCACAAGGTGAACAACACCGTCGGTCAGGCCCTGCTGGCAAGGCGCATGGGCAAGACCCGCATCATCGCGGAGACCGGGGCCGGTCAGCATGGTGTTGCCACCGCCACCGTAGCGGCGCGGCTGGGTCTCACCTGTGTCGTCTACATGGGCGAGGTGGACGTGGCGCGCCAGGAGGCCAATGTCTACCGGATGCGACTCCTGGGTGCCAGCGTAGTCTCGGTAAAATCCGGCTCACGCACCCTGAAGGATGCGCTCAACGAGGCGATGCGCGACTGGGTGACCAACGTGGACGACACCTTCTACATCATCGGCACTGTGGCCGGCCCGCACCCATATCCGGCCATGGTCCGGGACTTTCAGACGGTGATCGGGCGCGAGGCACGGGCCCAGATGCTCGAGCGATCCGGACGTCTCCCCGACGCCCTGGTGGCCTGCGTCGGCGGTGGATCCAACGCCATCGGGCTATTCCACCCCTTCCTCGACGACGCGAACGTCGCCATCTACGGCGTCGAGGCGGCGGGTGAGGGACTGGCGACCGGCCATCATGCGGCGCCCCTCTGTGCCGGTAAACCAGGTGTGCTGCACGGCAACCGCACCTACCTGATGGAGGACGAGGACGGGCAGATCATCGAGACCCACTCCATCTCCGCCGGTCTCGACTACCCGGGTGTCGGGCCCGAGCACGCCTGGCTCAAGGACAGCGGGCGCGCCCGCTACGTGGCGATCACAGACGAGGAGGCATTGGGTGCCTTCCATGCCCTGACCCGCATCGAGGGCATCATCCCGGCCCTCGAGTCCAGCCATGCCCTCGCCTACGCGGCCAAGTTGGCCCCGACCATGGCCAGGGACCGGACAATCCTCGTCAACCTCTCCGGGCGGGGGGACAAGGACATGCACACAGTGGCCGCACGGGAGGGCATGGTGCTATGAGCAGGATTCCCCGGCGCTTCGAGTCCCTCGCGCAGCAGGATCGGACGGCCTTGGTTCCCTTCATCACCGCCGGTGATCCGGCCCCATCCGTCACCCTTCCCCTGATGCATGCGATGGTGGCGGCGGGTGCCGACATGATCGAGCTCGGGGTCCCCTTCTCGGACCCCATGGCCGACGGGCCGGTCATACAGCGCTCCAGCGAGCGTGCCCTGCGCCATCACGTCAGCCTGCACGACGTGCTCGGAATGGTCCGGGCGTTCCGTGCGGACGATGCAGAGACGCCGGTCATCCTCATGGGTTACCTCAATCCCATCGAGGTCATGGGATACGAAGACTTCGTGACGCAGGCGAGAGACGCCGGCCTTGACGGGGCGCTGGTGGTCGACCTACCGCCGGAGGAAAGTCACGATCTGGTGGCCGGAATGCGCTCGGCGCAACTGGAGCTGGTCTATCTCCTCGCCCCGACCTCCACCGAGGAGCGGATCGCCAAGATCGCAGATGCGGCCTCCGGATTCGTCTACTACGTCTCCGTAAAGGGAGTTACCGGTGCAGGACACCTGGACCTGGAGGAAGTGGCGGCCAAGCTGGCATCGATTCGACGGATCATCGACCTGCCGGTGGGCGTGGGCTTCGGCATCAAGGACGCCGACACCGCCGCCTGTATCGCCCAGGTGGCGGATGCCGTCATCGTGGGCAGCGCCATCGTCCAACGGATGGAAGATCTGGCGCCCGAGCCGGAGCGCATTCCGGAAGTCGTCGCCGATTTCCTCCGGGACCTGCGGGCTGCGATCGACGTCGCGGCGGGCCTCTGAGCAGAATCCCATATCGCGGATCCAGACCTGATGGAAATGAGCTGGCTCGACAAGTTGATGCCCGGGAGCATCCGCACGGAGGCGATTACCAAACGTGGGGTACCGGAGGGGGTGTGGGCCAAGTGCCCAGCCTGCAGTGCCATCCTCTACCGTGCCGAGCTGGAGCGTAATCTGGAAGTCTGCCCCAGATGCGGTCACCACAACCGGCTCACGGCGCGCCGCCGACTGGACACGTTTCTCGACCCCGAGCCGCGCGAGGAGATCGGGTCCGAGATCGCCTCGGATGATCCACTTAAATTCAAAGACCTGAAGAAATACAAGGAGCGCCTGTCCGCGGCACAGAAGCAGACCGCGGAGTCGGAGGCCCTGGTGGTGATACGCGGACGCCTCGAGGGCCTGGACGTGGTGGCCGCCGCCTTCGAGTTCGGCTTCATGGGCGGGTCCATGGGATCGGTGGTGGGCGAGCGTTTCGTCCGGGGGATCGACGCGGCCCTCCGGAACGGCGCGGCGGTCGTCTCCTTCGCGGCAAGCGGCGGCGCGCGCATGCAGGAATCCCTCTTCTCCCTGATGCAAATGGCCAAGACCAGCACTGCCCTGGGACGACTGCAGGAGCGCAGCCTGCCGTTCATCTCCGTGATGACGGACCCCACCATGGGAGGTGTCTCGGCCAGCTTGGCCATGCTGGGAGACCTGAACCTGGCCGAGCCCAATGCCTTGATCGGCTTCGCCGGTCCCCGCGTGATCGAGCAGACCGTGCGCGAGAAGCTGCCGGAGGGCTTTCAGCGAAGCGAGTTCCTGCTCGAGCACGGCGCACTCGACATGATCCTGGACCGCCGCGAAATGCGTGACCGCATTGCCGACCTGATCGCCATGCTCACCCATCGCCCGCGGCCCTGAGACGGCGCATCTATTGAGATTCGATGACCTGCAGGGGTGGCTGCGCTGGCAGGAAACCCTGCACCCGACGGCCATCGATCTCGGGCTGAAGCGGGTCGCCGCCGTCTGGTCACGGCTACATTCGGCTGCGGTTCCCTTCCCCGTCATCACCATTGCCGGCACCAATGGCAAGGGCTCCTGCGTCGCAATGCTCGAGTCCATCTACCGCGCAGGCGGCTACCGTACCGCCTGCTACACATCCCCGCACCTGCTGCGCTACAACGAGCGCATCCGCCTGGATGGCCGAGAGATCGAGGATTCGGCCCTGTGCGCCGCCTTCGAGCGGGTGGACCAGGCACGCAGGGCGGAAACCCTGACCTACTTCGAATTCGGTACCCTGGCCGCCCTGGACCTGTTCGTCCGTGCAGCACCGGAAGTGGCCATCCTCGAAGTGGGCCTCGGCGGACGCCTCGACGCCGTGAATATCCTGGATCCGGACGTATCCCTGGTAACGACCATCGGGCTGGACCATACTGACTGGCTCGGAGACTCCCTGGACCAGATCGCCGCCGAGAAGGCCGGTATCTTTCGTCCCGGACGGCCCGCAGTCGTCGGACATCGCGCCCCCTCCCCCGCACTCATTGCGAAGGCTGACGCCCTGGGATGTGATCTCCTGGTGCTCGGGCGCGATTTCGACTGGGCGCGAGGACCTGCCGGCTGGTGGAGCTGGAGCGGTCCCGGACCTTCTAAGACGAGGCTGCCTGCGCCCGCCCTGCGCGGAGACTTCCAGCTCGACAACGCGGCGACCTCGTTGATGGCATGCGCCTGCCTGCAAGGGCGGCTGCCAGTGACTACCGGGCAGCTGGGCCTCGGCTTGAGACAGGCGCGCCTGGACGGACGGTTCCAAGTCCTGTCGGGACCTGTGACCTGGATCCTGGATGTCGCCCACAACGAGCAGGCAGCCCGAGCCCTGGCGCAGAACCTGCGCTCCTTCGGATGCAGCGGCCGCCTGCACGCGGTGCTCGGCATCCTGAAAGGGCGGGACCCGAAGGCCATCGCCGAGCCCCTCGCCGAGCATGTGCATGCCTGGTATCTGGGGCAGTGCGCCGATCCACGGTCACTGCCCGTCTCGGATCTGCGCACAGGGATGGCGGGGATCGGTATGAGCCTGGATCTGCATTGTTGCGGGAGCATCACCGAGGCGCTTCAGCGTGCGGAAGGAGACGCACGTCCGGGCGACTGCGTCCTGGCCTTCGGGTCCTTCACGACGGTCGAGGCCGCCTTGCGCTGGAGGCACAGCCGACCCTCGTCCTGATATACTTCGGGAATCGGCTCGGTCGGGGCTCGCCCCCTCCGAAAATTCCACTCGGTGCTAAGCTGTTGCGGGAACTCTAATGGAGGAAGGGGCGAAACGACGTTTGGTCGGTACTGCCGTTCTGGTGGTGCTGGCGGTGATCTTTCTTCCCATGCTTTTGGAGGAGAAGACCCCGCCTCCGATACCGGAGGAGGATATGTCCATCCCTCCTCGCCCGGACTTCGATCGTGCGTATGACGCCTCCCGCGGGGAAGGATCGGCCGAGACTTTTCCCTCCTCGCCGGCCGCGTCCGAACAGCCGGCCCCCGAATCTCTCCCACCGCCTCGGGAGCTACCACCGACGAGCTTCTACGAGGCCCCGGCTACGGCGGAGCCGGATTATCAGCCCGAAGTCGAGAGCGGCCCGGAATCCGAGCCACCGACTATATCCGAGCCTACCGCCGAGTCCGAGCAGCCGGCATCCGCCCCGGTCGAGGAAAGACCACCCGCGGCAAAGCCGGTAGCTAAATCGAGACCCGCCCCGACGTCCAGGCCGACTCCCTCGCGCCCGCCGGCGCAGAAGGGCACAGGCACCGGTTCCTGGATCATACAGGTGGCAAGCCTCCGGGACCGGGCACGTGCCTACGCGCTGGTGCAGGAGCTGCGCGCCAAGGGATTTCCCGCCTACATGGAAGAAGCCGAAGTGAAGCATAAGCTCTGGCACCGGGTGCGCATCGGCCCGGAAACAGAGCACAAGCAGATCGAGCTCATGGCCGCGTCCCTGGAGAAGAAGACGGGGATGAAGGGCCAGGTTCAGCGTTACCCCTGACAGGCGAGCCGAAATGGTCTGGGTCGATTTAGCAATCGTCGGGCTCATTGCGCTATCTGCGCTGGTCGGGCTCGCGCGCGGTCTCATGCGCGAGGTGCTTTCCTTCGTCATCTGGCTCGGCGCCCTGCTGATCGCCTGGGCCTTCCACAAGGAGCTCGCCGGCGAGCTAATACGCTGGCTCCCGAGCCCCAAAATCCGGCTCGGCGTGGCCTTCGCGAGTCTGGTCGCCCTGATGTTGATCCTCGGGGCGATTTTCGGACATTTTCTGTACAGGCTGGTGCGCAAGACCGGGCTTACAGGCACGGATCGTACCCTGGGGCTCGTTTTCGGCGTCGCCAGAGGGGCAATCATGGTTGCAATGCTGGTGTTCCTCGGTGCGCTCACCCCCTTGCAGGAAGACCCCTGGTGGCAGGAGTCGTCCCTCATCGGGCGCTTTCAAGTCCTGGCGCAACGGGTCCTGGACCAGGTCCCGCCGGCGGCCGTGGACAAGCTGAAGACCCTCTAGCCCAACGAGGTGCTCCATGTGCGGCATAGTCGGAATCGTCGGCAGGGGGCCTATCAACCAATCCCTATACGACGCGCTGCTCGTCCTGCAGCACCGTGGACAGGACGCCGCCGGCATCGTCACCAGCGAAGGAGAGAAGCTCCACCTGCGTAAGGACAAGGGGTTGGTGCGGGACGTCTTCCGCACCAGGCACATGATCGATCTGCGGGGCAACATGGGCCTGGGGCACGTGCGCTATCCAACGGCGGGCGTCTCGAGCTCGGCAGAGGCCCAACCCTTCTACGTCAACTCTCCCTACGGGATCGTGCTTGCCCACAACGGCAACCTGACCAATGCCGAGGATCTCAAACGCGACCTGTACGTTGAAGATCTTCGCCACCTGAACACCGAGTCCGACTCCGAGGTCCTGCTCAACATCTTTGCTCACGAGCTCCAGATCCAGGGCAAGCTGCGCATCGACGAGCAGGACATCTTCGATGCGGTGGCGGGGGTCCATCGGCGCTGCCGCGGGGGCTACGCGGCCGTCCTGATGATCCCGGGATTCGGCATCTGCGGCTTCCGCGATCCCCACGGCATCCGGCCCATCGTCTACGGCAAGCGCGTGACCGAGGAGGGCGTCGAGTACATGATTGCCTCCGAGAGCGTGGCCCTGGATACCCTGGGGTTCCAGCTCATTGCGGACATCGCGCCCGGCGAGGCGGTCTTCATCCACGCGGATGGCAGGCTTTACAGGAGACAATGCGCTGAGCAGCCGGTGCTCTCGCCCTGTATCTTCGAGTTCGTCTATTTCGCGCGGCCGGACTCCATCATCGACAACATCTCGGTCCACAAGGCGCGCTTGCGCATGGGCAAGAAGCTCGCCGCGAAGATCAAGCGCGAGTGGAAAGGCATCAACATCGATGTCGTCATCCCGGTGCCCGAGACGAGCCGTACCGCTGCCCTGCAGGTCGCCAATGCGCTGGGTATCGGCTTTGCCGAAGGATTCATCAAAAACCGCTACATCGGGCGTACCTTCATCATGCCGGGGCAGAAAGTGCGCAAAAAGTCCGTACGCCAGAAGCTCAACGCGATCAATCTGGAGTTCCGGAAGAAGAGCGTGCTCCTGGTGGATGATTCCATCGTACGGGGAACCACCTCTCAGCAGATCATCCAGATGGCGCGGGACGCGGGTGCCAAGCGCGTGTATTTCGCCTCCGCCGCCCCGCCGGTGCGCTACCCCAACGTCTACGGCATCGACATGCCCGCCGCGAGCGAGTTGATCGCCCATGGCCGTTCCGAAGAGGAGGTCTGTCGATTGCTCCAGGCGGACGGGCTCATCTTCCAGGATCTCGACGACCTGATCGAGGCGGTTCAGAAGAAGGGGAAGAGCGACGTCGACCGCTTCGATACTTCGGTATTCGACAGCGATTACATCACCGGGGACGTTACTGTCCAGTATCTGGACCGGCTCGAAAGAGACCGCAACGACGGTGCCAAGGAGTCCAGATCCGGGCGCAGCGAGACGATTATCGAGCTCTACAACACCGCTTAGAGCGGCCTCACCTCTGCGCCTGTATCTTCCTATTGCAACTGACCGCAAAACCCTGGCTCAGCGAGACATCGAAATCCACATGTGCAGTCACCCAGCAACGATTTTCCCAATCACCCTGACACAAGGCCTCGGGAACGGGGCGGGGAGTCCCCGTTCATGAGCGAGAGAGATCGGCCGGCCCTCGCCACCCTCGCCATCCGCACCGGCCACCACCGGACGCCGGAGGGCGAGCACGGCGAGCCCATCTTCACGACTTCCAGCTATGTCTTCGCGAGCGCGCGCGAGGCGGCGGCCCGCTTTGCGGGGGACGAGTCGGGAAACATCTATTCCAGATTCACCAACCCGACAGTGTCCACATTCGAGGAGCGGCTGGCGGCCATGGAGGGTGGAGAATGCTGCGTCGCCACCGCCTCGGGCATGTCGGCGATCCTGAGCATCTGCATGGGGCTGCTGAAGGCGGGGGATCGAATCCTCTCCTCCCAGAGCATCTTCGGCACCACCACTATTCTCTTCAACAAGTATCTGACCCGCTTCGGGATCCAGACAACTTATGTGCCACCTGCGGATCTGGAAGCCTGGGAGAGCGCGATCGATTCCGATACACGCCTGCTTTTCCTGGAAACACCTTCGAACCCCTTGACCGAGATGGTGGACATCCAGGCACTGGCAACCCTCGCCCACGCCCACCAGTGTCTGCTGGTCGTCGACAACTGCTTCTGTACCCCGGCCCTGCAACGTCCCCTGAGCCTGGGGGCCGACTTGGTGATGCACTCAGCCACCAAGTATCTGGACGGCCAAGGACGCTGTATCGGCGGTGCCATCGTCGGCAACCGCAAGCTCGTCGGGGAAGAGGTCTTCGGCGTGCTACGCACCGCCGGACCCAGCATGAGTCCGTTCAATGCCTGGGTGTTCCTCAAGGGGCTGGAGACCCTGGAGCTGCGCATGCTCGCCCACTCCCGAAGTGCACTGGCCCTGGCCCGGTGGCTTCAGGAACAGCCGGGCGTGGAAAGGGTGCACTATCCCGGGCTCGACTCCCATCCCCAGCGCCACTTGGTCGGGGTACAGCAGCGCACCGGCGGCGGCATCGTCTCCTTCGAGGTCCGCGGCGGTAGGGAGGCTGCCTGGCGGGTCATCGACTCCCTAAAATGGGTCTCCATCACCGCGAATCTCGGAGACACCAAGACGACCATCACCCATCCGGCCACCACTACCCATGGCCGTCTCACCGACGCAGAGCGCGAGGCGGCAAGGATCAGCGAGGGCCTCATCCGAGTCGCCGCCGGGCTCGAAGACATCGAGGACATTCAAGCGGACCTGTCGCGGGGGCTCGCAAGCCTCTGATCCACAGCGCAACGCGGCAACAAGTATCGCCAACTTCGACCGGACAGACCCCTGTCAACGAGATCCCGAGGTCTTCTTCTTGGCGCGCGGGTGTGTCTTGTCGTAGACCTGGGCCAGGTGCTGGAAGTCCAGGTGGGTATAGATCTGAGTCGTGCTGATGTCCGAGTGACCGAGGAGCTCCTGGACCGCGCGCAGGTCGCCGGACGACTCGAGCAAATGGCTGGCGAAGGAATGGCGAAGTAGATGGGGGTGAAGATTGCGCGTGGCGCTCTGCATCGTAGCCCAACGCTGTAGCCGCTGCTGCACGGTGCGGGGGTGGATGCGGTTGCCGCGCCGGCTCACGAACAAGGCAGGCTCGTCCGTTCCCGCATAGCCGCCACGTACCCTCAGCCAGCGTGCGATGGCCTCCAGGGCCTTGCTCCCCACCGGCACCCGTCGGGCCTTGGCCCCCTTCCCGGTGACCTCCAGGGTGGCGTCGTTTGCGTCGATGTCGCCGACATCGATGGCGATCAGCTCCGCTAACCGCAGTCCCGAAGAATAGAAGAGCTCGATCATGGCGGTGTCGCGGAGCGCCAAGGGATCATCATCCCCCTTGTCGAGCAGCCCGCAGAGCTGATCCGCGTCCAGGGTGGCGGGCAGCTTGCGTGGGGTCTTCGGGGCGCGCACGCCCTGCGCCGGGTTGTGCCCGACCAGTCCCTCCCGCAGCAAGTATCGATAAAAGCTGCGCAGGGTGGACAGCTCCCTTTGCAACGTCCTGCCGGAGGCGCCCCCACGGTGACGCCAGGCGACATAAGCGCGAACCCTCTGTTGATCGACCTGCCCCCAGGTGCAACCCCGTCCTCCGTCGAGCCACTCACGGAAGCGGTCCAGGTCACGACGGTAGTTGGTCAGGGTGTGCCGGGACAGACGGCGCACGTGAGTCAGGTGATGGAGAAAGGCTTCCGCAAGTTCTTCGGGGCCGATCTCAGCCATCCGTTTCTTGCAGCACTCGGAGCTTGTGGCTGACGATCTCGCCGAGCCGGTCGAGCAGATCCGTGCCCATCTCCGCCCCGAAACGCCCGTGATCGCTGCTGCCGATGGCAAGCACCCCACAGCGGTCTTCCGTGCGGACGGGGATGAGGGCGGCGGACCGAATGGCTTCGCTCCGGTCACCGAACAGCACGAGGTTGCGCTCCGGCTCCAAGGGACCACAAAGGGAGTGCTCTCGATCCAGAAACCCGAGAAATGCGGCTACCGCCGGATCAGAATCGGCAGCGTCGGACTCGCCGACCGGGAAAAGCTTCAGGGACACCGCCTCGGCGTTGAACTCCCGGCTCATCACTTCGTGCAGAACCGACTCTACCTGCTCCAGGTCCCCGGCGGCGATGAGATGCAGATACAGATGATGAAGGCGTGTGGACAGGGTCTCGAACTCCTGGGCCCTGGCGATCAGATGGGCGAGGCGCCGCCGCTCGGTCTGCAGCTGAGTACGAAGCACCGCGACCTGGTGCTCGATCAGGGATACGGCACGCCCACTCGCATGGGGCACCCTCAGCCTGGCCACCAGGTCCGGTTGATGCTCGAAGAAATCCGGGTGCGCTTCGAGAAAAGCGGCAACGTCGCTCTCGGCCATGGGCTCCGCCGATCTACCGCTCTCCTCTGCCGATTGGCTGGTCATGGGTCGTTTTCCCCCTCGTAGAGGATCAGGGCCGATCCCGTCATCCGGATGGGTAGGGACTCATCCCGCAACTCTACCATTACAGCTGCGCTAAGTAACGGGTCGCAGTAGGGACGCCGGTTACCCGGCGCCCCCTGCACAGATCCCGGCGTGCGGTTTTGGTGAGTAGGTCGGTTTCTCCCGCCGCGCTAGGACACAGTTTGTCTTCTCTGTTGCCGCCTGGTTTCCCGGCGGTGCCACAATATCGTGTCCGCACAACGGTACGTCCCCGACACCGGGTCGCCGGAGGCAGTCACCCGCCTCCGGCTCCCACAGAACGTAGCGTGCGGATTTCCCGCACTACGCTCTTCGAAACGTGAAAGATTCACAGCACAGCGATTGCCTGTAACTCCCGATACGGAAGGTACAGTTTTGGCCGCTGCAACGGAAAGCGCGCTAAGATCCGGTGGAAGAGCTCCCACGGAACGTAGCCCTTACGACTGCGGCTGCTCAGCATCTTGCGCCAGTACTGCACCACGAATGCATGCACTTTCTGCAAGGATCGGATGTTCCCGGCGATACCGTAGTACAGACCTCAACACCATGACGGCTACATGGAAATATAACACATTGATTCTTTT